>PBAA01000008.1:126553-141724 GCA_002715785.1 Gammaproteobacteria bacterium | reverse complement strand
TTTAAATGTTCGGCAGCAAGGCCCGGGGACACGCTAGGCACTGCCTGTCCGACGACGGTATGTGCGGATCGGTTGCGCGCGTAAAATTCAGTCACGTTCGCTCGGCCGACGGTGACGTCAAACTCGTGGGTTGAAGGTCGAAACTCCCACGGCATACCGTTACCAACGCGGCCGAGGAACTGAACCTTCACTTCGCGGCCCGAGTCGACGGTCGTTTCGACCATCTTAGCCGCTGTCTCCGCGGTCTTGCCGTTGATTCCAGTAACCTCACAGAACACCTCGTAAAGCGGTACCAAACCAAATGCAAAACCGAACATGCCAATGGCTAACACGCCGAGAAGCCCGGCATTGCGGTAGATCTTGTTGTCGGTGGTTCGATTCATACGCTGGACCGGTTTAAACCCTAGCCGCTTGATCTTCGCGGGCATCGGTGATTGGCCATGCGGGCGGGGTCTCAAAAGTATGCAGAGGCGCAGGAGATGGAATTGTCCACTCCAGACCTTCCGCGCTTTCCCATACCTTGTCCGTGGCCGGCTTACCGCCTCGAATCGTCTTGATGACGATGTACAAGAAGAACAGTTGGGTGAGGCCTAGAAGGCCTGCGCCGATACTCGACAGCATGTTGAAATCAGCAAATTGCAGCGAGTAGTCAACGATTCGACGTGGCATCCCCGCGAGACCCGAGAAGTGCATGGGAAAAAAGGTCAGGTTGACGGCTATCGTCGCGGTCCAGAAATGGATTTTACCGAGACGCTCGTCGTACATGTGTCCGGACCATTTGGGTAACCAATAGTAGACGGCGGCCATGGTCCCGAAGATAGCGCCTGGGTAGAGCGTGTAGTGAAAATGGGCGACCACAAAGTAGGTGTCGTGATATTGAAAATCTGCGGGAACGATGGCGAGCATGAGGCCTGAGAAACCGCCAATCGTGAACAAAACCACGAACGCGATCGCGAAGAGCATGGGAGTCTCGAACGTCATCGCCCCGCGCCACATCGTTGCGGTCCAATTAAAGACCTTCACCCCGGTAGGCACCGCGATGAACATGGTACAGATCATGAACGTCATCTCGACCCAGAGCGGCATGCCCACCGCAAACATGTGGTGTCCCCAGACGATGTAGGACAAAAACGCGATGGACGCCGTCGCATACACCATTGAGTTGTAGCCGAAGAGTTTTTTTCGCGCGAAGGTGGGGATGATTTCCGAAGCAATGCCAAACCCCGGCAGGATCATGATGTAGACCTCGGGATGGCCGAAGAACCAGAAAACGTGCTGGAAAATCAGCGGATCGCCACCACCGTCTGCGGAAAAGAAGCTGGTGTCAAAATGGCGGTCCGTGAGCATCATCGTGACGACGCCTGCAAGCACGGGCATCGCGGTAATCAAGAGGAACGCGGTAATGAGCCAAGTCCACACGAACAAGGGCATTTCCATCAATTTCATCCCTGGGGCACGCAGGTTGAAGATGGTCACCATGATGTTGATCGCGCCGAGCACAGAGGAAATCCCCATCATATGGACGCCGAAGATGAAGAAGTCGGTGCTGTCGGGGCCGTAGGTGGTTGACAGGGGCGCGTAGAAGGTCCAGCCAAAGTTAGGTGCCCCGCCATCCATAAAGAAGGACGAAAGGAGCATCGTGAAGGCAAACGGAAGAATCCAGAAACTGAAATTATTCAACCGGGGTAAGGCCATATCGGGGGCCCCGATCATCAGTGGTATTTGCCAATTGGCGAGCCCCACGAAAGCCGGCATGACGGCGCCAAAGACCATGATTAGACCGTGCATGGTCACGAATTGATTGTAGAACCCGGGATCGATCAACTGGATGCCCGGCATGAACAACTCGAGACGAATGCCCATCGCTAAAGCACCGCCTATAAAAAACATCGTGAAGGCGAACCACAAATACATGGATCCGATTTCTTTATGGTTTGTCGTCAACGTCCACCGAGCGATGAAGGCAGCTAGGCCCGAGCGGTGAGGAACGTGTTCTGCGTGTGCCACCATAAGGAGTTGCCTTTACCGGTTCTCGAAAATTGTGCGTGGTTGGACGACGTCTTGAGTCGTATTGCCCCAAGCGTTCCGCTCGTAGGTAACCACGGCCGCCAAGTCGCGGTCCGACAGCTGCGGCGCCCATGCCTGCATTTCGGTCGCTTCCTTGCCGTTCATGACGCGATCAATGTGCACTGGGATAGGCCCAGTCGCAATTTCACTGCCGTCTAAGGCGGGATAGGTTGTTCCCTGTCCCTCACCGTTTGGCTGATGACAGGTGGCACAATGGGTTGAGTAGACGCCCTCTCCTATCTCCATCAGTTCCGCCAACGACCACGTTTTTTCTCGGTCAGCGACGGCCTGGCCGGATGCCAGTTCTTTGGCGATGCGCTGGTCTTCAACCCACTGATCGAATTCGGCTTCGGGTCGCACATCGACCACGACCGGCATATAGGCATGGTCTTTACCGCAGAGTTCCGTGCACTGTCCGCGATAGGTTCCGGGTTCTGGGACATTGGCCCACGCCTCGTTGATAAATCCGGGCAAGGCATCCTGTTTGACGGCGAAGTCCGGCACCCACCACGAGTGGATGACGTCGTTCGACGTCATCAGGAACCGAACCTTACGGTTTGCAGGTAGTACGAGAGGCTTGTCAACCTCGAGCAAATAGTTCTCATTACTTTCGCGCAGAGGCTTGGCGATTCCCTGTTCGTCGGGCAAGTCGCAGAAAAGGTCGATTAGGCAGCTATTAATCTGGGTCGTTGGCGTCGCCAAGTTACTGTAATAGTCGATGTCTGCATCCAAGTACTGGTAATGCCATTTCCATTGCGACCCAGTAATCAAAACCGTCATCGATGCGTTGCTGTTGTCCTCAATGTCGATCAGCGTTTTCGCGGCCGGTACGGCTAGGCCTGCCAGGATGAGGACGGGAATAATGGTCCAGATGATTTCAACACCGAGGTGTTCGTGGAAATCGGCGGGTTCGGGGGGCTTTGAGCGGCGATGTGCATAGATGGTGTAGGCCATCGCGCCGAATACGATGATTCCGATGACAATACAGATCCACAAGCTCACGGTATGAATCGTGTGGATGCGCTGGCTCATTTCCGTGACGCCTTCGCGCATATCGAAGTCCAACGCGAATGCCGGCACCGAGACCAACGCAATGACTAAGCCGCGGAGTGACCTGCAAACGCTATCAAGCAAGGCTCTGACCGACGATGTTTTGATGATTACGCCTAAATTACTTCGATCTAACTACGGGTTTTACGTATCAAACGTTACCAATTCGGCAATACTCGATCGACCCAAAAGGATAATCGAAGACCCCGATTGATGATTTAAATCAAGCCTTCGAACAACCCATCCTCGACGGCGGCGTAACAATAAATGAGATCGCTCAACGCTGCAATTGCTTTACGGTTCGGAGCCGATGCTCACCCGTCCAATCTCGGTAGTGTAGCGCCGATTCTTGTTCGATCGGTCCATTCCAATCGCCATGATGAGCAATGAGAAATTTGTCGCCTTCGACTTTGGCTTGAGCAGGAGCACCGTTCCAATCAATGAAAGCCAATGTGGAATTTGAATGCGGATGCCAATTGCCTTCTTCTTGGGGGCGGTGTTCGAAAGCGCCGTCCCGAATCCAGGCGGTCCATCTATTACCGTTCCACGCGACGAATTCCATCTTGTTTTGTGCCCAGGCTTCGTTAACCGCGTGCGGCGTCGTATGGGTGGTTGCCTCAAAAGCCAACCTAGCCCCTACAATGGTGCAAATGGCTGCCGCCAATATCCCCAATACAATCTTGGTCATGATGGGTCTCGGAAAATTAGTTTATTGGTCATTACTTCGCGCGGTCGATCCGTTTTGATGTGAGTCATCTCGGCAAATTAAACGTCGCGACTTAGAAGGCGTGCAACGAACAGAATCAAAACCCCGAACGTGAGTAAGTGATCGCGGCAAGGATCTCATCCCGATCTCAAAGACGCAAACGATTGCGTCAAATTGCGGTGAGAAGCGGGGTCTAATCGGTAACACTCCCGAGCCGAGCTAAGGTACATTGCGGGCTGAGAGTTGGGACCGATTGCTAGGGCCTTTTGAAGTCACGCCGAATCGAGTAGTTACATGACGCTTCTTCCCTTTTGTGAATGGCTTGCAGCAACGAAGTGGAGTATCGCGCTCCACGAGTCCTTCTATATGTACCCGTTGATTGAATCGACGCACGTAGTCGCGTTGTTTCTATTTGCCGGGACCATCGTCATGGTCGACCTGCGTCTCTTGGGACTTGCGTTTCGCGAGGTGGCTGTTTCTGAAATCAACGCGCGCATATTGCCTTGGACGATAGTGGGCGCCGTCGTCATGATTTTGACAGGCGTGCTCCTTTTTTATGCTATTCCGGTGCGTTCCTATCAGAGCCTTTGGTTTCGGTTCAAAGTGGTCTTTTTATTGGTCGCCGCGATTAACGTCTGGATGTTCCACAGGCGGGTAGCAAAAAATAGAGAGGTGTGGGATGCCGATGAGCGACCACCTCGGGCGGCAAGGGCGTCCGCCGTGGTTTCCTTGTCGATGTGGGCAGGCGTGATCGTATTTGGGCGAATGATTGCGTACAACTGGTTTGATTGTGACCGACCCCAGTCCGAATTCGTGTATTGGTTATCGGGCTGTATCGTCGAGCTGGCAGACGCATGAGTTGGTTGGATGTTTTTGAGTCGCTGGAGCAATCCGGCATCGGCTTGGTGATTAGAGAGTCGCTCTGGCTATTCCCAGCCTTTGAGGCGGTTCATCTCCTGGGCTTGTCGGTGCTTGGTGGCTCATTGTTGATGGTAGATTTGCGGTTATTGGGTGTTGGAATCCGCAGCCGAACGCCAGCGCAGCTGGTGAGAACGGTCAGGCCATGGTTAGTCGGCAGTCTTCTAATTTTGATTGGGACAGGCGTCCCCCTGTTCTTATCTGAAGCGGTGAAGTGCTATTACAGTTTTTCGTTTTGGGTGAAGATGAGTGCGCTGGGAATCGGTCTCCTGTATACATTTTTGATTAAACATCCTGTCATTAGGCGCGGAACGGGCTCTGGGGTCCAAGCATTGATCGGCATGTTGTCACTCGCGGTCTGGCTCACGGTCGCTGGGGCGGGACGTTGGATTGGTTTTTCTTGAAATAGGGAGAGTAAAGACGATGCGTTTAATTGTTGGATTAGGATTCTTTTTCTTTGCGTCGAGTGCTGTAGCAGGCGTCACGGTACAAGATTTGCAGTGGATGTCGGGCACATGGACTGGTTCCGTGGGCGGCCCCGTCAAACTGCAGGAAAATTGGACGGTTCCTGAGGCCGGCTCGATTCAGTCGTTGGTTCGTATGACAGCGGGTGATACGACGACGATGGTGGAGCTCATTGTCGTGGAAGAAATTGACGAGGGTCTTCAACTGCATATCCAACAATGGGACGCGGGGTACGTGCCGCGTGCTGGGGGAGCCCAGCGAATGATCATGGAATCCATTGGCGATGGCTACGTCAAGTTTAAGGACGTAAGCGGCGGAGGAATTAAGACGCTTCAGTACAGCAGGCCTGGGAACGCGAGCACCTTTGTAATTGATATCGTTACCGCGATGGGTCAGCCAATGAAAATCGAGCTTCAAGGCGACTAGGTTCATTCGTCACACCGGTCGGAATATCGCCGCTTTCCAACGGTGTCAATTGACTTGGCGGATTTTGCCGCTCTCTAGACGGGTTCGTTTGTTTGTGGGGCAGAGATGTTGGGGGTGACGCAACATCGACACCGTGGGTTTTCCGATGGGGCTTGTTGGTTGTAAGAACAGCCGCTTTTGTTCCTGCGTCAGTGAGCGTAAAGTTCGCGCGTTTTCAGTCGTCGTAGTTTTTCTACGAACCACGCCCTGCCAGAGGTCAAGAAAATTCAGATGCTCGATCGTCTCGGGTCGCTTGCCGGTATTTCATCCGGTCTTTGCCTTGATCGTGGGTTGGCCCAGTCCTGATGAAACGCGATCGTTATATGGCGCAAGCCATTCAAGATACGTTGCTGCCGTCGGAACCGCCCCAGCTTAAGGGTTACTCCGCCCGGAGCCTTTGTGTCCCGGGCGAAAAGGTAGGTGGTGACCTCTACGACGTCGTTCAAATAGATGCGCGGCATGTGATGCTGTACGTTGCCGATGCGGCGGGTCATGGCGTTAGCGCCGCAATCCTAGCGTTACTGTTCAAACACCGCTTGAGATTGTTCGATCCTACAGGAACTAAACTTCGTCCCGCGGCCATTCTTAGTCGGATGAACGAAGTCCTAGTCAAAGAAATCTCGGCACCTGGAATCTTTGTGACTGCAATTTTTTGTCTGTTGAACATAGACAACGGCAAACTGATTGTTGCAAGTGCGGGACATCCGCCGCTTCTGGTTCGTGAGGCGAATGGCCGCATGAGGATGTTCGAACATACCGGGCCGGCATTGGGGTTGTACGGTAATGCCGTATTCGCGGAGCGAGAAATTGTTCTTCAGGAATCCGATCGAGTTCTTTTGTACACCGACGGCGTATTTAATAGGGCGGAAAATAGCCCACTCGACCAAAATCAACTCATGCAAGAACTTCAGCCGTTCGACGATCGATCCTTCGTGCTGGAACGTATTCTCAATAGAGCCAGGGATGAACGACCGTTGGCTGTCCAAGACGACCTAACGCTGTTGTTACTTGAGGCTTCCCCCGGGGTGAGTCAGTTTGACCACAGGACTAATTTTGTTGACGACGACGTGCCGTCGAATAGTAGTGATCGGAGTATCTCGTGCATCAGCCAAGCAGAAGCCGAGGGGGTGACCGTTTTGGTACTTGAAGGACCGATGACCTGGGAACATAGCCAANCCTTATTCGANGCTGTGATCGCGTCAATCGACCGTGGTTTTGGGGTCGTTGTTGACCTGTCCGGATGCATTCACATGGATAGCGCAGTTCTTGGCACGCTTCACGAACTCGTCGANGGAGGACAAAAGAGCGTTGCTGGTCTTAAAGTTAAGATCCAGGATGCGTCGCACGCTCTCGTACGAACGTTCGCTGAATTAGGGATGGATAGCGTGCTTCGAAATATACAAATGCGTTCGATCGCAATTCCAGAGGCAAGGGCTTCCGTTGAGATTGTGCCTGGCAATCTCCGTCGTCAGCAGATGAGGCTTCTCAAAGCGCACGAGGCATTGGCAAGTCTCAACGACNCGAATCGAGACCAATTTGCTTCCGTCGTCAACGATCTTCGCGAACATTTGACGTATCCCAGTGGGATGACGAGTCCCCGCTAACGCTTCAACTATCGGAGCAATAACCTGGGGCGTTCATCAAACCGGTGGTAGGCTGTGATTGGGGAGGAACGCGCATGTCGACAGCTGATGCTTCTCTCGCTCGTACCGCACTTGATGACCTGTTGGCGATTGCCGGGCTTGATGCTGACCACATAGAGATCGAGTCCGAGGATCTTGCACTCGATACGCGTATCCGTGCAACCGAGGCTGCGGTCGCCGCGCTCGGCGCAGGCGGCTATATCGCATCGCGCTTCATTGGCGCTGGCACGGTTCGGGTTGCCACACGCCACGTCGAGGCTTCATTACAAAGCTACGCGCACTTGAAGTTCGCCGATCCCGACCGCGCGCCAGGACCGCGTCGGGCCGCTGCGCAAAGAGCGACGATCGCAGGGTTCCAGCGAGCAGGTGACGGCCGTTGGATGTACATCCACCCGGGCTTTCCCCACAACACCGAGTCGTTGCTTGAGCTGTTTGGCAACCCCCGCGACGAGAACGAAGCGAATCAGGCGATTGCCAGCTGGGAAGCGCCGCGGTTGGAGCGTGAAATCATGCGGCGCGGTTTGTGTAGCGCCATGGTGCGAGATCCCGAAGAATGGGACACATCGCCCATGGGGCAGATCCTGAATTCGCGCCCAGTCGTGGAAATCATCCAAGTAGGTGACGCCGACGCGCGGCCGGCATCGTCCGGCCCCCGACCATTGAGCGACTACAACGTGTTGGACCTTACGCGCGTGCTTGCCGGGCCTACGTGTGCCCGTACTCTAGCTTCGTACGGCGCAAACGTCATTCGCATTAGTGCGCAGGACTTACCCCATGTACCGCTATTTGTCGCNGAGACAGGGCTCGGCAAAAGATCAGCCCATATCGATCTCAAAACGGACTCCGGTCGCNCGAAATTGCGCGNGCTCATCGGCGAGGCTGACGTTTTCTCGCAGGGATATCGTACAGGTGCCCTAGAGCGCCAGGGATTTGGTGTCGCCGACGTCGTACGGGCAAAGCCGGGTATCGTTTACGTATCGATCAACTGCTACGGGCACGAAGGGCCGTGGCGTNGTGTNCCCGGCTGGGAGCAATTGGCCCAGACCGTGACCGGCATGGCGTATCTGCACGGCAACTACCAGAACAATGGCACGCCTCAGCTGCAGCCTGCCGCTGTGACCGACTACACCACGGGCTATCTTGCGGCGTACGGCGCGTTGGCCGCTTTGCTACGGCAACGCGAGCAAGGCGGAAGTTATTGGGTACGTGTCTCCCTGGCGCGCACCGGTGTCTGGATGCGCAGTTTGGGANTGCGCGACGCCGTGACGCNCCGGCCTTTTGATGACGCTGAAATTGCGAACTTGCGAGCTGTAACCCAGACTGAGTGGGGTGCCATGCATCACCTGCGGCCCGCAGTTGAGCTCTCGAACACGGATGTATTCTGGCGGCAGCCACCCGTATCGCTTGGCAGCCATGCGCCCACCTTCGCAGATTGAGTAAGAGGTCTAACGGCCCGCCAACGCTTCTTCGGAGATAGGTAAGTGGGGGGTAAGCGCTCATTCCGATGCCTGTTAGGACGTAGTATCAGCTCGTCGACGGCGCCACTTTCCTATTGCATGGTAGCTATAACAAGATTGAGATAAACACTGCTCATTTGGTGTCTCGTGACAGCGTGATAATCTCTGAAAGGGAAGAAAAGGGAAGTGGATAGGGGACGATGTCGCGGCCAGTTGTCAACGGGGACCATCCATACGTATTCGCGTTTGGTACTCAGACCGATGGCGGCGCTGAGATGCGCGAGNTTCTCGGCGGAAAGGGCGCGAATCTCGCGGAAATGGCTAAGATCGGGTTACCGGTTCCTCCTGGATTTACGCTCGGCACCGAGGTCTGTAACTACTTCTACGATCATGCCGGGAGCTATCCAGATACGTTGCACGATCAGGTATCTGCGGCGCTCANAGAACTGGAAGAGCAAATCGGGAAGCGCTTTGGCGATCCAAATAACCCCCTCCTAATTTCGATTCGATCTGGGGCACGGCAGTCCATGCCAGGGATGATGGATACTATCTTGAACCTCGGGCTCAACGACGAAACCGTTGAGGGGTTGGCGAATGTCACCGGAAGTCGTTCCTTCGCTTTCGATTGTTATCGCCGATTCATCCACATGTACGGCGACGTAGTTCTTGGTGTCCATGCAGGGGGAGAATCCGAAGAAGAGCCCTTTGATCTAATTTATCGATCCGAGGCCGCTCGGGGCGACGANATCGACTTTGTNGAACTGTCGGATCGCTACAAGAAACTCATACTAGAACGCACTCGCGAGCCGTTTCCGCAGAATGCCNCGGATCAACTCTGGGGAGCGATTGGNGCTGTTTTCGGCTCCTGGCGAAATGATCGTGCCATCTTGTANCGTCAACGTTATGGGATACCGGNTTCGTGGGGNACGGCGGTTAACGTTCAAGCCATGGTGTTCGGAAACTTGGGAGAGAACAGTGCGACTGGAGTNGCGTTTACTCGCGACCCCGCGACCGGTGAAAACGTTCTTTACGGTGAGTATTTACTCNACGCACAGGGAGAAGATGTGGTCGCCGGCGTCCGCACTCCCAAGAATATCGCGGAGTTGGTTACCGAGATGCCGGAGAGTTTCGAAGAGTTGCTCCGGATTCGCGACGAGCTCGAACAACATTTTCGCGACATGCAGGATTTCGAGTTCACGATTGAAAGAGGCAAGTTTTATCTGTTGCAAACCCGAAATGGGAAACGCACGGGTCAGGCGGCTGTTCGTATTGCGGTGGAAATGCATCAAGACGGTCTCATGGATGACCGCACNGCATTATTAAAGGTGCCTGCGGAATCGATTGATTCCTTGCTCGTGCCGGTTTTTGATCCTCAAGCTCTGATGGCAAACGAAGCCGTTGCTTACGGACTCCCCGCTGGCCCGGGTGCGGCATCGGGGAAAATTGTGTTCTCCTCGGATTCCGCGTGCCGTGCCGCTGACCGTGGAGAAAAAGTCGTGTTGTGTCGTACTGAAACGTCACCAGACGATCTCAAAGGCATGCTTGTGTCTGAGGGCATTCTCACCGCTAGAGGTGGTGTTTCGTCCCATGCGGCGCTTGTTGCCCGTCAGTTAGGCAAGGTATGTATCTGCGGCGCTTCGGATGTAACGATGAATTACGAAGATCGGGTACTCGTCGTCGAATCCAGTCAAGGCAAACAAATCGTTTTACAGGAAGGTGACGACGTCTCGCTAGATGGATCCACGGGAGCAATTTACGTTGGATCCATAAAAAACATCGATTCGGATGTCCACCAAGTGCTGACAGGACGTCTAGAGCGCNATGCGAGCCAAAATTTCCNTTTGTTTGAAACGTTGATGGCGTGGGCTGATCGGCACCGCACGCTAAAAATCCGAACCAATGCGGATACGCCCGATATGGCGGAACAAGCGACGACACTGGGTGCTGAGGGAATCGGACTATGCCGAACGGAGCACATGTTCTTCGCCGAAGATCGTATCGACCACATGCGCAAGATGATTCTTGCGGCGAATGAGGAACAGCGCCGAGAAGCGCTCGCCGAGTTGCTTCCTTTCCAACGCAGAGATTTTTATGGCTTATTCAGAGCAATGGCGGGCCGGCCAGTCACCATCCGATTACTCGATCCACCTTTGAACGAATTCCTGCCGCAAGACGAGGACATTCAGATCGCATTAGCGGAGCGACTAGAGATGGGCGTCGGTTTCGTCGTCGATCGTATCGAGGCACTCCATGAACAGAATCCAATGCTTGGNTGCCGCGGCTGCCGGCTCGGCATTCTTTATCCNGAAATNACTGAAATGCAGACGACCGCGATCTTTGAAGCGGTGGCNGAGCACGGCAAAGATGACGATGCGTTGATNGTGNGGCCCGAAATCATGGTGCCGTTGGTCGGATTTCGGTCTGAGCTTGCGGATCAAGTCGCCATTGTCCGGCGGGTNGCGGANGAGGTGATGCGCTCGAGCGGTGTAGAGATCGANTATGAGGTNGGCACGATGATTGNGGTCCCAAGAGCTGCGATCACGGCGGATGAAATCGCNTTNGAAGCCGAGTTCTTTAGTTTTGGGACCAATGACTTGACTCAGATGGCGCTTGGATTGAGCCGGGACGATATGGGGTCGTTCTTCGATTGCTATACCAGCAAAGAAATTTATAGCGGTAATCCATTTTCCACTATCGATGAAATAGGTGTGGGTCGGCTTATCGAGGAAGCCGTACAACGAGGCCGCGCCACGCGTGCGGATTTGAAGCTTGGTATATGTGGCGAGCACGGCGGTGATCCCGCTTCCATCGCATTTTGTCACCGAGTCGGACTGGACTATGTCAGCTGCTCACCTTTTCGAGTGCCTGTGGCCAGATTGGCAGCTGCGCAAGCGGCCTTGCAGGAGCTGTAAACAAGGCTTGCAGCGTGAAGATGGCTGCCTTAGTGTGCGTCCCCCGATTAAAGAAAGGGCCCGACGAGAGGGCGAATAGTGCATGAGTAATCGAACCAAGTTTTATATCAACGGTGAGTGGGTGGAGCCGTCAACGTCCGACACATTGGACGTGATCAATCCGGCGACAGAACAGGCAATCGGCCCGATCGCGATGGGTGGCCTCGCGGACGTCGACAAGGCGGTGGAAGCAGCCGCAGCGGCCTTCGAATCGTTTTCTCAGTCTTCTAAAGAAGACCGGGTGGCGCTTCTTGAGAGAATCATTGCTGCCTATATGAGCCGTATGGATGAAGTTGCGGTAGCGATTAGTGAGGAAATGGGTGCTCCCCTGGGCCTCGCAAAAGCAGCCCAAGCGCCGGCGGGTCTTGGTCACTTTATGACGACTTTGTCAGTATTGAAGAATTTTGAGTTTGAGGAAGACATTGGTACGTCGCGAGTAATTCGCGAGCCCGCGGGTGTCTGCGGATTTATCACACCGTGGAACTGGCCGCTCAATCAAATTGCATGCAAAGTCGCGCCGGCACTTGCGGCTGGTTGCACGATGGTACTAAAGCCATCAGAAGTCGCACCGTTTAATGCCATTTTGTTCGCTGAAATCATGGATGACGCGGGCGTCCCAGCGGGTGTGTTTAACCTGGTCAACGGTGATGGTCCGACGGTGGGTGCTGCGATTTCGTCACATCCTAAGATCGACATGGTTTCGTTTACCGGTTCGACTCGGGCCGGCATCGAAGTCGCCCGAAATGCTGCGCCGACTGTCAAACGTGTGGCGCAAGAGCTAGGGGGAAAATCGGCCAATATCATTCTTGACGATGCTGACTTTGCGCAGTCTATATCTCGGGATGTCTTCGGCATGTGCACGAACTCGGGTCAGTCGTGTAACGCGCCGACAAGAATGCTCGTTCCTGATTCGCGCATGGATGAAGCAGCAGCCATCGCGAAAGGAGCCGCTGAACAGGTCAAAGTGGGTGATCCAAATGCTGCGGATACGACCATTGGTCCTGTGGTTTCCGATGTCCAGTACGAAAAAATCCAGAATCTAATCCAGCAAGGGATTGATGAGGGAGCCACGCTTGAGTGTGGGGGCACGGGTCGTCCAGACGGCCTGAACGCCGGTTATTTCGTCAAACCCACCGTTTTCTCTCACGTTACGAACGATATGTCGATTGCCCAGGAGGAAATTTTCGGTCCTGTCTTATCGCTGATCGGTTATGCAGATGACGATGATGCGGTACGTATAGCCAACGATACGGTGTATGGACTTTCGGGCTATATTTCGGCTGGGGATCCTGAAAGGGCTCGCCAGGTCGCACGTCGGATTCGGACCGGAAACATCCATTTGAATGGAGCACCGGTTGACAACAAATCGCCATTCGGCGGCTACAAGCAATCGGGCAATGGCCGGGAGTGGGGTCGTTACGGCTTTGAGGAATTTCTCGAGGTCAAATCGATTCTAGGTTACAACGCCTAAATTCACGACGATCGGAAGCGCCCTTTTTTAGGGGCGCCGACGACCGGATCGGCTAGACTCGCTGAGCTAGAACGCGCACCAGGGCTGCCTGAGAACCGTCTGGCTCTCGGATCAGTCCCTCGAATTCGCGCTCGATTTCNAGGCNACCAAGNGTTCGTTGTACGGATCCGGGAAGAACNCGAAAACAGGGGTTGGTTGGTCCGACGACNTCCTCGTCGGAAATAAGATGCTCTTCGACAAGAATCTTTCCCCGCGGCGCGAGGAGTTTCACGGCNGTCGACAACAATCGGTGGTCGACGTATCGGATCATAAGAATGAGATCGTAAGGTCCCTCGAGCGGCAAGCTGCGTTCGAGATCCTGTGTAATCCAATGAATGCNCAAATCCATACTCTTGGCACGTTGAGCGGCTTGTTGAATCGCGATATCCGATATGTCGACTGCGTCGACGTCAAACCCCAAGGAGGCGAGATGGATGGCNTTACGNCCTCGTCCGCAAGCGATGTCGAGNNCGCTATTGCCCGTCAGCGCGTCNTGCCAGTCAAGCAAAACAGCGCTGGGGTGCTCACGGGATTGATACGCNCCCTCACGNTAGCGNTCNTTCCAGCGNCGACGATCCTCGTTGCTCACAGGGCCGTCCGGTNTTTTTTGATCGATGTTAGTGAGGACTGCCAGTATCGCGCGATGCTGGAAGTTCGCCTAGGTGCGTCGCGGCGAAACGGGCTGAACCGCGGTCTATTGTGCACTTGACCTGAGCGCTTCGAGACGCTGCCTCTCCATGATCGCAATCGGCGAACGCAANAACCGGTCGAGGGTTGCGGTATCGGGTTTTGTTACGTAGCGATGTCGAAATACTTCCAANACGGAAATACGTTCAGCGGCAAACGCTTCAAAATCAACCGANGATCCTGACCGAATCGTTCCGGTCGTGAGGACTCGACAATAAAAACCAGGCCGTTCCGCGAGTTGGAATCTCCGCGGAAAACGCGGGTCCTCCATGCGCCGACCAAGCGTTGCGCAGGGGATGCGCGGCGCAGTGACTTGGAGCACGACGTCGTTGATGCGAATGACGTCACCGATCGCGAGGTCCTCATCGTGGATGCCTTCNAGCGTCAGGTTATCGCCGAACCACCCTGCTTCGACGGCCATGCCGAGCTCTTCCGTCCACCATTCGTAATCTTCGATTCGATACACGTANAGGGCTTGGTCGAGCCCCCCGTGGTGTTGACGATCNCAGACGGTATCAACTTCGATACCGAACGGCGTGATTTCGACGGGACCGGTCACTGGGGTCTTGTATATGCCAGAGCGTGTCGGACCGAGTCGAACNGGCATACCGGCGTTAACGCTGACCAGTTTCANGANGGCTTGATACTGCAAAATTCTTCAGGATAAAAAAACTCGAAACCGTGCATTTCGGCAGAACGTTTATCGACCTCTGTGTCACCAATATGGATGTAGCGGTCAAGGTGCTGGAAATTTGATCGGGTCTCATTGAGAAGATGTTTGTGCGCCACGAAATGGACGGGNATNTCGTGTTTNTCCCACATTGCNCGTTGTTCGGCGAGCACCCGATCTGATCCGCTGCCAACGATGTAGTCGCGGTTAATGAGTTCGCGAACTTGGGTTAACGTAATGGGGCCGGCGGGATCCCCAATCTCTAGCGTGCCGTCGATGTCAAAACTGAAAAGCANCCGCTTGCCCATGTGCNCAGTTCNACNCAAGTTACGCAGCANAGGCAGTCGANCGTGTCGTTGCNGGGNNGGGCNNGGNCTTANTCGTCTTCGACGATGACCGCGGTGCCGGTNGCNAGCAATTCGGCNGCNCCCNNCATCACCATNGAAGTCGTGAANCGGGTGGCGACGACGGCGTTGGCNCCGAGTTGCTCNGCGGCTTCGATCATTCGATCGACNCTNTGNTCGCGGGCCTCNGCCATTAANTTNACNTACTCCGNGATTTCGCCACCAACNAGTNCGCGAA
>PBAA01000008.1:0-126548 GCA_002715785.1 Gammaproteobacteria bacterium | reverse complement strand
GCNNTAATNTCTTTNCCGANATTNCGGGCNCGNACCGTGTTACCACGCACTAANCCGAGNGATTTNACGATCCGCTTACCTCCAATNGNTTCGNTNGTNACGANNAGCATNTATNTCTCCACGTCTATGTATTTATCTGTCTTCCGTTCGATCAAACGTTGTCGCAAGACCGATATCAACAGCAATGCCAGGCCAAGCCATATTGCGCCGACGATGAGTTTCACCATAAGCGGCACACCGGGCGTGTAGAAGAACCCGAAGATCCCAACGCCGCCGACGATGACAATTCCGCCGATCAGCAGGAGCCAACCGATGCTGCTCGTTGATCGAACCATATTGTCTTGCATGTGCTTTTCCTGATATCAGATGTCTTTATCGATGCCGATTCGTAATGCGCCGATTAGACATATAAACGCTATTATCTCACGGTTCTGACGGGGATTATCTAATATGCGGGACGGTCCGCTACTCATTGTCGACTGCGATCCGGGTCACGATGACGCGCTCGCCCTGGGGTTGGCCCACGCGCACGCCAACGTGCTGGGGATTACCTCGGTATCCGGTAATGCACCGCTCGAGGACACGACCCGTAACGCCCTCGGGATGGCCGCACTGTTGGGCAGTTCTGCCGACGTCTACGCTGGCGAAGCCCGCCCTTTGGTGGGAGAGCCTCGCCACGCGGGAGGTGTGCATGGCACGGGCGGCCTGGGTCGGGTTGCCCTCCCGAAACACGATCGCGTGATTTCTGAGCTCCATGCAGTGGACTACCTAATTGAGGCGACGCGAAAACGCTCGAATGTGTGGTTGGTTCCTCTGGGTCCGCTGACCAATATAGCTCGAGCAATGGAAAGGGACCCAGAGCTAGTGGAAAGAATCGAGGGTATTTCGTTGATGGGGGGTAGCGCGGGTGCGGGCAACGTCACGGCCGTGGCGGAGTTCAATATCTGGGCCGACCCAGAGGCCGCGGAGATCGTTATGGCCTCTGGTGCCCACATTCGAATGAGCGGTCTTAATCTCACCCGTCAATGGCAATCCGACGATACGGTTGCCGCACGCTTGAAAGAAAGCGGATCCGTCAAGGCACAGGTCGCTGCGGCCATTTTGGACGACATCCATGATCGAATGGAGTCGTTGGGTCGTGGACGTCGCGCCGCGTTGCATGACCCGTGTGCCGTACTGGCGGTGACGCACCCAGAACTAGTGGGTTTCGAGGAACGCCACGTGACTGTCGAAACCGCGGGGGTTTATACGCGTGGCATGACGGTTGTCGATGAGCGTCCGACAGCGGGGATTCCCGAAGCCAACGTTGAGGTCGGATACCAAATTGATTCGAAGTCCGCCATGGAACTGCTGATGGGCGCGTTTGAAGGGGCGTAAAATTAAACCGGTGTCGCTGCCTGCAAGAAGCTGATGACTGCCTCGACGGTGCCATCTTTCTCCGGATTCTTCCAATCTTCGATCAAAGTCGCGTTCGGGCCCAACTCCGCAAGTTCGCGAGAAATGGTTTCAGGATGGTAGGGGTCTGAGCCCATGAGCACGAGCATTGGAACGGTGCAGGCGGCGACGAAATCTCGATCAACGTTGTACAAAAATTCCCCGTCGTACATGTTGCTTCTAAAGGTGTGCCAATCGTCGTCGTTTGCTTCGGGGTGCTGATCCCTAATCGCATCGGCCCAGTTGTCGAACATGGCATAGAAAAGATCTCGGTTGGCGTCACAACCGATTGATTGTTGCAATACGGCCGACGCGACGCGTTCTCGATGAGCTTTGATTACGCCAAAACAATAGGGTCCGCCGATGCAGCCACCCAGCACATGCGTTTGGTTAACGTTCAGGTGGTCGAGTAGCGCGATATGATCTTCGGTGTAACTGTGCCATCCATCGTTGCCCGAGACGGGGGCTGATGAGGCACCGGCATTGCGTTGGTCCATGGCGATCACTTTAAAGTGAGGACTGAGGGTTCGTACGGGATCCCACTCAGCATTCGACCAAAACGAAGCCGCGGAGAGCATCCCCCCGGGCGCGAACAGTAAAATCGGGAAACCCTCCCCATGAATTTCATAGTGGATGTTGACTTCGTCGCGGTGAAATATCGGCATGTTGGTTCCCGTGTGTGTTGCGCTAGTCTAAGTCAAGTCAGTCGAATCGCCGGGCGCTATATACCCTTCGGGTTTCTCGTAATCCTCATTCGCGAAGAACTTTTCCATTTGGTTCATGAGAAAGGCACGAGATTCGGGTTCCATCATTGAGAGATGGTGTTCATTGATCAGCATTGTTTGCAACGCCTGCCATTGTTCCCAAGCTTCCGCTGAGACATGTTCGTAAATGGCTTCGCCCACTGGACCTGGCATTGGCGGTGACTCAAGCCCCGGCAATTGCTTACCCAGTTTTCGGCAAATGACCAGACGGGTCATAATGCTCCGCTGCCCTCTATTTCTTCGAGCAGTTTAACGGTAACTGCCGAGAGCCCAAACTCGGCTTTATCGCCGGGACGATGCCAGCGTAAATCCCGGGATAGAACGATCTCGCTGCAGGACCCATGTAGGAAAATGTAAATCGGTTCGATTTCCAGTTGGTAGTGAGTGAACGCGTGCCTGAAAGGTGGTCTTGAGACTGTTTTCGAGATCATCTCGGTTCGAAGACCGATGTCCTCACTTAAGGCCGCAACCGATGCCGATTGAGGATACTCGAGCGGCGACCAGAGAGACGCCCAAACCCCATGCGGGGGCCTTTTTTTAAGGAGACAAGCTCCTTGACCATTAATGACCACGAAAAATCGAGCGTGTCGCACGCGCAATGGTCGACGCCTGGCCACACTAGGGTAAGCGTGTTCTCGGCCTTGCTGATGCGCTTTACATTCGTTTGCGATGGGACACAGGAGGCATTTGGGATTGGCCCGGACGCAAACGATTGCCCCAAGATCCATGATGGCCTGCGTGTAAAGGTCAACGTGCGCTGTGGGAGTATTGGCTTCCGCCCGTGCCCAGAGCTGCTTCTCAGTTTTGGCGGTCCCTCTTTTTCCGCTGATCGCATAGAAACGCGACAGCACGCGCCGAACATTGCCATCTAGAATCGTGGCAGTTTGTCTGAATGCGATCGCGGCGATCGCACCGGCAGTGGATCGCCCTATTCCGGGCAAAGAGGTGAGTGCGTCCACGTCCGTTGGGACCTGGCCCGCATGCTTTTCGACGACCTCGATGGCAGCCATGCGCAGGTGCCGGGCACGTCGGTAATAACCGAGCCCGGTCCAGTATTCGAGAACCTCGTCCTCGCTCGCCTTGGCCAGTCGGCGAACGCTAGGGAAGCGAGTTAAGAATCGTTCGAAGTAAGGCACGACAGTGGATGCTTGAGTCTGTTGTAACATCACTTCGGACACCCAGACACGGTAAGCTGTTTTGTTTCGCTGCCAAGGTAGGTCCTTGCGCCCGTTTTGACGCCACCAATGGATTAGTGTTTGCGCGAACTCAGTCAATGTTGATTACGGCTACGGAAACTCGCGTGGTGGAGCGGAGGTTGGCATGATGCGCCGAAAAGATGGAACCAAGAAGACACCTTGAATGCGAAGATCCGGACATAGTTTTCGTTCTAGTTTAATCCACGCGGAGCTACGGTATTTGTATGGATGACGTTGGAAACTGGGAGCCTAACGCACCACCACTTTCGGATGTTCATCGGGAGGTACTGGATGTTGTGATCAAAGCCTTGAGTCGACCGCAACTCGGCCTTTCGGCCGAGCAACAAGACTCGATTCGTCAGGCAGTTCGTGCATCGGCGGAGTCCTGGACGGATTTTGCGCAATCGCAATCGTCCTCGGTGGTCGTGAATTGGATTAGGGCATTGACGAGGGCAGAGATGGTTTTACCAGGATTTGAACTGGGAGCTCGTTCTCCGGTAATAGCCCTCGTTCGTCTCCTGAAACAGCGCGGTGAGTATCCGGACGATCTAACGGGATGGGTGAAGGCTAATACCGACAACCGGTTTCTGCCGTACGGTAGTCTGTTGGATCGACTGTAGCGATAGAACCCCGGATAATTGCGATCTGAGAAAACGTAGGCGAAATAAACGTGGCGCGTAATGGCTCGGTTTCCCGTGACACATTGGAGACCAAGATAAGTGTCGTTTTGGATATCGATGGTTCAGGGCGATCAAAACTGTCGGCGGGGTTACCGTTCTTCGAGCACATGCTCAATCAAATAGCGCGCCACGGTCTGATCGACTTAGAAATTCACGCGTCGGGAGACATAGAAGTTGACGCGCATCATACGGTAGAAGACGTCGGAATCACGTTGGGCCAGGCACTTGCACAAGCCGTCGGTGACAAACAGGGAATTAATCGCTATGGACATGCCTACGTGCCCCTTGATGAAGCGTTGTCTCGCGTTGTCATAGATTTCTCGGGGCGGCCCGGTCTGACTTTTAACGTCGAATTTGTACGTCCGAGAGTTGGCGAATTTGACGTTGACCTTCTACACGAGTTCTTCCAGGGGTTTACGAATCACGCACAAGCGACCATGCACATCGATTGCATCAGAGGAGCCAACGCTCACCACCAAGCCGAGACCATTTTTAAGGCATTTGGGCGGGCCTTGAGGATGGCATTAGCGATCGATCCACGCGTAGAAGGCACTCCGTCGACGAAGGGGTTACTGTAACGGACTTCCGAGTAATCGAATGGTGACGGAGAGTAGGTTGAACGCTGGGTAGTCCAGTGGAAACCAACAACTTTCTTCGCGAGATCCTCGGATTGGCTAGTTGTGAGGCTGCTCACGGGTACCAGCGTCGTCTTTTGTAGGGTAGGTAATCGCGTTTCAAGGAATTGCAGTGTGATGTCATGTGGATGGGCGATAAGGATGGCGTAGCCGCGACGGTTTGCGATCCCGAGCGCTCGTTCGAACGCGGCGTTGATGGCTCTTACTTCACGATCATGATCGAGAAAAACGTCTCGACGTACTGCAGGAACGCCCCAATCCATCGCGACGCGCATCGCCACGGTTCGTGCGGTCGTACGGCTGTCTAGAAAAAACAAGCCGTGTGCGCTGATCACCGACATGAGTGCATTCATCGAAGGAACATCCTGAGTAAAACGGCTGCCGGTGTGATTGCTCACACCCTTAACACCCGGAATCGACTTTAGCGCTGCGTTGACCTCTCTCTTAATGTCGTCCGACGACATGTTAAGGGTTAGGGTACGGCCCGCTCCCTTGGATTGGATTTCGCTCTCTAATGGTTGATGCAGAAGGACGTCTTTGCCCATCGCTTGAGCGTGTGCGGCAAGAGTCACGGCCTGTGGGGTAAAAGGTAGAACTGCAATGCTGACAGCGTTTGGTAGTGCGAGCACGCGTTCGCCGACTTCGCGACTGTACCCAACATCGTCGATCACGATTGCGAGCTGACCGGGGTAAGCTGACAGTTGAAACAATAACGCGAGCAATGTCGGCGCGAACGCTGCGTTATGGCCCAGCGAAGTTAGCCGCTTCAACTTGGTGTTCTACGGATGAAGAATTGTCGATTCAACTTGGAGAAAAATCGATGGTATATACCGCCAATTGGCCACTAGGACGTGTCGTCAAACGATAGTCGAAATGTCTTTGGCTCATCATGTCATCGCTTGGCTAGCCAAGCGAGCGGATTCGTTGGTTGGCCGTTAATCCGGATCTCAAAATAAAGTCCGTCGACGTCTTGACCGCCGCTTTGACCGGCGAAAGCCACAATCTCGCCGCTTTCCACCCAGTCACCGTTCTGCTTGACGAGTGAATCGCAGAACCCGTACAGGGACATTTGTTCCGTTCCGTGATCGATGATCGTCAGCAATCCGAACCCGCGCAACCAGTCGGAAAATACAATGAGACCGCGGCCCACCGCCGTTACCACCGAGCCACTAGGAGCGCTAAAGTAAATGCCCTCCCAGGAGAGTCGGCCGCCTGCACGGGGATCGCCGAACCGATACGTCAGTTGCCCTTCCACTGGCCAGTTCAGTTGACCCTTTGCGTTTGTGAAAACCGCACCGTCTAAGTTCGTATCTCGTAGTACCAATTTCGCCAATAGTGCCTCAATGCGAGCTCGATCTTGAGCGAGTTTGTCGCGGGCGAATCCCTTGTTCTTGATCTCTTGAGATAGGCTTGCGATGAGATCCTTCCGTGCCAGACGTTCACTTTGCAGCGTGTTCAGGCGGCTTCTGAGATCTTCTTCCTGCTGTTTGAGTTCGACCCGTTGGCTTTCGAGTTCGGTCGAGGTCCTGTTCATCGACGTAAGCGTCGTTCGGTATTCTTGAAGAGCTTCTTTACGGGCTCGGGAAAAATAGCCGTGATAACGGATCATGCGGTCAAACGTGTCGGGAGTCTGTTGTAGCAGTAGTAGTTTGAGGAAATCCTGTCCCGACAACTTGTAGGCTTGCCGCAAATGGACAGCGATTTTTTCTGCTTGCAACCTTCGCCGATCTGTTAAAAGCGTTTGCTGAAGCTGGAGGGTAGCGATCGCAGTTTCCGTATTCGTCAAATTCGAGGACGCTTCGTTCGTCGCCCTGACGATGTCCGAAATCGACGCGTCTGCTGCGTGTAATTTTGTTTGTACGATATCGAGTCGAACGGCTGCGTCACCGAGCCACGCATGCAATTCGTTGAGTTCAGAAACGGTGCGGTCGAGGGCAATTTGTGACGTCGCAGATTCTCCTGACTCGGCTACCGCCCCGAGCGCGAGGGCAGTGCATGCAATGGCGAAGCTCGCGCGAAACAGTGAATGCCTCGTTCGTGTTGCTCCAGTGAAATGATCAATGATTGTCACTGGGGGGTTGGTTTATTCTGCAAGCAGAGAACGACCAGTCATTTCGCTCGGTATNTCGATTCGCATAAGTGCNAACAACGTNGGCGCGACGTCAGCCAATGTTCCATTGNTGGCCAANNGCTTAGTTGTTGGTCCCACATANACAAGCGGCACGAGTTCCGAGGTATGAGCGGTGTGTCGTTGATGCGTCGTTAAGTCGANCATCCGCTCGACGTTGCCGTGATCCGCCGTAATAAGACACTCCGACCCNGATTGATCGATAGCCTTTTTGATACGTCCGATACAGTCATCGATGGTTTCGACCGCTCGTTTGGCGGCGGTGAAATCCCCTGTGTGACCAACCATATCGCCGTTGGCGAAGTTGCAAATGATGAAGTCAAACGAGTCTTCCGCTATCACACGAATCAGGTTGTCGGTAATTTCGCGAGCGCTCATCTCCGGTTCTAAGTCGTAGGTTGCGACTTTCGGGGAAGCTACCAGAATGCGGTCTTCTCCCGGGTAAGGCTGTTCTCGCCCGCATGAAAAAAAGAATGTCACATGCGCGTACTTCTCNGTTTCCGCAATACGCAACTGCGTCTTGCCGAGCTTTGAAAGGTGTTCGCCAATTGAATTGACGATGGAGTGTGGTCCAAACGCAGATCGAACGGATTGATCGTCGCTGTGAGTACCTAAATCCGTTGCATACGGCGTCATTGTGATGAATCGCTGCAGTTCAGGCCGGGCGTTTCNTTGAAAGTGTTCAAAACGCGCATCGACGAAAGCGTGGGATAACTGTCGCGCTCGATCGGCGCGGAAGTTCATAAAAAGAACGACGTCGCCTGTTTGTATCATGGTCTGATTTCCAATCAGAGTTGGTTGCACGAACTCGTCGGTTTCGCCTCTGGCGTAAGCGGTTTGGAGTGCTTCAAAAGGGTCTTCCGCGTGGTGTGGGGAGACTCCCTCAGTGAGCATTCCATACGCGGCTTCGGTGCGGTCCCAACGCTGGTCACGATCCATNGCGAAATATCGGCCGCAGATTGACCCGATCGCTCCTGTNCCTGTTTCCTCNAGNAGCTCGGCAATTCGTCGCAACGATGGCTCCGCGCTTTTAGGTGGCGTGTCACGACCATCTAAGAATGCGTGGACCATGACCTTAACGCCCCTTTGACGAGCCATGCGAATGATCTCGGCAAAGTGATTTTCGTGACTATGGACCCCACCCGGTGAAAGAAGTCCCATGAGGTGTAATTGGTGGTCAGACGCCATCGCGAAGGTTTCTTCGAAAACTGGATTTTGACTAAACGACTTGTCTTCAATCGCCTGATCAATCCGAGTTAGATCTTGAAATATGGTCCTTCCGGCGCCCATGGTCATATGCCCTACTTCCGAATTACCCATTTGATCNGCAGGTAGACCGACGTGTATGCCGGANCTGGACACCAGGGTATGCGAGGCGNTGGTCCAGAGTTCGTCCCAATGTGGAGTGCGCGCCTGATGAATCGCATTGTGATCCGAGNTTTCGCTATATCCCCAGCCGTCGAGGACAATGAGAACCGAGGTCGCCATGTTGGTGAAAAACCATGGTCGCGGGGTGTGATGAGTCTAACAAGAATAGCCATTGCTGACCTATAATCGGCCGGTTTGCATAGGTGGCGACTCGGGCCGGCGGATGTGTCGCCGATCCCGAAACAAGCCCTTGGAAGATTACGCGTGGATCAGTTGTTAGCTTTTGTTGGCGCTCACCCCATCCTAGTGGGAGTATTCTTGTTGTTGCTTATTCTCTTTATTCGCAATGAACTATCGAGGGGCGGACGCACCGTCAACGCTCAGGAATTGGTGAATATGGTTAATCGCGATGGGGCCGTGGTCGTGGATGTGCGCGATTCGACGGAATTCAGATCCGGCCATGTCGTTGGTGCAGTGAATATTCCTCATGGCTCCATTGCCGAACGTCTCTCTGAGCTACAAAGATACAGAGACAAGCCGGTAGTGGTGATGTGTAAAATGGGACAGCACTCCAGTTCCGCCGGTGTCCACTTGCGCAAGGCGGGGTTTACTAACGTCACTAAACTTCGTGGAGGCATCTCGGAATGGCGGGGTCAGAATCTCCCTTTGGTGAAAGGCTGAACTCGTCATGTCTGAAGAACCCGTTAACATACAAGTCGCGATCGAGCGTATTTATTTGCGCGATCTCTCTTTTGAATCACCGCGAGCGCCGGGCGTGTTTCGCGANGCGTGGCAGCCCGAAGTGCAAGTCGACATTAATACGCGGACTCGCAAGCTGGATGAAAGTCGCTACGAGGTGGTGTTAAAGGTAACGTTGGATGCCAAGCTCGAAGGAAACTCAGCCGCCATTATCGAACTTGAGCAGGCCGGAATTTTTCGCGTGGAAGGCGGTCAAGACGAGGCGATTGAGCCTTTCCTAGCGGTAGCGTGTCCGAAGATGCTGTTTCCCTACGTTCGCGAAACGGTAGACGGAATGATGACTCGAGGAACGATGCCTCCATTCATGCTGGCACCGGTCAATTTCGATGCCCTTTTCGCGCAGGCGCTTCAGCAGCAGTCGGTTGAGCCCGACGAAACGCTCAACTAGCGGAGTATTTTTCGGATGGTGAACGCCCTGATTTGTGCAGGGAAAATTTCACCTGCCACCGTCAAAACCCAATTGTCGCCACGCCTCGAAGAGACCAATCGCTACCGCATTGGCGAGGTTTAGACTTCGGGAATTTTCCTGCATTGGGATGCGAACGGCACGGCTTCCAAGGCGCCGGATGATGCTGTCGGGAAGGCCGCGGGTTTCCGGTCCGAACAACAGACTGTCCCCTTTTTTGTAACGCACTTGGTCGTATAGACGAATACCACGCGTAGAAAATCCAAATAAACGTGTTTCATCCGTTGTATCAAGGAATTCGTCGAAATTTTCACAGAGTCGTACCTCTGCCCATTGGTGGTAGTCAAGACCAGCGCGTTTTAGCCGACGGTCGCTGAATTCAAACCCGAGAGGTTCGATGAGCGTCAGTGTGGCACCGGAATTAGCGGCGAGCCGNATGATATTGCCGGTATTCGGCGGGATCTCTGGTTGAAACAAAACGACGTTGAGCATGAAATCATTTCTGCGTTCTAGGAGAACGGCCAACATCAA
This sequence comes from Gammaproteobacteria bacterium, assembly GCA_002715785.1. Classification (GTDB taxonomy): domain Bacteria; phylum Pseudomonadota; class Gammaproteobacteria; order Pseudomonadales; family Azotimanducaceae; genus UBA11889. The sequence goes on along the minus strand of PBAA01000008.1, from coordinate 116,647 downwards.
TTTCCTCACCTAACTCTGACAGTTTGCGAGTTAGCGTGTTGCGTCCCCATCCAAGAAGCTTTGCAGCTTGTCTTTTGCCTCCGTTGGTATGGGCTAGTGCTGTTTTGATGAGGGTGCGCTCAAAAGACGGGACGGCCGTGTCCAAAATACTTTCGGCCCCTGCATCTAGTTTTTCGTTCGCCCAAGCGCTGAGGGCTATTTCCCATTCAAGTTTCGGGGCCTTTTTGTCGAGATAGTTCAATTCCGGCGGGAGATCCGTAACCAATACCTCCTGTGCGGGCGCCATCACCGTTAGCCACCGACAGGTATTTTCAAGCTGGCGAACGTTACCCGGCCAATCCAGCGTTTCGAAGAATGTAACGACTTCTGAGCTGAGTGATTTTGGTTCAACGCCGAGTTCCTGGGCCGTGTTAGCGAGAAAATGGCTGGCGAGGATGGCGATATCGAGAATACGATCGCGTAGCGGAGGAACGTGTATACGAATGACGTTAATTCGATGATAGAGATCGTCACGAAATCCGCCGTCTCGAACAAGAGACTCNAGATTTCTGTGTGTTGCCGTAATGATGCGGACGTCAACGTTGATATTGTGGCGTCCACCAACACGATAAAAACTCCCTTCGGCGAGCACCCGCAATAAACGAGTTTGCGCGGGTAACGGCATATCACCAATTTCGTCGAGAAAAAGGCTGCCGCCATTGGCTTGTTCAAAGCGGCCAGCGCGCTGTTCAGTGGCACCGGTGAAGGCGCCTCGTTCGTGCCCGAATAATTCGGATTCGATGAGCTCACTCGGTATGGCAGCCATATTGATGGCGACCAACGGGCCTGTGGCCCGTGGACTGTGATCGTGGAGCGCTTGGGCAACGAGTTCTTTGCCGCTACCACTTTCGCCTGTGATCATTACCGTTGCGTTGGATTGCGCCAGGCGGCCGATGGCTCGGAAGACTTCTTGCATAGCCGGTGCTCGACCCACGATACCGTTGGCGGAGGTCACTGAGTCCAGCTCAATAGGATCTTCGCTTAAACGGGGTTGGTTTGCCGCTCGACGGACTGTGGCAACGATGTCATCGAGATCAAACGGTTTCGCGAGATATTCAAACGCGCCCTGTTCAAAGGATGCGACGGTGGTTTCGAGATCTGAATGCGCTGTCATGATTACGATGGGTAAATCGTCATAGTGGGCTTTGACCTTTGACAGAACGTCGAAACCATCCGCTCCGGGCATNCGGATGTCGGAGACGATCACGTCGGGCCTAGCCCTTTCGAGCGCTTCGAGCATTAACTTTCCGTCCGCGAAATCCTGNGTAGTAAATCCGGACTTTTCGAAAGCGCGATTGAGCACCCAACGAATGCTGTCGTCGTCGTCGACGATCCAAACGATCAGATTAGCCATGTCGAGGTTGCTCGAGCGGCAGGTACATTTGGAAGGTCGTCAACCCCGCGTCACTAGCGCAGTCAATGATCCCATGGTGCTGATCAACAATCGCTTGAGTAAGAGCCAAACCCAAACCGTGACCATTGGCTTTNCTAGTGATCATCGGNAAGAAAATTTGATCCATGATATCCCGAGGGATCCCTGGGCCGTTGTCACTGATCGCGATCCTGATTGCTAGCGGATGAATCCGCTTGCGAATCGTGAACCTGTGAACGACGCTCGTCGTTAAGGTAATAACAGGACTGGCGATTGGCTCAAGCGCGGCGCAGGCATTTCGTACGATATTCAGGTTGGCTTGGACAAGTTGTTCGGCGTCGGCTTCAAGATCGGGAACACTCGGATCGTATTCGCGCACGAATTCGATTGCGGCGTTGGTGTGGCCGGCCGTTCCGACAGCCGCGCTTTCTAGCGCAATCACACGTTCTAGGATTTGGTGAATATTAACCTGCGCAAACGACGGCGCTTTGTTAGGGCCGAGTAATCGGTCGACCAAATTGTGCAAACGGTCGACCTCACTCACGATCACTTCGGTGTATTCATGTTGTTCAGTTGCGAGCTCCAACTGTAACAACTGAGCCGCACCGCGGATGCCGCCGAGCGGGTTTTTCACTTCGTGTGCGAGACTTCGAATAAGTTCTCGAGTCGTGCGTTGAGCTGTGCGATTTTGATCTTCACGATTAATTTGTTTGAAGCGATCCAGCGCTTCTATCTCAACGAGGACGTGTCCATCCTGTAATGGCGAGATGGAATAGTTGGCGGTGATTTTTTCCCCTTTCGACGCGATAAATAACGAAGTTTCCCTTTTCGTGAAAGGTTGATCAGAGGTGAGGTTCGCTCTCAACGTAGCGGTCTCCAAATGAGGATCTTTGAATAACCTCGAGAGTGGTATCCCCAACGATCGAGATAGGCTCTGACCACAGAGCGACTGGGCGGTTTGGTTTAGAAACAGGACGACCAATTCTTGATCGAGCACAAGGACCGCTGTTTTGAGTTGGTCAAGAATGTTGTTTGCGTCGATGATCATGAGTCCGTTGAGGCGGATGCTCCCTAAAAGTGCAAGAATTTGGACCGTTAGAAGGGTTCATTCGAATATCTAACACCTTTTTATCGTGGTGCTAGTGCTACAACGCCCCAATGATCAGTCGATAGACTGCTTTTGCACCAAAATAGAGCAATATGGGCATTTGAGTCAATGATGAATAAGGGATGTCCTAAAATCGCGCATTAGAGACGTTCAGCCTGGTCTTTCACTAGAACCGCGCCAAGATTGGATTCATCTTCATCGTGACGTTAGACACGGAGGACGAGAAGAATATTGTCGCGTTCACGGCGGGTTTCGAGCACGGTGTGGCCATGGACTCGGCACCAAGCTGGAATATCTTCGAGCGACCCGGGATCTGTCGCAAGAACCTTGAGAATTGTTCCAGGAGGCAACTGTTTGATCGTCTCCTGCGTGCGAATGACTGGTAGCGGGCAAAGTAGACCGCGGGCATCGACAGTCATGACTTCTTGGCTAGGATCCGACATGCCAGCTGGGTTCGAGTTCGTACGGCGCGAAGGGGGTTACCTCGATATCTTGGCTTACTCCGGTGACAGACGTGACTGTCACCCATAGCTTGTCGACAGATCGTCCCTGACTGTAGCGAGCCACAATACGTGCAGCGAGTTCGGTGTCAGTCCCTGTCACGTTGCCGTCAATGAGCGCGAGTGGGCCAGGATAATTGGTGACAGCGAGATGCGTGAACTGATTGCGGTAGCCCTCCAAGAATCGATTTTCGCCTTCCTCCCGACCGATGATTAACTTGAAGTGAGGCCTTGGGCGTATATGACGACCGATTTTCAGTAGCATGATGTCGTCTAATTGGTAGTCCCTAGAACCTCTGGCCCCCCAGAGATCACGGAGTTTGTTCGAATACGTTTCATCGGTAAGGAAGCAGCATCCGCCCGCGGGTTGTGCATAGTCCCGAAAACCAAATTTTTTCGCGAGTTCCATTTGTGGTTTTCGATTACGTCCGTGAAACCCGAATAATTGCTCGCGGTCTACCCAACCCTCTCGTTCTGGAAGAGTCGGTGGCAGGTTGAGTGCGCACAGAGGCCGTAGAAGTCTATCGTTGGCGCCGGACTCTTTCGCAATAATTGGCATCGTTTCCCGCCGTTGGGATTTAGGTCGTTGGCCAATCACTTCGCCAGTCAAGACGAAATCGAAATCCAGATCGTCCATGAGCCCAAGTTTCAGAGTTTGACCTACCATGAAGATTTTGCAGTCAAGACAAGGGTTAAGGTTCTGCCCGTATCCGTGGCGGGGATGCAAAACGATGTCTTTGTAGTCTTCAGAGATGTCGATAATGTGTAATTTGATGCCGAGTTGTTCTGCCACCCATAGCGCGTTGTTACGTTTCGGCTTTTCATGTTTGCGATCACGAATCGCATGCGTATGTCCTTCGACGCAAAAACCGGTAAAAAAATTGACCCCTTCGACATGAATGCCTTGATCCTGCACGACGCGCGCGGCGAGCATCGAGTCGAGTCCGCCCGAAATCAGTGCGACTGCGCGGTGTTGGGGTCGAGGCGTTGAGCGCATGAATGGTATTTTAAGCGAAATTCTGAGTTGGCCGGTCGATTGAAAGCGCTACTGCAACGGGTAACCAAGGCTGAGGTATCGGTGGGGGACGATGTCATTGCCGAAATCGGCCCAGGACTATTGATTTTCCTAGGCGTCGTCATAGGCGATACAAAAGAAACNGCTGAACGGATGGCACGCAAGACTCTTTCGATCCGTATATTTGCAGACGAGACACAGGCGATGAACCTATCTGTTGTCGATGTCGCTGGAAGTCTGTTGGTGGTTTCTCAATTTACACTAGCCGCAGAAACTCTACGTGGGAACCGGCCGAGCTATAGCTCGGCCATGGAATCTGACGAGGCCGAACGGTTGTACGAGCACTACATCGATACATTGCGCCACGAAACGAATCGAGTCGAAATGGGATCGTTTGGTTCTGAAATGCGGGTTGCGCTAGAAAATGATGGGCCGGTTACGATTCTTCTCGACCTCGAGTAGCGAAACGCGATAGGAAGATTCCAAGTTCGAATAGCGCCCACATCGGGATCGCCAATAGAATTTGCGAGATCACGTCAGGAGGCGTTAAGAGCATACCGATAAAGAAGCATCCTACTAACACATAGGCCCGTTTCTTGGCCATGGATTCAGCTGAAGCAAAACCCGTCATGACCAACAGAACCGTGGCAATGGGGATTTCGAAAGCCAACCCGAATGCGAGGAACATCTTGACGATGAAGTCCAAGTACGGACTGATATCCGTCATCCAGGTTACGAATTCCATATTGACACTCGCAAAAAACCCGAACACCAACGGGAAGACGAGGTAATAGGCGAATGCTGTGCCTAAGTAAAAAAGCGCAATACTCGAAACAAGCAACGGCATTGCAAAGTGTTTCTCGCGCAGGTAGAGACCAGGGGCGATGAAGCCCCATGCTTGGTGGAGAATTACGGGCATCGCAAGAAAAATAGCCGCCAGGATCGCTAGTTTGAATGGTGTTAGAAATGGCGANGCGACNTCGGTTGCGATCATCGTGCCNCCTTCAGGAAGATGCGCNAGCAAAGGCGTGGCGATNAATTCAAAGATGAGCGNATTAAAGTAGAAAGTCGGTATAAAAAGCAGGACAACGACGATTAGTGACTTGAGAATACGGCTACGAAGCTCAAGTAGGTGTGAGAGAAAAGGTCGTTCATCGTTATCGACAGCCTGATCGTGATCGGCTGCGGATTTTTCGGTCTCAGGATTGGTGGCTTCGTCAGCCACCGGCGGTTGCTCCCTCTTTATCGTCTGTAGTGGTGTCAGCGGCTAGCTGCCGGGCGATGGGGTCGATAGAGTCTGTCACCCCATCCATTTCGGTCTTTACGTCCTGTTGCAAGCGGTTGATTTCTTCTTTGATCTGTTCGTCGTGCAGTTGACGACGAATATCGTCCATGCCGACTTCTTGTTCTATTTCAGTTTTGACACTGTAATAGCTCCGTCGCAATCGACCGAACCAAAGTCCCAGCGTTCGAATTGCGGTGGGTAAACGATCCGGCCCAAGCACCACCAAGGCGACGGCGCAGACGAGCACGAGTTCCGGGAACGCAATGTCAAACATTCGCATCCTGTTTAGGCGCGTCGTCGTGGTTGGTTTCGCTGGAAACATTTTCCACGACACCAGCATCTGTGGAATCGGTGTTGGCGTTTTCGTCGTCGTTGTTATTGTCAGACAATGCGGATCGAAAGCCTTTGATCGCGCTCCCAAGGTCGGGGCCCAAGTTTTTGATTCGTTTGGCCCCGAAAATGATAATGACGATGGCAAGTACGATCAGTAATTCTGTGATACCGAAGGACATATCAATCTCCCTCTCGCTCTAAGAGTGATCGAACATTATAGACTGCTCGCGTGATGGTTATTCGGGCTCAGAAAAAACGACGAATTTGGAGATTTAACCGCGGCCTACCAAAACTGAACCCACCAAGGTTGCCGCGATACCCGCGCTCGTGGCCATGTTGCCTCCGCCGATAGCGATCACTTCCATGAATGATTCCCAGAGCAATCCCACACCTGCAACCACCAACACGGCGCCGGCGACGCGTGTGCGTCGGCGGCGGCGGCGTTCGGATAGCAATGCCGAGGTGAGATTCTCCATAGCTTGTTTTTGTTCAACTGCGAGACGTCCCAGTTCGGGTAGTTGACGCGAGCCGGTGAGGAGCAACTCCGGAACGCGTGGAAGGAGCTCCATGAGTCCGGGACCCTGATCTACTACCGCTTTGAGAATTGCTCCCGGACCGTAGTGTTCACGGGTCCATTTCTCCATGAAGGGCTTTGCCGTTGTCCACAAATCGAGATCTGGGTACAGCTGACGTCCCAGACCTTCGATGTTCAATAGAGTTTTTTGCAACAAGACCAATTGTGGTTGAACTTCCATGTCGAACCGACGAGCGGCAGAGAACAGAGCAATTAAAAAGGATCCAAACGAGATCTCCGCAAGCGGACGTTGAAAGAACGGTTGACACAACTGTCGAATTGTCGATTCGAATTCGAGCGCGTTGGCACTGGAAGAGATCCAACCAGACTCACTGTGGAGTTTCGCGATCTCAGCGTAGTCCTCGTCAAAAAAAGCCAAGATATTCCTGGCGAGATAGGCTTGGTCCTCCTTCGTCAGTTGTCCGATGATTGCGCAGTCGACGGCAATGTAACTGGGGTTGGCTGGATCGGAAACGTCGACGAAAATATTTCCTGGATGCATGTCGGCATGAAAGAAGTTGTCGTTGAATACCTGGGAAAAAAAAGTTTCGACACCGCGCTCGGCTAATTTTTTCAGATCGGTTCCGTGCTCACGCAGTGTTGCGAGATCCGATATCGGAACTCCCTTAACCCGTTCCATGACCAGTACATTCACCGACGACAAATCGTCGAAAACCTTTGGTACGTAGAGCAACGGCGAACTTTCAAAGTTCCGTCGTAACCGGACTGTATTTGCCGATTCGCGCAATAAATCGAGTTCCGCAAGGATCGTTTTTTCGTAATCCTCAACGACGCGGATTAAGTGTAATCGTCGAGCGTCGGAAGAGAGACGTTCGAGCAACTTGGCTAACGCCAGGATAAGCGCCAGGTCTTCTCTAATGACTTGTTCAATACCCGGCCGAATGACTTTGACGACAACTTCTTCGCCGCTGGTCAGGGTGGCCTCATGAACTTGTGCAACTGACGCGGACGCTAGAGGTTGCTCAGAAAATGTGCCGAATGCGGCGTTAAGAGGTCGCCCGATCTCTCTTTCGATCGTGGCAATGGCCGTTGCACTTTGGAATGGCGGGACGCGGTCCTGAAGGCGCGCGAGCTCGTCGGCGTATTCTACTGACAATAGATCTCGTCGCGTTGATAGAAGCTGTCCAAACTTGATGAACACGGGGCCAAGGCGTTCGAGGGCAAGCCTGAATCGCTTTGCTTCTGGAGTTTGGGGAACAGGAAGCAACGACGTGGGAAACAGATAGCGTGTCCAATGGTCTATTTGTAACGCACGTGGAATCGTATCCAGCCGAAACCTCAGAGCCGTCCCGACAATTCGTACAACTCGACGGATGGGAATCAACGTTCTTCCGTCTCTTCGAGGCGTTTTTTCAGCGCTTCAACGGTCGCCGTTAATTCTTCGATCGAAGATTTGAGCTGGTCGATCTCGGCTCGGTTCCCGGTACCGGCGGTTCGGCGGGTGACCTCACTTGCGACGCCTTCTACCGCCGATCGCATCGTGCCCATGCCTAATTCGGCGGCGGAGCGCATCTGATCGGCTAATTGCTGTGCTTCGATCGCAGGCTTGAAGACGCGTCGAAAGTCTTCGAACAGGGTCAAATCGCCGTCAAGAGAGACGGCATCCGTCTGNTTTCCCACCATGACGTCAAAGATTCTCGAAAGCGAACCGCTGAGCGTGAGGTCCGCGGCAGGATCAATGTTGGCGAGTACTCGTGCTTTACCCNCGGNAAACCGAAATGACATATTCAANCCNGNNGCTTCGATCGCTATGCACTTTTCATCGAGCCTCTCGATGGCGTCTTTCGCGCCGTCGTCGAGGCTGTTTTTGGCGCGNAGTGCGGCTTCGATCGCGNCGGCAGTCGTGGATTCAATGATGGTCATTTCACGCCTCGATGAATTGCGACTAAACCGCCGAGTAGATTGTCGTAGCGAACTTCATGGAAACCCGCTTGCTCGATTATGCAGTTTAGTTCCGATTGATTTGGATGTACGTCTATCGACTCGATTAGGTAGCGATAGGGCGCGGAATCCCCTGCGATCAGTTGACCTGCGATGGGCCAAGACTGCTGATAAAGCCTGTACGCTCTTTTCAGCACCGGGTGATTTGTCTTCGAAAACTCAAGGATTACCAGGGTACCACCGGGCTTCAAGGCACGGTGACACTCGGTCAGTGCGCGGTCCTTATTCGTCATATTGCGTAAACCAAATGCAATCGTAATGGCATCGAAATAGCCGTCTGGAAACGGTAAGTTTTCGGCGTCTGCGACAGTGCTTTGAACCCACGCGTAGCCTGAATTGATCAGCTTGTCGCGGCCAACATTGGTCATTGATTCATTGATGTCCAGAAGGATGACTTGGCCTTCTCGNCCGACTACATCGGCGAGGAGTGCGCAAAGATCTCCCGTACCGCCAGCGACATCGAGAACCCGTGATCCGGGTCGTAATGACGAGGCCTCGATTGCGATGCGCTTAAAAAGTCGGTGCAGTCCGAACGACATCAAGTCGTTCATGANGTCGTAACGATCAGCAACGGTTCGAAAAACGTTTCCCACGCGTCGCGTTTTCTCGTCAGGCTCGACGATATCGTGGCCGAAATTCACTCGATCCTGGGTCACGCGTCGACCTCTGGCTTCCAGTGCCCGACCGGAATCGTAGGTAATCGTGACGCATTAGCAGATTGCAATTCACCAAGGTATTTTTGCCAATATTCCTCTTGGTGATGGNATAAATCCGCGAGATAGTCCCAAGAGTAGATGCCAGTATCGTGCCCATCACTGAAGACAATGCGTAGCGCATAATTCCCAATCGATTCCATCGAATCGATCGCGATATGCTTCATTCCGGTTTGTAACTTCCGTTCCGACTCGGAATGACCACGGACCTCAGCCGAGGGCGAGTAAACGCGCAGAAGTTCTGCCGGCAAAAGCGCGTCAGACCCGTCGGCATAACAAAGTTCGAGTGTTCGGGACGAGGCATGGTAGGTGATTGATTGGGGGTTCACGCGGGACGCCTATAAGATATACCGCGACAGATCCTGATNAGTCACCAAGTTCTCCAAGTGGTCGTTGACATAGGTCGCGTCAACGTGGAGCGAATTGGTNGTATCGCCGGCGCTGAATGAAACCTCGTCCATTAAGCGCTCCATGACCGTATGCAATCTGCGTGCACCAATGTTCTCCGTGTTTTCGTTTACCTGCCACGCGAGCTCGGCGATGCGTGTTAGAGCTTCCTCAGTGAACGTGACCTCGATTCCCTCGGTGCCAAGCAACGCGACGTATTGCTCGATTAAGGACGCGTGGGGTTCTGTGAGGATTCGATTGAAATCTGAGGGGGTCAGCGGGTGCAGCTCTACGCGAATGGGTAAGCGTCCCTGAAGCTCAGGAATTAGGTCGGATGGTTTGGCTAAATGGAAAGCGCCCGAAGCGATGAAGAGAATATGNTCNGTACGAATCATCCCGTACTTTGTCGAAACCGTGCAGCCTTCAATAAGCGGCAATAGGTCTCGCTGAACACCCTCGCGAGACACNTCCGCGCCGACGTGATCGGACCTTCGGGTGACCTTGTCGATTTCATCTAAGAAGACGATGCCCGTTTGCTCTACTGCGTCTACGGCGTGGGCCTTGATCTCGTCTTCATTGACCAGCTTTATCGCCTCTTCTTCGCGGAGACGGCGATAGGCGTCGCGTATTTTAAGACGGGCATTCGTTGTTTTACCCGTGGGTAGGCTCGAAAACATATTTTGGAGCTGGCTGGTCATTTCCTCCATTCCCGGAGGCGCCATGATCTCAACACCTATNTGCGCAGTCTCAACGTCAATTTCTATTTCACGATCATCGAGTTCGCCCTCGCGAAGTTTTTTTCGAAATTTTTGCCGAGTGTCGGAGCCTTTTTTTTCGCCGTTGTCGCCACTCGGCGTTGTGCTAGGTTCTGGCAAAAGCGCGTCGAGAATCCGCTCTTCGGCGGCATCGTCGGCTCGATGCTGGACCTTTTCCAGNTCGGTTTCGCGCAACATTTTTACCGCCACGTCCGCAAGGTCTCGGACGATCGATTCGACATCTCTTCCGACATAGCCGACTTCAGTGAATTTTGTTGCTTCAACTTTCATGAAAGGAGCGTTTGCCAGTCTCGATANTCGCCGAGCGATTTCGGTNTTACCCACTCCTGTTGGACCGATCATCAAAATGTTCTTAGGGGTAACCTCCTCGCGCAAATCCTCGGCGAGTTGCATACGGCGCCAACGATTACGTAAGGCGATTGCGACGGCTCGCTTCGCATCGTCTTGGCCAACGATATGGTGGTCGAGTTCGTGGACGATTTCGCGAGGAGTCATCATGATTTAGCGTCGAGAGTTTCGATCGTAGTTGAGTGGTTGGTGTAAACGCAGATTTCGGCGGCGATTGCCAACGCTCTGGAGACGATTTCTTCAGCATTCAATTCGGTGTTATTGAGTAACGCCTTGGCCGCGGCTTGAGCGTAGGGACCACCCGAACCAATGGCAATCAGCCCGTCTTCCGGTTCGATCACATCGCCGTTGCCGCTGATGATCAGGGAAGATTCTTCATCAGCAACGGCCAACAACGCTTCCAACCGNCGCAGCGCNCGGTCNGCACGCCAGTCTTTCGCTAATTCGACGGCNGCTCGNGTAAGGTTACCTTGATACTTGTCCAAGTTAGCTTCGAAGCGTTCGAATAGCGTAAACGCATCGGCCGTACCGCCCGCAAAGCCAGCGATGACACGGTCCTCGGACAAGCGCCGGACTTTCCGAGCATTACTTTTCATGATCGTGTCGCCTAGAGAGACTTGGCCATCACCGCCTAGGGCCACCTTGTCNGGTCGACGAACCGAGANAATGGTCGTACCGCGAAACTGTTCCATAAGAGCCTAATAACCTACGGGTTATACCCATAGTGGGGAGCGAAACCGAGAAATTCAACCGCCACCAGGCGGACGCTCAAGCAGCAACGCCGATATTTTCTTCGTTCTAAGCTCTGTCATAGCCTGGCGGGTTTCGCGCGGAGATTTATAGGGTCCTACCAAGACTCGAAACCATCGATCTTCGCCGACCAGCCTCACTTCGGAAGTGGTTGCCGGCATCCCCGCCAATATTAGCTCCGCACGCAACGCGTCGGCTTCATCTTGCCTTCGAAATGACCCTGCCTGAACCAAATATTCCTTTGTGTCCGCAGTCCTATTCGTTCCTTTTTCATACGGGTTGGTATTGACAGCGACGTCGTTCGAGGGGAGCGTTTTCCAGAATTCGTAGCGCGTTGAAGACGAGTCCGGATCGGGTGTGGCGCTGGTGCCGGATGAACGCGTTGTATCGCCCAGGTTGAGAGTTGAAAGTAGCGAAACCCCTAAGGTCCCCAATATCCCGACCGCGATACCGGCGAAAAAGGTCTTGGTACTAAAGCCGCTCCTTTTCGTTCGACGTCCTTTTTGACCAGATCCTCGTACGCGACTCTTATGTTTCATAGAACTAGCGACCATGTAGCAACCATACACTCGATCCGAGATCGGGATTGACCATATCTAAAATGTGTCTATCGGATCGACATCGATGGACCAACGGACCGAATTCTGGCTCGGAACTTTGGTCTCGATTGCGTGGAGTGCGAGTTGTATCTCCGACCTGCGACGCGAAACCAACAAAGCTTGGTGACGAAAACGACCACTCTTTCTTGCGAGAGGTGCGATGACGGGTCCCATTGCTTCAATGTTAAATGTTTCGACGATCGNGAGGAGTTGAAGNAGAAAGGTCTCGGCGTCGTTGGAATTCGATGAGTCGGCGCGAAGCATCGCCATAACGGTGAACGGTGGCAGTTGAGCCATTCGCCTGTGCTCCATTTCGGTCCTTGTAAAGCCGTCGTACCCGGACTCTGTTAGCGCCACAAGATTGGGATTGGCTGGATCGTAGGACTGTATCCAAACTTCGCCAGGTCTTTCAGCGCGCCCAGCGCGCCCAGCGACCTGAGTAATGAGCTGGGCGGTGCGTTCAGGGCCTCTGAAGTCGGGAGATAGGAAACCGTTGTCGGCATTTACAACGGCAACAAGCGTAACGTTCGGAAGATGATGACCCTTGGCGAGCATTTGAGTTCCGACGAGGATACGCGTCGACGGGCTGGTCAATTTTGAGAATAGGTTTTGGAGCTGAGTTTGAGATCGGGTGGTATCCCTGTCTACGCGCAATATGGGGATTTCAGGAAATACTTTCTCAAGGGTTTGTTCGACGCGTTGGGTCCCCGTACCGAGCGCGACGATTTCGTCGCTCGCGCAGTCCGGACAATTGGTTGGGATTGGATAACGACGCAGACAATGATGACATTGAAGTAGTTTAGGTGATTGATGGAGAGTAAGCCGAACATCACAGGCTTCGCACTCCGCGCGCCAGCCGCATCGAGAACAACATAGGGTCGGTGCGTAACCGCGTCGATTGATGAAAACCAGAACTTGTCCATTGTTATCGAGATGCTGCCGGATGACCGTCAACAGCGGGTCACTTAATCCGCCATCGAGGCGTTTGCCACGAATGTCGATGATACGAAAAGTGGGCATTTTTCGGCTGCCCGGGCGCTCGGAAATCCGCGCCATCGAATATCTTTTGCGTTCGACGTTTGCGACGGTTTCAAGCGACGGCGTTGCACTACCGAGAACGCATGGAATGCCTAGCATTTGGGCGCGGATGATGGCGACGTCTCTAGCGGAATAGCGTAGCCCTTCTGTTTGTTTGAAAGATGGATCATGTTCTTCATCTACGATGATTACGCCCAGATCTGCAAAATTCGCGAATACGGCCGAACGCGTTCCGATGAGGATTTGATGCTCTCCACTCGCGACCTGCGTCCAAGTTCTAAAACGTTCCCGGTCTGATGTCGCCGAATGGATAACTCCGGCTGCGCCAAANCGTTCGACAAAGCGAGCAGTCGTTTGCGGGGTTAACGCGATTTCAGGGACGAGCACGAGGGCTTGTTTCCGCTGTTTCAACACGGTCTCGATTACGCGCAGATAAACTTCGGTCTTACCGCTACCCGTCACACCATAAAGCGTGTGCACACCGAATTGGGAGAGCTGGGCGGTGATGTTTCGTACGGCTGCCGTTTGTTCTGCAGTGGGGTCGATGTCCGATGGATTAATTGCGTAATTTGCGGGTTCGGCATGCGAAACTACTATGCCTTTTTGTTCGAGTTTTCTAAGTAACGGGAGTGTCGCCCCAAGCTTTCGGGCCTCGTTTGTGGTGACTGGGCCTGCACTCGAAAGAGCTTCCCACAGTAGTCGTTGTCTTGGCGCCCGATCGAGCGAAGTCGGAATTAAGGTCTCGGCGGTGATCCAGATGAGCGGCGGATCGAAATCAGTGGAATTACCGCGTCTTGCTAGGGTCGGCAATAACGCTGCATACACGGATCCGATCGGATGGTGGTAATAATCCACTAACCATGATGCGAGTTTTAGCAAATCCTCTTTGAGTATAGGCGCGGTATCGAGGATGTCTTCGATAGGCTTCATCGCTCGTGTNGGATGGTCCGAGAGGGCCGTTACGATACCTACGACGTGCGATCTTCCGAGAGGAACTCGGACCCTTGTTCCGGGCATTGGAGTGGGCAGTTGACTTGGTAACGAGTACTCAAAAGTCGCCCGAAGAGGCCTAGGTACAGCCACGTGTGCAACGGAGACCAAAGTTGCGTCCAAATTACCTATTGCCTACACTGCGGCGCCCGATCACCCACCGCCGGAAGGTAGCGCTGTGAAAAGTGAGATTCACCCAGAGTACTCTGACATCACAGCTACCTGCAGTTGCGGCAACGTGATCAAAACGCGATCCACCATCTGTCGTGATATCCACCTCGAGGTTTGTTCAGAGTGTCACCCGTTCTATACCGGTACGCAAAAAATTGTTGATTCCGGCGGTAGAGTAGAACGCTTCCGTCAGCGATTTGGTGACCGGTCAAGTAAAACGCCGACGTAATTTTCCTAAAAAGCTTACGAACTTCCGACGTGGCGGGNGTTAGCCTCTGCTTGTTGGAACAGGAAAGTCTGTGCTGTGACCCGAGCCGTCTTACTCATCACAATTTTGTTTGCAACGACCGGCGCAACAGGTGCCGGCGCGGGCAAAAAAATGTACGACGAATTTGTCGAGAACGGGCAGATTTATCCGCATGACGGATGGCAAGAATACGTTGCGAGCCTCGGACAGAGGTTACTACAACATGCCCCGGGTACCGCCGAGAAATATAGGTTCGTTGTTCTAGACAATGCTCAGATCAACGCGTTTGCCACGCCGGACGCATTTATATTTGTGAACCGCGGTTTGCTTGCTTTTTTGAGCTCGGAGGAACAATTGGCGGCCGTCATCGGCCATGAAATTGGTCACGTCGTCGGCGAGCATGCGCGCCGGCGTAAAATGGCCAATCTCCTAGGGAAAACCGCGGGAATAGCCGCGGCAATGGTAACTGGAAGGGGCGAGCTCTATGACGTTTCAAACGTTGCGACCACCACCTTACTCTCTGGCTACGGTCGGGAGATGGAACTAGAAGCGGATCGCTACGGCGCCGAATTTCTCGCTCGGTCGGGCTATAACCCNCTTGCCATGATTGAAGTCGTTCAAGTCTTGAAGGACCAAGAATTGTTCTCTAAGCAGGTGGCGAATCTGCCGTCGACTTACCATGGGCTTTTTTCGTCTCATCCGAAAAACGATAAGCGACTACACGAAGTCGTTACTTATGCCCAAAGCCAGTTACCGGACCGAGTCACCGAACAAGTTGGAGATTTTTGGTCCTTAATTGATGGATTGGCGTACGGAGACGAAGCNGCAGCTGGGCTAGTTAGAGGTCAAACTTTCTATCACGGAGGATTGAGGATTGCGGTCGACTTTCCCGACAATTGGANCGTAACGAATACGCCGTCCCAAGTAGTGGGCAAAGCACCGGGCGGAAAGAAAGAGGCCCAGATTAGCGTTGCTCGGCATGAGCCAGTAAAACGCACAAGTCCAAAAGAATACGTTGTCGATGTTCTGAAACGGGATGACGTTGTTAGTGGAGCAGAGGTTGATCTCAACGGCCTGAAAAACTACGTCGGCGAGCTTGAAGTGGAAGGTTCCGAAACTCAGCTAGCNCTGATCGGCATCATATACCGCGGAAAGCACGTGTTTCTGTTTCGGGGAGAGGCGGGTCCGAATATTGATGTCGACGCCTTCCGCAGCGTATTCGTCGAGACATTAAAGACNCTTCGAGGAATGACTGCCGCAGATGTACACATGGCGAACACGCGACGGGTAAAAGTTCTAGTTGCGAACCCTCACGACACTTATGCCAAATTAGCGAGCAGAACTGCGATTAGACGATACCCGGAAGAGTCTTTGCGTCTTTTNAATGGGGGTCACCCCAATGGTGAACCTCGCGCCGGAGATTTCGTGAAAATCGTCGAATGAAATCGAGGTGGTGCTTCGTTAAAGCTGCGGCGCCCTTTGGATTATTTATTAGACCGTCCNCAGATCAAATCGTATTGAGAAGGAGAGAGTAAAGTGACTTTGTCTCTTTGGTGTCTAATGATCGTTGCACTGCTACCGTATGTTCTAGCCGGTGTTGGTGGTTATTTTCGACGGACGAATCTTGGCACTGTCGACAACGACAATCCGCGAGGCCAGGCNGCGTTGCTAGAAGGTGCGGGCGCACGTGCATATGCGGCGCAGGCGAACGCATGGGAAGCATTAGCACTTTTTCTGGTTGGGCTGGCGTTGGTTCATTTCACTGGGAATGCGGATCAAGCTGGGACGGCTTCNGTCATTTTTGTGATTGCCCGAATTCTGCACGCCGTTTTCTACATCCGTGGCGTCGCAATGCTGCGTTCGTTGAGTTTTTGCGGTGCGTTGGGCGCTTGGATTTGGTTAGTTGTCATCGCCGCTTCGGGATAGTCTTGAAGACCAGCTAAAAAACGTCCTCCGGCCGCACAACATTGGGCATCGAGTTGTTTAGAGGCCTTGCATCTGAAGACGGAGCGTCTTCGTCAAAAAAATACTCAAAGATGGCGTCTTCCTGATTGGGCGGAGCGAGCCGTCCAGTTCGTGGATCAATCTTAGCGCTGACCACCCCTGAGGGTTGGGTGAACGATGTTTCGGGTGTGCTCTTAAGAGCTTCTCGCATAAAGTCGATCCAAATAGGTAACGGCGTCGTTGAGCCATATTCCGTTGAACCGATAGGCTTGTGATTACTAAATCCAACCCAGACAGACGTTACGAGATCTGCATGAAAGCCATTGAACCAGGTGTCGGCTGCCTCGTTGGTCGTCCCCGTTTTGCCGGACAGGTCTGTTCTTTGGAGTTGGAGTGCACCACGGCCTGTCCCGCGTTTAATTACGTCGCGGAGCATTGAATTAATGATAAAAACGTTGCGCTCTTCGATGACACGAGGCGCGCCGTTTATGGGAGAAGCCACGCCAGACTCGCAAATGCGACATACCACTGGATGGTCGGTTTCAAAAATGATGGAGCCATCGAGTGCTTCGATGCGCGCGATGATGTGCGGCGTGACTCTGTATCCGCCGTTGGCCAAAACCGCATAACCACTGGCCATTTCGAGAGGCGTAACGGCCATTGTCCCGCCGCCGATTGCGAGCTGGGTGTTACGGGGAAAGTTATCGGTTTCGAACCCAAAACGGCNTACGTACCGAAGTACCCTGCCTGCACCAACGTCAAGCAGTACGCGCATGGATACCAAGTTGATGGAACGGTACAGAGCTTCTCGAAGTCGTGTAGGTCCGTTGTATTCGCCGCTGTCATTCCTGGGCCGATAGAGTTGCTCGAGATTTTCGTCCGCAAAGACCAAAGGAGCGTCCAGATAAACGCTGGCCGGCGTGACCCCGTGTTGGAGCGCCGCCGAGTAAACAAACGGTTTGAAACTCGAACCTGGTTGACGAGCTGCTTGGACCGCGTGGTTGTACTGATTTCTCGAGAAATCAAATCCCCCAACCAATGCCGTTACAGCGCCAGACTTCGGGTTGAGGGCAACTAAAGCACCTTGGATATTGGGTATCTGGGCGAGGTTCCACTGCTCGTTCTTGGCTGTTATCTGAATGAGATCGCCTGGGGTGAGAATTTCGTCTGCGCGACGGGGCGTCCTGCCGCGGCTGTCCGTATCGATATATGGCCGCGCCCAACGGTAGCCTTCACGAGAAATGACTACGGTGTCTCCGTTCGCGCGAAGCACGTCGACGCCGTCTCCGTCGGTCGAAATCACTACTCCAGGTTCAAGTTCACCGGTAGGTCGTCGTGTTTCGAAGCTCTTCGAGTAAGCATCCAAGGATTGCTCGTCTACTGGGACGCGAACGTGGCCATCGGGGCCCCGATAGCCGTGGCGCCGATCATAGGCCTGCAGATGGGTTCTGACAGCGGCCTGAGCAGTGGCTTGATGGGTGGCGTCAATGGTGGTGCGCACGACGAACCCGCTATAGATGTCGCGACCGTAGCGTTCGATTAGGTCGCGCCTTACCCATTCAGCGGGGTACGGAGCATGAAGATCGACGTCACGATGGTGAATGTTCGCTGTGATCGGAGCGGCGATGGCAGCGTCGTACTGGCGGTCATTAATGATTTGGTTTTGGAGCATACGGCGTAGAACCAAATTACGGCGTTTCAGCGCCCATACCGGNCCGTTGATAGGATTTCCTGCTTCTGGTCGTTTTGGAATCCCTGCCANCATAGCNAGTTGTGGCAGGTTCAGTTTCCTGGCGGACTTGCCATAGTAGGTGTAAGCGGCGGCCTCAAGACCGTAGGCGCGTTTACCAAATGGAACGACGTTGATATAGAGCTCTAGAATCTCCTCTTTCGATAGCTCCTGNTCAATTTTGAGTGCCAATAGCATTTCTTTGAACTTTCGTACGAAGGTTTGTTCGCGGGACAGATCGGCGACGTTACGGGGTAGTTGCATCGTTATCGTTGATGCGCCCGTAAGGACCGAGGGATTAGCCAGCAGTTTTACGACGTCGTTGGCGAGCGAGATCCAATCAACGCCACCATGCTCGTAAAAGCGTTTGTCTTCGGTGTAAACCAGCGCATCCTTGAAATATTGAGGAATCTGTTTCAATCCGATGGGAATGAGCCGGCGGTTACCAAATTCGGCGAGTAATTCACCGTCGTCGGCGTAAATNCGCAACGGTGTTTCTAGTTGGTAGTGCCGGTAGGTTTCGGCGTCAGGTATTTGTGGATCCAAATATAGAAAGACGGCTGCAAAGATCGCCACGCTGCCGCACANACCACAGGCAGCAATCCATAACAAAGTATCTGANGGTTTGTGCGTACCTGAGCATCAGACTATAAACGCCGTCCTCGCATAGCTGTCGGGTCACATGACGAATTCAGACAATTCAATTTGCTGGTGCGTGGTCAAAATCAGTGGGTGTGGGCGAATGTACTCTTGAGCGGTACGTGGCGCTAGAACGCCGTCAATGTTTGTGCGCGATATCTTGAATACCGATGTTNACGNCACGTGGTGATACTGTGGTCGTAATTGAATGGTCTNGTGGAACGGATACGGATTTCACNAACGNGTGATCANGAATTGGGCTAAACGTTTGCTGTGTGTAACGAAGGCACAGGGTAAAATCGAAACAGCATCTTTGACGAGGCTGTCATGAAACACAGAAGTGTCTTTCTAGTCGGTCTTATGGCCGTCGGGAAGTCGAGCGTGGGTAGACAACTTGCCGACGAGCTCGGTTATTCGTTCTACGATTCTGACCATGAAGTCGAAACCCGTGCCGGTGCAGAGATTGCCTGGATATTCGATGTCGAAGGCGAGAATGGATTTCGGGAAAGAGAAATGCAGGTCATCAACGATCTAACTCCAATGGACGGGATCGTGCTCGCGACGGGCGGTGGCGTGGTTTTGCGGGAAGAGAATCGGCGAGTTCTTTCTGATCGCGGATACGTCGCCTACCTNACAAGTCCGATAAGTCTCTTGGCAGAGCGTACTCGAAAGGATCGCCGAAGACCGCTGTTGCAAGATGTGGACCCTGCGGCAACGCTGGAGGCGTTTGCACGCGAACGAGGCCCTTTGTATGAGAGCGTTGCTGATCGTACGTTCGTCTCAGATGGCTCAAGCATTCGAAAAGTCGCGCGGGAGGTTGCTCAGTGGCATCGGGACGCTATCGGAAAGGAAGGATTGTAAGTTGGTTGCGCATGTTGACATCGTCTTAAGCGAGGATCGTGGNTACCGTGTCCTAATCGGTTCGGGCGTTATGAGCAGAAAGGCATCTTGGCTTGNNACCCTTGGTTCCAAGGTGGCGGTGATAACGAATGCAATCGTCGCGGATTTGTATCTCGAGACGTTGACTAAGGCGATAGACCGAGAACTCGATGTGATTGAGATCGGTGATGGCGAAGAATTCAAGAGTCTCAAGACATTTTCCGAAGTGATCGACCGCCTTGTCGACGGAGGTCACAACCGCGATAGCACCATCATCGCGTTGGGCGGAGGCGTCATCGGAGATGTTGCAGGCTATGCGGCGGCGAGCTATCAACGAGGCGTCGGTTACGTGCAAGTACCNACCACACTACTTGCTCAAGTCGATTCGTCGGTGGGCGGGAAGACGGCGGTCAACCANTCGTCAGGAAAAAATCTNATTGGGGCCTTTTATCAACCAAATCGGGTGGTTGCGGATACNGATACGCTTAATTCGCTTCCGGATCGCGAATATTTAGCGGGGATCGCCGAAGTTATTAAATACGGTGTAATCGCAGATCCGGCATTTTTTGGCTGGCTCGAAGAAAATGTGGNACCCCTGCTTGCCCGCGAGCCNAGTGCTATGGAATATGCGGTCTACCGCTCTTGCCAACTCAAAGCGGGAATCGTTATTGAGGATGAGCGAGAAGTGGGCGTCAGGGCGGTGTTGAACTTCGGCCACACATTTGCTCATGCGATAGAAACGGTNACAGAATTTAGGTCATACCTTCACGGNGAAGCGGTTGCNATTGGCATGGTCATGGCGGCAGATTTGTCGCTGCGCATGGATATCTGTCAGCCCGACACGGCAAATCGACTGAGGTGTTTGATTGAGGCGTACGGTCTGCCCGTGGTGCCCCCAAAGTGCCCCGTCTCAGTGATGCTTGAAGCAATGGCAATGGATAAAAAAGTAATGGCAGGGCGAATGCGGTTTGTGTTGGCAAAACGAATCGGAGAAGTATCGATTGAAGGTGACATTCCTCAACGAAAACTAGAACAAACGCTCGCGGCTGGGAGCGAGTCGTCTGAAGGTTAAAGCGTCGCGACGACTGGTCAACCAGGTAACACTGAAGATCCCATCAGATGCTGATCGATCGATTGGGCAGCCTCTCGCCCTTCGTTGATCGCTCGAACAACAATGTTCTGTCCACTCCGACAGTCACCTGCTGCGAAGACGTTGGGAATACTTGTCTGATAAGAGCCTTTAGCTGCAGCGTAGTTAGANCTTTGGTCTAGCTCTAGGCCGAGGGCTGTCGATAAGTAGTGTTCTGGTCCCAGAAAGCCCATCGCCAAAATGACTAAATTGGCGTCCCAGGTTCGTTCTGTGTTGGGTAGCGTTGTGCGTCGACCTCCCTCGTACTCAAGGTCGACGGTTTCGATGCCCGCCACATTGCCGTGCCCGTCGTCGAGAAATTTGAGTGAATCTATTGCCCATGTTCTAGGGTCGGCGCCAAATCNCGCTGCTGCCTCCGCGTGGCCGTAGTCAACCTTAAAAATGACGGGATCCTCGGGCCATGGGTTAGATGGTGACCTTTCCTTGGGAGGCGCAGGAAACACTTCGAAATTGGTTAGTGAACGACAACCGTGTCGGAGAGATGTACCCAGACAATCGGTGCCCGTATCGCCTCCGCCAATGACGATAACGTCTTTATCGTGCGCGTCGATGTATTGGCCGTCCTCTAGATTGGAGTCCAAAAGGCTGCGTGTATTTTTTGTCAGAAANTCCATTGCAAAGTGAATGCCCTTCAAATNCCGACCGGGTATTGGAAGATCTCGAGGCGTGGTCGCCCCGGTTGCTAAAAGAAGCGCGTCGTTATCGGCGATGAGCTTTATTGCGTCAAACGTATTACCGGAGCCGTCGCCGATGTCGATGCTGGTCTTGAATTCAATACCTTCACGTCGGAGGAGGTCGATACGGCGTTCGACCGCGCCTATTTTATCGAGCTTCATATTAGGTATTCCGTACATCAACAAACCACCGATCCGATCGGATCGTTCGTAGACGGTNACCGAATGGCCAACGCGATTNAGTTGTGCTGCAGCCGCTAAGCCAGCGGGTCCTGATCCGACGATGGCGATAGATTTTCCCGTTCGCGAAAGTGGGGGTTGTGGTTGCACCCACCCTTCTTCGAAACCTCGATCGATGATTGCCATTTCGATGTTCTTGATGGTCACGGGCGGATCGGTAATGCCGAGGACGCAACTTCCCTCGCAAGGCGCGGGGCATACACGCCCCGTAAATTCGGGAAAGTTGTTCGTTGCATGTAATCGATCTAGCGCATCACGCCACTGACCGCGGTAGACGAGATCGTTCCATTCCGGAATCAGGTTGTGTATGGGACATCCGGCTCGACCAATACGATGCTCGCGAGGCGCGTTGGATTGACAAAAAGGGACGCCGCAATCCATGCATCGAGCCCCCTGTCGTTCAAGGTGTGTCGAGTCCGGTTGCGTATAGATTTCGTCGAAGTCGAGAAGGCGTTCGTCGGCGTCTCGGTACGGAGCCGCTTCGCGTCGAAACTCGATAAATCCAGTGGTCTTACCCATGATTAGCCGTGTGTTGTATGGCCATGGTCAATTAGCTTAATCACCTTGGTCCTGTGCAATTTCTGCAGCCAGTTTCCGTTCTTCAAGTACCCGTTTGAAGTCGGTGGGCATTACCTTCACAAATGCGCCAACGGATGCAGCCCAGTCGTCGAGTAATNCATTCGCTGTAGTCGAGCCCGTATAGATCGCGTGTTTATCGATTAGAGCCTTTAACGCATCGACGTCGCCTCGTTCTTGTACTTTTTCGAGTTCAACCATATCCGTATTACAGTGATCGGAGAACGATCCGTTGGGGTCGTATACATACGCGGTACCACCACTCATACCGGCAGCAAAATTCCTGCCGGTTGGACCTAGGACTACGACCATTCCTCCGGTCATGTACTCGCAACCATGGTCTCCGACGCCCTCAATGACGGNATGAGCTCCACTATTACGAACGCAGAAACGTTCGGCCGCCACACCTCGAAAGAAACACTCGCCCGCNGTTGCTCCGTATAAAGCAACGTTGCCGATTAANACTTGCTCTTCNGCGACAAAACGGCTTGCTTTGGGTGGGTAAATGATCAGTCTTCCGCCGGAAAGCCCTTTGCCGACGTAATCGTTCGCATCGCCTTCGACTTCGAGGGTGACGCCTTGAGCAAGCCAAGCACCGAAACTTTGTCCAGCACTACCGTTGAATTTGAAGTGGATGCTGTCGTCGGGCAGCATCTCCGGACCGCGTCGACAAATAATCTGGTTAGACAGCAGTCCACCGACGACTCGATTCGTGTTCCGGATTTCGAGTTCAGCGCGAACCTTTGTGCCGTTCGCGAGCGCAGGTTCGGAGAGTTCAATGAGCTTATTATCGAGAGCGCGGTCTAAACCGTGGTCTTGTTCGTCGACACAATAAACGCCGAGACAATTTTCAGGTTCTTCTGCTCTACTGAGTATTCTTGACAGATCGAGGCCTCTTGCTTTCCAGTGGTCGACNGNAGGATCAACGTCCAATAGGTCAACTCTCCCGATCATTTTATTAACATTGCTGAAGCCAAGTTTGGCCATGAGCAAGCGCAGTTCTTTCGCGACCATGAAAAAATAATTCACGACNTGCTCCGGTGCTCCCGCGAATTTTTTGCGTAGCTCGGGATCTTGCGTCGCGATGCCGACGGGACAAGTATTTAAATGGCATTTGCGCATCATGATGCATCCGAGCGCCACTAAAGGTGCTGTGGCGAAACCAAACTCCTCGGCTCCCAGACAGATGGCAATGGCTACGTCTCGTCCGGTTTTGAGCTGCCCGTCCGTCTGCAATACCACTCGCGAACGCAAATTGTTCATGACCAGTGTTTGGTGAGCTTCAGCAATACCAAGCTCCCAAGGCACACCCGCGTGCTTAATCGATGTTAAAGCTGACGCGCCAGTGCCACCGGTATCGCCGGCAATGACAAGGTGGTCGCTACGCGCTTTGGTTACCCCCGCGGCGACCGCACCGACACCGATCGCGGCGCCCAATTTGACACTGATTCGTGCGGAAGGGTTCGCATTCTTGAGGTCGTGGATAAGCTGAGCGATGTCTTCGATGGAATAAATATCATGGTGAGGTGGTGGGCTGATTAACCCAACGCCTGGTGTTGAGTNCCGGATGCTCGCGATGTAGTCATCGACTTTACGGCCGGGTAATTCACCCCCTTCACCGGGTTTTGCGCCCTGAATGATCTTGATTTGCAGTTCGTCTGAATTGGCTAAATAGTTTGCCGTCACGCCGAAGCGACCACTGGCGACTTGCTTGATCGCCGACCGCTTAGAATCGCCATTCTCCATTGGCTGAAAACGATTCGGGTCTTCACCCCCCTCACCAGTATTGGACTTGCCGCCGACTCGATTCATTGCGATGGCGAGCGATTCGTGCGCTTCGGCCGAGATCGAGCCGAAACTCATTGCCCCGGTGGCGAAACGCCTGATGATCTCGGTCTCCGGCTCGACTTCTTCGAGGGGGATGGGAGNGGTNGTCGTCGTTTTGAACGACAACAAACCTCGAAGGTTCGTTTCTCGGGTATTGGTNTTGTTGACGTGGTCGGCAAATCTCCAGTAGGCGTCTTCATTATTTGTTCTTGCAGCCGATTGGAGGTCGGCCACGGCCTCCGGGTCCCACATGTGGCGGTCGCCTCCAAGCCGCCAATGAAAGTCCCCCGGGTTGGGCAGGACGGGTTCTGCAACCACCTCTCGGCCGGGGAACCCGATGGCGTGGCGTCGTTGCATTTCCTCCGCGAGTACCTCAAATCCAGCACCTTCGACACGACTCGCGGTACCGGTAAAGGCTCGATCGATGACTTCCTCGGCAAGGCCGACGGCCTCGAAGATTTGCGCTCCTTTGTATGACTGCAGGGTTGATATCCCCATCTTCGCCATGACTTTGAGCATGCCCTTACCGGATGCCTTCTTGTATGCCTCGACAACATCGTCGTCATCGTGGACGTGAGTTGCGTCTTCAAGATACCCATCGCGACGGGCCTGCCATAACGACTCGAACGCCAAATAGGGGTTGACGGCGTCCACACCGAACCCGACCAAAAGGCAATGGTGATGGACTTCTCGCGCCTCACCGGTTTCGAGAACCATACCGATACGTGTACGCGCGTGATGACGGACGAGATGATGATGTACGGTTCCGACGGCGAGGAGAGCGCTTATCGCGACGCGATCTTCATCGACCGCCCGATCGGATAACACGATGAGTTTGCTTCCATCACCAATGGCGTCAATAGCTTCTGACGCGATTCGATCCAACGATTTCAGTAAGCCATCGCGTCCAGATCCNGTTGGAAACGTAATATCGATGGACTTGGCCTTCCAACCACGGTGATCNATGTTTTTCAGTAACGAGAGTTCTTCATTTGAGAGGACGGGGTGCGGAATACGGAGGCGATGAGCGTGTTGCGGCGTCGTGCTGAGCAAGTTTGCTTCAGGTCCAATGTAGCACTCCAAGGCCATGATCACTTCTTCGCGGATTGAATCAACGGCCGGATTGGTGACTTGCGCGAACAATTGTTTAAAGTAGTCGTACAGCATACGTGGCTTGTCCGACATGACGGCTAAGGCCGCGTCATTTCCCATCGAGCCNAGNGGGTCCCGTAGTTCTCTNACCATTGGAAGTAGCATGAACTGGAGGGTTTCGACCGTGTAGCCGAACGCCTGGGAGCGGGTTAATAGAGAGTCGGCATCGAGACCGGGTACCGGTTTCTTTAACGTGAGATCAGTCAATTCGATGCGCTCATTCGCAAGCCATTCACCATAAGGCTGTCGTTGAGCCCAATCCGATTTGATTTCTTCGTCTGGAATCATACGGCCGGCTTCGAAATCGATGAGGAAAATACGACCGGGCTGCAGCCGACCCTTTTCGACCACTCGCTCGGGCGGTATATCGACTACGCCGACCTCCGAGGCCATGATGCATTTATCNTCGTCTGTAATGTAGTAGCGAGAGGGCCGCAGACCGTTTCGGTCGAGGACGGCTCCGATATAGGTTCCATCCGTAAATGCAATCGATGCGGGTCCGTCCCAAGGCTCCAATACGCAGGAGTTGTATTCATAAAACGCTTTTTTATTGGGAGCCATTGTGGTGTGTTGCTGCCAGGCCTCTGGGATCATCATGAGGACGGATTCTTGGAGGGTCCGTCCTGTCATGCGCAAGAATTCGAGAACGTTGTCGAACGTGCCGGAGTCCGAGCAGTCGGGTTCGACCACTGGGAAGAGCTTTTGTAGATCGCTACCAAAGAGGTCAGATTGTGCCGTTCCTTCACGCGCATTCATCCAATTCTTGTTGCCGAGCAAAGTATTAATTTCGCCGTTATGGCTCATAAATCGGTTTGGCTGGGCGCGATCCCATGAGGGAAAGGTGTTGGTAGAAAAACGCGAATGGACCATGGCCAAATGCGTTTCGTAGTCGTTGTCGGCGAGATCAGGGAAAAAATCAAACAGTTGGTGCGGTGTCAGCATGCCTTTGTAGACGATGACTTTGGTCGAAAGACTGCATACGTAGAACAACGATCGTTCGACGAGATCTTCGTTCGAACGTAATTGCTGCGTTGCATGTTTTCGGATCAAGTACAGCTTGCGCTCGAGGGCATCTCGTTCGAGCCCTTCGTCTGACGCGATTAGGATCTGTTCCATCGCCGGCATCGCTGCCCGAGCTGCAGCACCGATATCGGCCCGATCTGGCTCTATCGGAAGTTCTCTCCACCCGATAAGGCGCTGACCCGCTTCTACAATGGTAGATTCGAAAACTCGTTTGCAGTGCGTTCGTTCGNCCGAATCACGCGGCAGGAATACGATACCTGCGCCAAAAGCNCCATCCTGGGGNAANTCGGCATCCAATTCATCGCGAGCGACGCGNCGCAGAAAATGGGTAGGCAAGGCGGTAAGAATACCCGCGCCATCGCCTGTGTTTTTCTCGTAACCTACGCCGCCGCGATGGACCATGCAGCAATTCATGTNGTTAGCGTCAACCATGATNGCCCTGCTTGCCCGGCCCTTGATATCGCAAATGAATCCAACGCCACAGGCATCTTTTTCTAACGCAGGGTCATAGAGACCACGCCGAGCNGGCATACCGAGAGTTAGCTGTCGCGAAAGCTCGTTCATGCGCCGCTTTGTTGCCTCCGTTAGGCGAGCAGCACCTAGCCGACTTATGCGGTTATTGCACTCGCCCTTAAAACTTGGCTGAGAGTCCTTCCATCCCCATCCTCGGGCTACTACAGGTGCGCGGGGGACTAGGGACGTTCTCAAAAATAAATAGTGTTATCAAGTGTTAAGGGGAATCACGTGACTTTTGATCCAACGTGCCACGGATGCGCTGTCAGGTCCGGTGCAGCGACTGAAAACCGATGCGTCGCTGTATTGCCCTCGTAGACCCATTGTCCTCGGCGACTTGCACATAACCGATGTCTGGCCCGCACTCCAATACATGATGCAAGGGGTTCGAGATTCGCTCTTTGATTAGAGCCTTCCGATCCCACAGCACATAGGGTGAGACGGGCTGTGTTTTCGATCGCCAAGGGTTCGGGACGCGTGTTTATTCCAAACATAATTTATCCGGTCCGTGCCATCATCCCGGGCATGGAAAGGGCAACGTTTCCCGTCGTCGCACACACATTGATCTTTGATGAAAGGGGTCGACTATTGCTACTTCGTCGGAAGGGGACGGGGGTTATGGATGGCTACTTAGGACCGCCGGGTGGACACCTCCAAGCCGGGGAAACTCTGTCCGACGCGGCAATGCGAGAATGCAAGGAAGAGGCCTGTATCGAGCCAAGTGCGATACGGCCGTTGATCGTTATGCCTTTCCTGGGTGGTATCGATTTCATTTTCGAGGCGTCCGAATGGACCGGTAGGGCTGAAATCGGAGAACCCGCCAAGTGTTCAGAACTTGGCTGGTTTCTGCCGGAAACGCTTCCGCAAGATGTCGTTCCATTCGTGGTTAAAGCGCTCGAGTTGAGNGCAAAACGGATCTGGTATCACGAGTATTCGGATTGACGGACGGTGCGCATTGGCATTGGAACAAGGTTAGAATNCGGCGCCTCTCAAGGCCCATGAAAAGGGGCAAAGCATGATCGATCCAATTCGGATCACGGTGACCGGGGCTGCCGGCCAGATTGGTTACGCGTTGGTTTTCCGGATAGCGGCGGGCGCCATGCTGGGCGAGAAACAACCCGTCGTATTGCAACTTCTCGAGATTCCCCCGGCAATGGATGCTCTCGAAGGTGTGGTTATGGAACTCGATGATTGTGCTTTTCCCCTGCTTGACGCGGTTGAAACGTCGGATGACCCAGGTGTTGCGTTTCGAGATGCCGATATCGCGCTACTCGTTGGTTCGCGACCACGGGGTCCAGGCATGGAACGCAAAGAACTACTCGAAGCGAATGCTGCAATTTTCTCTGTGCAGGGCAAAGCGCTCAACGATCACGCCTCGGGAACCGTAAAGGTACTCGTGGTAGGAAATCCCGCGAATACGAATTGCCTCATCGCCCAACGAAACGCTCCTGATCTCGACCCCAACAACTTTACGGCGATGACGCGTCTTGACCACAACCGTGCCATTGCGCAGCTGGCGGCAAGGACCGACTGCTCGGTCAGCCAAATCAAAGGCGTATCGATTTGGGGAAATCACTCAGCGACCATGTACCCGGATTTACTTTCGGCAACGGTGCGGGACACACGAGCGATGGATCTGGTCGATATGGATTGGTACGAAAACGAATTCATCCCAACGATTCAGCAGCGCGGCGCATCGATCATCGCGGCAAGAGGCGCTTCAAGCGCGGCGTCGGCCGCCAATGCTGCCATCGATCATGTACGTGACTGGATGGGCGGTACAAGCGAGGTCGTTAGNATGGGTGTAATCAGTGATGGAAGTTATGGCATTGAAGAAGGGTTGATCTACTCCTTCCCGGTCACTTGCGAACGGGGCGATTGGCGAATTGTTCAAGATCGCCAGATCAACGAATTTAGTCGCCAAAAAATGACTGTTACGGAAAGTGAATTAGTTGAGGAACGCGATGCCGTAGCTCATCTCTTGTGAGCGGCTACTCGGTTCTGACTCTGCCGGCAGCTCTAAGAGCTTTTCTTTGCGCTTTCCTTTCCTCGCCCTTGAGGCGAAGTTTTTCTCGATCCTCGTTGCGTATCTCAAGGTAGCGATCGCGCCAAGTTTCGTCACCGTCCCANTGGAATGGACTGGCGACNGTTAATCCGGCCGTCGTTGCNTCTTCGAGAACATCGAAGCAGTGGGATACGGTGGAGAGCTGCATCTCTGNGTCATATGGCTTACCGCAGGGGTTGCCGAGAGGGAAATCGGTGAANAGAAAACGGGGCACGCCGCAATGTTCAACGATATCTTGCGCGGACCCGAGAATAACCGTTGGCATTCCATGAGCTTCAAGGTGCCGGGCGATCAAACACACGGTTTGATGGCAGACGGGTCACAACGGGACGAGAAGCGCAATGTCGGCATTGTCCTGACGACAACGCTCAAGGATTTCCGGAGCATCCGCTTCCATCGTTCGGCGATGACTGTATTCGGTTGGTGCGCAATAAAAGTTTGCGCAAATGGAACCGATCCGGCGGTCTCGTACCAATTGCTTTAACGTCGCTAAGGGGAAGTACGACCCAAGATCGTTCAAATGCGTCGCTTGCTTATCCCAGGATAGGTCGTTGGCGTAAAGCCTTTCCGGAATTTTTGAGGTTGTGTGAGTGGCGACTTTGCGAACGTCGTCAGCATCGCGATCGTAAAGCGCCGCCGTAGTGATNAGGGCGACTTTGGACTCTTGAAGGGGGCGGGCGAGCGGTGTAAACGGAATTTCGTCAAAGTGNGCCCACGTGTAGGGAACCTCAAAGCCTTGGGCTTCGTAGTACGCGCGTGTGCGTGCCATATATTGAACGGCTTGACTCATCATGAGTAATAAATCATACACTCAGACATCGTGTTTATGGGGGCGTTCGAATGACAGGTCCACTAGAGGGAGTTCGTGTCGTAGAACTTGCGGTGGCGATTCAAGGGCCAGCGGTGGGATTTTTCTTTAGTGCCATGGGGGCAGACGTCATCAAAATTGAACCGCCGATGGGAGATGCAAGTCGATACCATCGAGGCGTCAACAACACGCTACCCGCCGCGGCTTACGGTTCGCAATTCGTGGCGATGAACAAGGGGAAGCGCTCGGTCTCGCTGGACCTAAAAACGGAAATGGGGCTGAAGGTCATGGAACGGTTGCTGGAAAGCGCGGATGTATTTATAAGCAATTACCGGGCGTCGGCTTTAGCCCGCATCGGGCTTGAACTAGACGAGGTTACGAAGCGACATCCGAGATTGGTTGTGGGTCATGTGAATGGATTCGGGCCCAAAGGTCCTGAAGCGGACAAGGCCATGTTGGATGGAGCNGCGCAGGCGCGAGGTGGTATTACCGGTCTTTCGGGCGCGGGTGGCGAAGTACCCATGCCTCCGGGCGCTGCCATTGCAGATCATGCAGGAGGGATGCAAACGGCGCTCGCCTGTGTGACAGGATTGTTAGCGCGAGAGCAAACTGGACGAGGACAGCTTATCCAAACATCTTCGTTGGGGGCGCAGTTGTGGCTGCAAATGTGGGAATTGCAACACTCATTTATGACGCGTGTACCCCTCACCCGGGAAGGTTCGCATCATCCGAACCTCAAAGCGCCTTACGGTGTGTACATGACTAGAGATGATGTACCCATCATGTATGTGGCTGCGATGACCGATGAGTCATGGACTACGTTTTGGTTGTTTGTCGACATGCCTGAAGCGTTACTTCTTGAGCAATGGGATACGCCAGGAAAGCGAATCGGAGTTGCGGGATCTGATGATGGATTGGCCGAAATTCGTGATCTCATGAAGACCGCGATTGCACTTCATACGATGGAAGAGTGGGAAGCGTTTTTTTCGACCGAACCGGAGATCATTTGGGAGCGGGTTCGTAATCACGAAGACGTTCGTACTGATCCACAAAATATTGCTAACGACTACGTCGTGGATATCGATCTGCCGGGTTCAGGAAAAACATCCACTGTAGGAACGCTTATGGCGTTCAGCGATACCCCAACCAAAGCCCCGGGACCGCCGCCGCCACTGGGCGAACACACAGAAGAGGTGATGGCCGCGCTCGGTTTCGACTCAGCAGAAATCAAAAGCGTGCGTGATCACTCCGAAGCGGAGAAAGAGGCTATGTTGATTGCGCTGCTTGGAGACAATTGATTTTGTACAATCTCGACCCGAGTGATGGATAGAGGTAGAAGTGATGGCAGGGTTAGCGGCTGGTCAGCGACTAAAAAGCACAGTCTGTGCAACAGAAATTATGATTATTTCGGCCCCGGATGGGGACTTCGAGTTGCAGTGTGGTGGAGCGCCAATGACGGACGGCGAGGGCAATGCCGGTGGCGATGTGGACGCCGACTATGCTGAAGGCACGGCTCTCGGTAAGCGTTACGTAAACGAAGACGGTGGTCTTGAGCTGTTGTGCGTCAAACCGGGCGATGGCTCGCTATCGGCGGGCGGAGAAGCTCTGAAGGTCAAGGACGCCAAGAAGTTGCCTAAGACGGACTAGTCGAACCCGCGGCCACTCGATCGCGAAGGTCGAAACGACGCGAGCTCGAAGTTACCCCTACGAACGGGAGAAAAACGGTCCATGAACATTATGATGTTGTTGGAGATGGCGGCATCGGGTTGTCCCGAGCGTATCGCTTTTGTTGATCCGGAGATGGACGTATCGATTAGTTACCAAGAACTCTTCGACGCGGCGGGCAACATGGCCGCGATCCTTCGAGGCAGCGATGCTGGCCGGCTCGCGATGCTCGATATCTCCAATATCGGTATCCCCATAGGCCTTTTTGCGAGCGGTTGGGCTGGAATACCGTACGTACCTCTTAACTATCGTTTGACCGACCCTGAGATNGACAGCCTNATCGACCGAATCACGCCGGCATATCTGGTGACAGAACCGGAACGAGTTGCTGGGTTCCGCGATCGAGAGGGCGTCCAAGTGTCGTCTCGTACAGATTTTGTTGGGCAAGCCCGTGTTTCAGGTGAAGCGCCCGATCCTTGGTCGATGGACCCTGAAGACACCGCAGTATTGCTGTTCACGAGTGGGACGACGGGGGCGCCGAAAGCTGCCGTACTGCGCCAAAAGCATCTGGTTTCTTACATACTCGGATCCGTCGAGTTCATGGGGGCCGACGAGGAAGAAGCTGCGTTAGTGTGTGTTCCGCCGTATCACATCGCTGGGATTGCGGCAGTTTTGAGCTCCGTGTATTCGGGTCGTAGAGTGGTTCAGCTGGCGAACTTCAGTGCCGAGAAGTGGGTTCAGATAGCACATGACGAGAAGATCACGACGGCCTTCGTTGTGCCGACCATGCTCTCGCGTATTGTCGAAGAGCTTGACGGCGCGAAGAATGCAGACATGCCGCATCTTCAGTCGCTCTCGTATGGCGGCGGGAAAATGCCGCTCTCAGTGATTCAGCGCGCGATGGAATTATTTCCGGGCACCGATTTTACGAATGCNTATGGCCTCACTGAAACGAGTTCTACGATTACCGTTCTGGGCCCGGATGAACACCGACTTGCCGCGGCGAGTGATGAAGAAAGTATACGGCGACGCTTGGTGTCGGTAGGCGTTCCATTACCCGGCATCGAACTTGAAATACGTGACGAGGAAGGGTCCGTGCAACCGGTAGGCGAGCGTGGCGAGATCTATGTGCGAGGTGAACAAGTCTCGGGAGAATACGAAGGACGTGGAAGTGTCGTCGATAACGATGGTTGGTTCCCAACTCGAGACGCTGGTTTCGTTGACGCTGAAGGTTTCCTTTTCATTGATGGACGTGCAGACGATGTCATCGTCAGGGGCGGGGAGAACATGTCCCCCGGTGAAATTGAGGATGTACTACTCGAGCATCCTGCGGTGAGCGATGTGGCGGTAGTGGGGATGCCGAGTGAAGAATGGGGTGAGGCGGTCGTGGCGGCTGTCGTAATTGCGGATGAGGTGATGGCCGAAGAGCTACAGGAGTGGGTCAAGGAACATATGCGTTCGTCACGGGTGCCTGAGCGCATCGAGTTCTGGGACGAACTGCCGTACAACGAGACCGGAAAATTACTCCGCAGGGTGGTAAAAGAAAGATTAGCCTAACCGTATAGCTACGCGGGCGGACGATTCACAATGACGCCAGAACATTCGAGCGCATCTATTTCTTCTTCGGAATAATCAAGCCACTCGGACAGTACCTCGTGATTGTCTGCACCTAGTGGTGGACAAGGTGACCAGTCTGAGGTCGAGAGCCCGTTCATCTTGATCGGATTCCCAGGAATCGCTGTGGGTCCGCGCTCAATCGGTACGAAAAAATTACGAGCGATTGTTTGTGGATCGGACGTCATATCGGGCGTGCTATTCACAGGGCCCGCGGGGATGCTTGCATCTTGGAGAATTTCCGCCGCGTCCGTCTTACTGTATTGGAGCGTCCACGTTTCAATTATCTGATCAATTCTGCGATGCGACTGTACGCGCTCGCNCAGACCGGCGGCCNCATCAAGTGNTCCTGGTATCGTCGCGCAGAGCGCTTGCCAATCGCTATTGTCGCGGCANGCGATCGCTACCCAGTCGTCACTTCCGGNACAACGATAGATGCCGTAAGGCGCCATATTGGGATGGCGGTTACCGATGCACTGGACCGATTCACCTAATTGCGTCTCAATGAGCCAGGGACCGCAAAAGGCGNCNGCTCCTTCGTGCAGGGACATTTCGACCAACGTGCCGCGCCCGGTTTGGTGACGCTTTCGCAATGCTGTCACAACGGCCGATGTCGCATTGAGCGCGGCGATGGGATCTGGCAACGCCATGGCGGTATTCCGCGGTTCGTTGGGCCCATAACCCATGACGTTGGTCAATCCGGAAAGAGGTTCGACACTCGGCCCAAATGCCACGCGATTTCGGTAGGGCCCGTTCATGCCATATCCGGGCATGCTGACGTAAATAATTTTCGGATTTGCGGCGGATAAAGAGGAATANTCGAGACCCAACGCAGGCATTGCTCGTGCGCTGAAATTTTCGATGACAATATCGGCTTTTTTGACGAGTTCGAGGAAAGTAGCGCGGCCGGACGGTGTTTTCAGATTAACGGCCAAGCTTTTCTTGTTGCGCTGTAACTTCACGAAGACTGCGTTGACGTTGTAGGGCTCGTCACCCGGGTCGCCACCGACCCAACCNCCGATCGGCGTCGCCCGACCGTAACTTCTGGGGCCTCGACTGGTGGGCGCTTCGACCTTCACAACATCTGCGCCCAAGTCAGCAAGGATCCGGGTTGCAAGCGGTCCGGCCCACACGTGCGTTAGGTCAAGGATACGTATCCCGTTTAATGGTCCGTTAGCCACGTTTTGTTTCGGCCTCCGTTAGTCGAAGCTCGGTAGTGGAATCCCCATGAATTTTCCAAGCAGGCCGTGGTGATTGAATGGTCAAGTGACCGTTGCTGATAGATTGCCAAAACTCGCGTTGCTTAAGATGTGGATCGTCTAACACCTCGGATAGAGTTTGGACTACGCCGACGGGGACGCGGCTTTCTGTCGCCTGTTGTTCGATTTCGGACCGGTTCATTCCCCCAATCCTCTCGGCGATGATGTTGTGTAGGGCGTCTCGGTTTTTGGAACGAAGATCGTTACTTTTGAAGCGTTTGTCGACTAGTAGCTCCGGACGATTCAAAAAAATGGCGAACGCGTCCCAGAAGGTGGGAACAATATTGAGGTAAACCCAACCGTCCCTGCACCGGAACAAGTTGGTTGGAACCACTGTCCAAAAATCATTGCCGTGCCGAGAACGAATAGTATTGGCGCAGTGCCACATGACGGTCGTAAATTGACTCAGCGCCATCACNACTTCGAGCATGCCGATATCGATTGTGTTCTCTTGGTTNGCAATGCGGCATGCATTGGCGGCGGTGTACGCGAAAGCACCGCTTTGAAACTCTGGATAGTGTCCGGGCAAGGTCAATGGTGCCCGATCTGGATCTCCCATTAGATTGGTATACCCACCCATCGCTAAGATCACACCGGGAGTCGCTTGCCAATTGCGTTTCGGGCCCGTCGCACCAAACGGCGTGATCGAAACCTTGACTGGGGTTGGCCAGTTGTTAAATCCGAGCTTCATGAGCGAATCCGCGGTCGCGGCTTCTGCAACAACAATATCTGCTTCGCTTGCAAGATTAGCGATCAACATGGGGTCGGTGGTATCGATACGACGCTTGCCNNCATGCAGGTAGTAATCGGAAGCGGNNTGACTGACCCAACCCGGGTTTNAGGATTGCGATTCAATCCGGACGACGTCGTATCCGGATTGTGCAAAAAGCCGGCCGCAATAACCGGCCGCGAAACCACCGATTTCGAGAATGCGATCCATCGTATGCGTTACTTAATCTGCGAGCTCGTCGACCAACCCCCAAGATAGGGCAGTTTCGGCGTCGACCCGTGTCCCCGTCAACGCCCAAGCAGCCATCCGATGGCGACCGATTCTTGGAAGAATACTCGCGGTGCCACCGGCGCCAGGGATGAGACCCATCGACACCTCTGGCAACTGAAAAAAAGCGTCTCGTCGGGCCAGAACATGTTGTGCAAACGCTGGCAGTTCGATTCCGGCACCGATACAAGCACCGTGAACGTGTACTTCGATACGTTCGTGAACACTTGCCATCAAATTTCCGGCGCTACGGGCCACACGAGAAACGTGAGCGAGACCAGCATCGGTGGCTTCGCCGAATTCATCGAGATCGCCGCCGGCGCTGAAGCACGATCCTGCACCTCGCAAGGTTGCTTTCCGAATTCCGGGGTCGAAGGACAACAGGGATAGACCGTCGCATAAGGCGTCCCGCATCTCGGCGTTGTAGGCATTGCGTTTCTCTGGTCGATTCAGCGTGAGGAACAGTTCNTCTTCTACCCGCTCAACGGTCACGGCCGGTTCGTCATTAAGTGNCGAAGGTTCGTGCTGTTTGCGCGTGCCGATCCAGCGTTGAAACTCACTGCCGTGTTGTAAGGTTGAATAGGCCAGAGATTCAGCAACAAGCCGTTGTGGGACGCCAATCCCCTCGTTGTAACGGAGCAACTGGACCAAAACCGCGGAGGCTAACGGATTGTTTGAAATCGCGCTTTCAATCGACTCCGCCTGTTCTTTATTTGCGACAACGACATCTGCGAGCGCGGGTGGAATGGGGTCTTCGGTAATCGCAATGACAGGGCATGGCGGAAGATGGGGAGGAAGTGGAACGGCCCCGTCCACTTCAACTAGCACGAACGGTTTGTCGAAAAAGACGGAAAATTCTTCAGCTGATGCAGCCGAGTACAATCGCGCGCTAAGCTCAGACAGCAACATTGGCTCGTTCAAAGATGCACCTTTGTCGATGGCAGAGAACAGTGATTATGCACAAATCAGGGTGAAGATCAGATATGCCATGCTGCGATCGGCACGTTGGTCGAATACCCCTAGATGTTTCTTAGTCGTTCATTGACAGGATTACGGAGTCGTTGATGTTGTTAATACGTGACACCGAAGTCGAGGGCTATCACGGTTTGGATGTCTTTTGCGATGGCGGCAAGATTCGTGACATTGGAAAAAATCTCGTTCGTCCCAATGCCGAGATCTTTGAGGCGGATGGCGGTGCGTTACTGCCGGGTTTGCATGATCACCATGCGCACCTATTTGCACTTGCNGCGGTGCGCCGATCCGTTCGTTGTGGTCCTCCGGAAGTGGTCGATGACGAAATGTTGACATCGGTTCTGAGAAACGCCGGAGATTCAGCGGATAGCTGGATTCGGGGCATTGGGTACCACGAATCCGTTGCTGGCATGCTCGACCGATACACTCTCGATGCCATGGTGTCGGACCGACCGATTCGTGTCCAACATCGATCGGGGAAGATGTGGTTCATGAACTCAATAGCGCTTCAAGCGGTCGGTATGAATGAGAGCAACGGTCAGTTATTCCGCAAGGACGAGTGGATCCGCGAACGCCTCGGCCCGGAGGTCGATCATTCGGCAGACGTTGCTGCCGCATCGCGACTTCTCGCTAGCTATGGGGTCACCGGAATTACGGACGCGACCGCTTCGAATGATGCTGATGTCGAACGTGCCTGGTCGGATATCGATATAAGTCAGCGTGTGCGACTGATGGGGAACGAGGACCTGGGTCATGGNGCGCTGAAAATCATGCTCGANGANTATGCGCTACCCGAAATCGACGAGTTTCAACAACGCATCNGCGCNGCGCACGNNTGCGGACGGCCNNTCGCCGTGCACTGTGTGACCCGTACGGAACTCGTATANACGCTATCAGNGCTGATGGAGGTCGGCTCANTTTCGGGCGACCGAATCGAACACGCGTCGGTCGTGGATGAGTCGACGTTGGACTTGATGNANCGGGTNGGGGTCTGGGTGGTCACTCAACCTAATTTCTTAGCTGAACGCGGCNATCAGTATTTAGAAGNCGTNGNCGCACAACAACTCGAATTTCTNTATCGNGCGAAAAGTTTTCTTGACGNGGGNATTCCGCTNGGCGGGGGGACCGATGCACCGTTTGGAGGTGCAGACCCTTGGGCTGCAATGCACGCGGCCATTCACCGCAAAACCCAGTCTGGTGAGGTTATCGGTGAGCAAGAAAAACTGGCTCCGGAACAGGCGCTCGCGATGTTCACCTCTTCCGCTGAGACACCGGGTGGTCCGCCACGACGGATCACGCCTGGTCAAGCTGCAGATCTCTGTTTGCTCGCAAAGCCCTGGTCTGAGGCGCGCGGTCGGATTTCAAAAGACGATGTGGCGATGACCGTAATGGCGGGAACAATTACCTATCGACGTTAATCGCCGACGGGCTTGGAACCACGGTGGCGGGTTATACCCTATCTTGTTTGTTGATGTTCAAAACGCGGTCACGGATCGAGCTCGGCGATCACTTCATCGTTGTGTTCACCTAGTTTTGGTGCGGGTCGATAGATCGACCAGGGCGTTTTTTCGAAACGATAAGGCGCTCCGGGGTACGTGATCGTGCGGTCAATGTCGTCATGATGCACCTGAGTGTGAAAACCGCGTGCTTTGAAGTGCTCGTCCTCGAATGCTTCCTCGGGCGAGTTAACGGCGCCAGTGGCAAGCCCGGCACGTTGGCAACCCAGAAAGAAATCCTGGGCGGAGACGCGCGACGCAACTAACTGCAACGCGGCGCGGCCGGCACCGAAAATCGCCGTGATGGCATCGTCTTGGCCGATTAGGGATAGATCAAACGGCCCTTGCCACTCAGCGCCCATTTCGAGGAAGACCGCTTCTGGAAGTTGCTGGTCGAGTCCGAGACTTTTAAGCCAGTCGTATAAAGCCTTGAATTCATGAGGAAATCGGGGCGGAACACCAGTATTTGCGTAGCGTCCGTCGGCACATAATTGTTGGGTTTCGCCTGATGGGCTGACGGATGCATGGCGACCGGTTTGACGCTGTACTGTCTTCTGCGCCACGAGCCAGGAGTAGGTGGCCGCTTCGGTTGATACGTTGGAAGCCGCGGTCATGGACACATCGATGAATTGCCCTTCCCCAGATACGCCGCGGTAGAGCAGAGCGGTCAGTGCCGACATGTAAGCGAAGTGAGCCGCGGTCTGATAACCCTGCTGCGGGCCGCGAATCGGAGGGAGCGAGTGGTCATCGTAACCACAACTCCACGGTGGACCTGACGCCGCCATGATGGTCAAGTCCGTTGCCGGTCGGTCGCTTCGTGAATCGTCGCGACCATGGGTGGTCACAGCAACGTGGATAAGATCGCGTTTGATGTCGGACAGGCTGGGGTAATCGAGCTGTAATTTCGAGAGTCGGTTGCGTGGTTCTGCTTCGATTAGAACATCCGTTGTGGCTATTAGTTTTTGGAAGGTCTTGGCACCCTCTAGGTTGTCTAAGTCTAAAGTGATGGCCCGCTTGCTGGTGTGGTAATGCCACCAGTACAAACTACGGTCCCGCCCCGGCTTGTTGTCTAAAAACGGTGGATAGTCGCGGCTTGGATCACCACCAGGTGGCTCCACGAGAATCACGTCGGCGCCCATATCTGCCATCAATTTGCCAGCAAACGCGATCCGCTCATGGGCCAGTTCGACGACTCGCAAACCGCTAAGGGCGGTCATATCACCCCCTTNGTGCNGAGCTCGGTNACNTCGTCCTCGCTATACNCGAGAANGCGTGTNAGNACNTCCATGGTGTGNTGAGAGAGACANGGTGCGCCGTGAGTCATCTGCCAGTCGGTTTTCGAGAAATGAACGGGTTGCCCGTCGACNCGCACCTCGCCCATTTCGCGATGACGAATGGTCGGCCAGAGCCCAAAGGAACCTGTTGCTGGATCGAGGTCAATGCGTTCTTCTGGTCTCAATACTGCGGCTACGGGAATACGGGCGTCTTGGAGGGCCGTTTCTATCTCATATTTTTCCAGGTTCCGCGT
The DNA here is from genome assembly GCA_002715785.1 of Gammaproteobacteria bacterium. Lineage (GTDB taxonomy): Bacteria > Pseudomonadota > Gammaproteobacteria > Pseudomonadales > Azotimanducaceae > UBA11889. The sequence continues at coordinate 77,690 of PBAA01000008.1, read as the reverse complement.
CCAGTTGCTGAGGTGTTGATCAAGTACGTCCTGATGGTCGAGCCGGTCCTGGAGCGTTGCGAACTCTTTTTCCGTTAACCATGGATGTTGAATAACGGAACAAAGCGAATCCCAATCTGAGTCGTTACGGCAAGCGATNGCNACCCATTCATCTTCGCCGAGGGCCGGGTAAATGCCGTGGGGTGCCATGGGCGGCCATTGGTTCCGATTGGAATTTGGTGAACCTTCTCGTCGCATTGGATTNNNGTTGACNGTCCAGTCCANCAGTGCNGGTCCGTGGAGTGTTAANGCCGATTCTGTGCANGCTAGATCGACCCATTGGCCTTCACCCGTCTTTTGACGGTGCAACAATGCCAACATGATGGCCATTGCCATGTAATAGGCGCCGGTGTGATCCATAAACGAATAACCCCAGCCGGCGGGTTCTAANCCAGGGAGTCCGGAGCTAAATGTAAGNCCNGAGACGGCCTGCACAACGGGNCCCCAGGTCCGGAAATCGCTNTAGGGNCCGACATGGCCGAACCCACANTTGGATACGTAGATAATGTCCGGTTTNANGGCTTTGAGTTGGTCGTAACCAAANCCCCACTTTTCGAGTACGCCNTTGGCAAAGTTTTCGCTCACNACATCCGATACTCGAANGAGTTCGGNNAGAATTTCCTTTGCTTTTTCGTCGCGAAGATTNAGCGTAATACCNAGTTTGTCGGTGTTGTGATTNTTGAATGCGCCACCAAGGTCGATGCCTCGTCGATCATCGATAAACGGNGGGGTGCCACGGAGAATATCCCAACGGCCTTCGCGTACNGGGTCTTCGATACGGATCACTTCNGCGCCGAATGACGCTAACCATTTGGTCGCGCCNGCGCCCGCTAGCTGACCGGTAAAGTCGCAGATTCGGAAGGAAGACAAGGCTCCCGGCATGNGGCGTTCTCCTNNTNTAGGCGACGATGCCGGANTGGCGNAANGCAGTAATTTCTTTNGCGCCGAGACCNAGCTCTTCNACGAGGACGTCGTCGGTGTGTTCGCCNAACAGCGGTGCGCGTTCGATCCCGACGTCGGATTCCGAGAGTCGTGGTGCAAAACCGAGTAGCGGCACTTCCCCGTGGCCGGGATGATCGATGTGGTGAATGAACCCGCGGTCGACCAAGTGAGGATCTCTGTGCAATTCCTCCGTGTCCAAACACGCCGAACAGGGCACGCCGGCATCGCCGAGAATTTGCATCACATCATGTTTGGTGTGTTGGCTCGTCCACGCGCTGAAGATGTCGTGGAGCGCGTCCGCGTTGTCGCGTCTTTCTTCCAATGCCGCAAAGCGCGCGTCAACGATAAGATCAGAACGACCGATAGCNACGCANAGCTCGTCCCATTGACCCGCGGTAATCGGCATGATGTAGACCCAGTCGTTTGGACCAAAAGGTTTGCACGGGTAGTTGTTAACTGGCGGTAACCCCTGAACGTTGCCGCTACGGCGGGTCGCTTGGGAGCCCCACTTGGATCCCGTCGCGATGCGCGTGCGCATGTAGTAAGTCATGGCCTCCTGCATCGAGATTTCTATTTCCTGCCCCTCCCCGGAGCGTAGTTTCTGTATGTAAGCGGCCAGAATAGCCATGCCAAGTTGGACTCCAGTTCCAGAATCGCCCGTTGTCGGGCCCGGTACGAGCGGAGCGCCGTCCGCTTCTCCGGTAACCGAGAAAGCGCCGGCGGCAGCCTGCGCGATCATGTCGTAGCTTTTGTAGTGTGCGTAAGGTCCTGACGTTCCGAATCCCTTCAGTCGAGCGTAAATAAGTGATGGATGTACCGCTTTGAGCGCTTCGTAATCGACGTTGAGACGTTCTGCGACCCCGGGTCCGTAGTTCTCGACAAACACGTCGAACCGCGGTACTAACTGAAGCAATAGGTCGTGTCCTTCTGCTGAAGCGAGATTGAGCGCCACGCTGCGCTTGTTGGCATTCCAGTTACAGAAATACGCCGAATAGTCTCGGTTTGGACTTAAGCCGACGGCCCGGCCTGGGTCACCGTCGCCGGGTGGTTCGATCTTGACGACTTCGGCGCCGAGCCACGCGAGCGCTTGCGTGCATGATGTGCCGGCCTCGTACTGTGTCATGTCGAGAATGCGCATTCCCTCTAGAGCAGGCATCCAATCCCCTCGAGTTTTCNCAGAAAGACGTCTTAGTGAACACCCAGACGGTCTCGTGATCAACGACCGTAGTGGTACGAAGTCGTATAGAAGACGAATTCGGGGTCGGTTCAGTGATGCCGTTAATGCCCCTTGAAGACGGGGNGCCTTTTTTCTCGAAAAGCGACCCGTCCTTCCGCTCCGTCCTTGGAGTCCCGGACAGACAGCAACAATTTGCGTGCCAGGGCTCCAGCTTCTGCCGGACTCTTGTTAAGGGTTTCCTGCGAAAAGCCTTTAAGCGTTTCGACCACCAGTGGCGCCGAATCGACCAGAACATGGGCAAGCTCGTTGGCCACGTCAAGTTCGCTTCCCGGCGGGACGACTCGGTTGACCATACCCATTTCTCTGGCGCGCTCTGCCGATACATCTTGCCCGAGTAACATGAATTCCATTGCGAATTTGTGCGGTATACGGGCGACGGCGCTTGCGATTAATCCACCGGTGAAGCCGACTTGTGCTTCGGGGTACTTAAAGATGGTCGTTTCTGAGGCGACAACTAAATCGCACATCTGGACGATGACGTAGGCACCACCGATGCACCAGCCGTGGACAGCAGCGATCACGGGTTTATCGAGGGCGACGCCAATGCTGGGGACACCACGCCACAGTTCTCCGGGCGGATCTTTGATATCGGCACCAACGGAAAACGCTCGATCACCTGACGCATGCAGAATGGCGACCCGGTCGTCCGAATCGGCGAATCGTTTCCAAGATGTCTCCAAGCCGTCGACGACCGCAGAATCCAACGCATTCATACGATCGGGCCGATCGATGGTAACGGTTGCGATTCCTTCGGCGGATTCGTAACGGACGCTCACGATTCGTCCAACCAAGCATTGAAAGTTGCAGCGCGTTTCTCATGGAAGGCGGTGACTCCTTCCCGAGAGTCCGGATGATGATCCGAGATCGCGGTCTTTGCCGCAATTTCGTCGAGGGACTGTTCCCAGGACATTTCGGCGGCGTTGTATATCGATCGCTTCATCAGCCGCATGGATACCTGGGGCCCATTAGCGAGTTCGGTCGCCAATTCGATAGTCCTATGTTCGAGTGCGCTTGCCTCAACCACTTCGTGCACGAGTCCGAGCTCGAGGGCTTCATCCGCCTCCACGATCTTTTTCCGCATGATGAAATCCATCGTCCGGGCGACACCCATGTGTTGAACGAGCAAATACTGACCGCCCTCATCCGGCAGCAGTCCGAAGCGAAGCGTCGCGCTGCCCATCCGTACACCGCGTGTCGCGATACGAAAATCGCATGCTAACGCCAGTGAGAAACCTGTCTGAATGGCGACGCCGTTNATGGACGCGATGGTCAATTTGTCGAGCTCGCGAATGGCGGTGTTGACGCGTTGGGAAATGGTGCGCAGGCCGTTGTACGTCCCGAGATGATTGTCGTGCCCGTGGCCAATAGGCCGAGTGAGAGGCTCGCCGGCGACTTTGGCATTTTGATATCCCTTTAGATCGTCCCCTGCGCAAAAAGCTCGTCCGCTGCCAGTGAACACGACGACCCGAACGGCGTTGTCCATTTGGATCTGGGTAATCACCTCCACCAAATCTCGCTTGATAGAAGCAGTCATGCCGTTGAGTCTTTCCGGCGTATTGAATTGAATCCAGGCGATCCCTGGTTCCTTAAGAGACACTCCGAAGCCCTGAAAATCTCCAGTATCCATCTGTCCTTCCTATGATCGTGTTTTGGTTATCGTAAACCAGTCGGAGCCGGTAGGGACGTGTGACCGTAGCGTCGGGTCGTGATTTAACCCATGACCTGGGTCCAGGTCTCGAGGTTTTGCACACTGAGGTAGCTGTTTCGGGCTTTGGTTTCAGCCATGGTGGCATTAGGTACTTGGCCGTAGTTGTGCCCGGGCAACAGCAGCGTATCGTCTGGCAGCGACTTTAGTTTCTGCAGACTGTGATACATATCCTCGGAATTGGATCCGGGGAGATCGACGCGGCCACACCCATCGATAAATAACGTGTCGCCAGAGACGAGCGTGTTACGAACTCGGAAACATTGGGAACCGGGCGTGTGGCCCGGTGTGTGTAAGAATTCAATCTGAACGTTGCCGACGTCTAGGATATCGCCCGAGTCCACTTTGACGAGATCGGAATCGGACAGTGCAGTGACTTTTTTCATACCGTCCGCTTCGTGTTTGTGCGCGTAGACTTTGACCGGTTTGTGTTCCAACAACTCCGCCACACCGGCGATGTTGTGTCCGCCCATCCCACCGCCGACGTGGTCAGGATGATAGTGCGTGGCGAGCGCCGCGGTGAGCGTGTAGTCCCGTTCTTCCAAGTGTTTGATCAAGCCTTCGATATCCCAAGCCGGATCGACGATGGCAACTTCGCGGGTTGATCGTGAACCAACGATGTAGGTGAAGTTGGCCATCGATCCGATCTCGATTTGCTCGATGATGAGCTCGCTTTCTTCGTTATTGGGTACCGTCATGATTCCTCTGCCAGTTCATGGGTTTAATCCCCAAGTAATCGTTCCATTATAGTGTCTCGCTGAAATATAAGAGTCGAGGTGTCGTAGGAAGATCGGTGAAGAGGGTCATTCAACAAAACGCTGAATCGAACGAGCATTGATTCGATGTACTACGCCTATACCGCTAGCCCGATCGGACAGTTGTTGTTGGCCGGTTCGGCAGACGGCCTCCAAGTAATTGGATTCCCGCAGGGGGATAAAGCACGACGTGCAGATAGCGGTTGGGAACGATATGACCAACTGTTTAAGAAAACGGCGCGGCAATTGAATGAGTATTTTGCCGGCGAGCGACGGGAGTTTGAACTTGAGCTCACGCCAGAGGGGACGAAGTTCCAGGTCCAGGTGCTGGAAGCGCTGCGTGGTATTCCATACGGTGAAACTCGCACATATCGCGATATCGCGGAGGCCGTCGGTCGACCCAAAGCCGTTAGGGCCGTGGGTAACGCCAACGGGCGCAATCCGTTGCCGATAGTCATTCCTTGTCATCGAGTCATTGGCAGTGACGGCAGCTTGACGGGGTTTGGAGGCGGTATAGAGGCCAAACGCTATCTGTTAGAGCTTGAGCAGCGGCATTGTGGGCCGTTCGCTTAATGCGAATTTGCTTCTGCACAAAGTACTATGGTGTGGTCAACGAAATCGCGTTTGGANCGTCGANTTCCAGGGGCGATGTCTCCACAGAGCCTTGTCGTTTTGAAGGGAGAATCTAATGGAAGTTTCGAACGTGTTCGGCAGTCACGAACTAGTGCGCTTCAATTACGCGGAGGCGTTAGCGAAAGGATCGACACAGGAAGCCNAATTCGACGCGGATGTGCTTGGAGCGATCGATCGTCATGGCTTTGTGGTCATCGAGGATGCCCTACCGGCATCGACGTGCGAACGGCTTCTTCAGGAAATGCGGCCATACATCGACGCGACTCCACACGGTCTCCATGGGTTAGGTGGAACGCGCCGCGTGGGGGCGCTGGTTGCTCGTTCCTCAGTAAGCCATCAAATGATTTCGCATCCGGGGATATTGCGGCTCGTCGATTCGATTCTCGCGGAGCAGCGGCTAAACGGTGACGCAGTCAAGATTGGTGGGAAAGAGGGGAAGGGTCGAAAAGATTTTCGGTACCCGTGGCAACTACATTTGACACAAATCATTGACGTGGGTCCGGGTGGAGGGACAGAAGNAATGCCACATGGTCTTCGTCTTCACCGCGCGAACGGCATGTGGTTGCATGACTTTCAAGCAGCCGGCCTCGATTTACAGGTCGAGGTTATGTGGGCGCTGTCGGATTTCACGGAAGCCAATGGAGCAACTCATGTAGTTTTGGGTAGCCATCGAGATGAGCCTCGGGGTGGGGATCGGGGGTATAGACAACCGACAATCCAGGCAGTGATGCCGCGGGGCAGTGTCTTGATTTGGACGGGTTGGTCAATCCACGGTGCAGGCGCCAATACCACGACTGAGCGACGGTTGGGGATGAACATTAACTATGCGCTCGGATTCTTGGCCCAAGAAGAAAATCAGCTGCTTGCTTGTCCACCCCATCTCGCGAGGAAATTGCCAAAAGAGATGCAACGCCTTATCGGCTATCGCCAACCCGCCGGCGCTCTGAACTATGTTGCCGAATGCCAATCGCCGGGCGATTCCGTTCTGCGGGAGGATTTCGATGTCCTCGTGCCCGGTGCCCATGGGCACCAGATGAACCCGGCAATGGACGGACCGACTTTCGCGCCGGTTTCGAAGGACGAATTCGATGCAAAATTGGTGGAACTGGCCGAAAAAAAAATGCAGGCCATCGAATCGGACGATCTTGAACTTGCGCTGCACTATAAGAACGCGATTAGCGTTTTGAAACGATCGGATCGTATTTAATTGAAGGCGTTGCTTAGTTGAGCACAAGGGATGGTGAAAGCGGCAAATTAGCCGCCGCCAAGAGGCCGGTTCCATCCCCCGGGACGTCGCTCGGGCCGGCCTTCTCGAGGGCGTTGCTCGCGTCGTCTATCCCGGTCAAATCGGGGGCTCAGGCGATCCGGACCTAGTTCGCGCGGTCTTCCTTGATTTGGGCGCGCACGGAGTTGGCTGAGGGCAATGCGAACTGCGCGGCGCTCCTCGGGATCGATTTGCTCAAACAATTGAACGAGCAAACGGTGGCTNTCTTCTTGATTTTCGTCGAAGCGGCGACGAAAGTTCTCTAGCGCTTGAGCGAGCTCGTCGGGTTCGAAAGGCTCCGTCTCCATAATGCGCTCAATATCAAGTTGCACCTTTTGAAGCGCACGATGCCGCGACGCGATTTCACGGCGGCTCACGTCAACNTCCTGGAGCAATGCACGGCGACGATCCTCAGGTAAGCCTTGCAGCACGCGTGGCAAACCCATGGTGGGATCGATACTCACGTTGGTTCGGCCCGGCAGGGGCTGCTGACCGATGTAAAAGCCGACCAGCAGCAAATTTAAAGCGACAGAAATCACGACGATTGTGACTAACCACTTCCGTTCAATCATCGGCTGCAGTGCTCTCGTTCAGTTCGGCAAAATTTTCAAGATCCTCGAACGCAAGGAACATCGTTGCGTCCGTGGAATCGCTGTCTAACTGCGACGTCATGTCGCCTAAGACAAAGCCAAGTACCAAGGGCAGAATAGCCAACAGCGCAGGACGCCACATAGCATCGGTAATCCACGTCCACCACACTGGAGATTCGTTGGCGGCAATGCGCTTTAGAATACGGGCGCGCAATCGCAGCGGTGTTGGCACATCGGTTGAGTCCGCGAGCAACGCGTCGAAGGCTATTGATGCCGCCAACAGTTGGCGACCCTGGTCGGATACGCGGGCGTAGCTATGCGCTTCGTTTCGCAACGGACTTGGCCACTCGGCAATGTTGCTACCGTGGCGTTCCAGCAGGTCGCTGAATTCGTCTGCGGTCACGTGCACATCTCGCTTTGGTACATGGCCAATTGCCGCTTTAACGTGCGTCGTGCTCTTGCCAGGAGCGATTCCAGCGCGTCAACGGACACCGAAAGTACTTGGGCAGCGTCCTTGTTTGACCACCCATGTAGCTGGCATAGCACCAAGGCCGTTCGCTGCCGTTCGGGCAGGTTGGCAATTGCGTTATGCACTGCCAGCCGACGATCCTCATTTTGAGGATCCTCGCTCNTGGCAATGGTATCCGGGTCGATGTCCGNATTGATCTCGGGACGGCGTTGCCGGAACGTATCCACGCACACGTTGTGGGCGACCCGATGGAGCCAGGTAGTTAGCTGAACCTGTCCCGGTTTCCAGGTTGTCGCGCGAGACCAGAGTCGTAAAAAGGTTTCTTGCGTCAATTCATCGGTATCGCTGTGGTTGCGGCACATCCGGTAGATGTACGCATGGATAGGCCCCATATAGCGATCCACCAGCTGTGCGTACGCGTCCTGATCACGCGATTTCACCAGTTCCATAAGTGCTTCATCTGAGTCCGCCTCGGACACCGTTAACGCATCGAAACCTATGAGCGAGGGTTACCTGGGTCCCTCGTCTCGTCGGCCTTTGGACATCTCTTCACGTGTGATTTGCCCATCGCCGTCGGCGTCCATCTTCTCGAGCTTCGGGAACCGACTCGGGAATTCCCCCCGATCAACTTGACCGTCTTGGTTCTTATCCATCGCGTCAAATCTTGCCTTCACGCCACGAGATCTCATCGACGCCCGGACAGCCTTTCCACGTCCGAGAAATTCATCGATCGACAGTTCCCCGCTCTTGTCGATATCGGCTAGCCCAAAAAGCCGGCGTTCTCTCATTTCCCGGTTGCGCTCGTCGCCAGGTCGGTGCTCTTGCTGATTGCCTGGATTAGGTCGTCCGCGCGGCGCCTTGTCTGAACCGCGATGCCGAGGTTTCATACGAGGTCCATGACCGCCAGGGCGCATTCTGCGCTCGTCGCCAGGTCGGTGCTTTGGCCTGCCCTGGGGTCCATGTCGGGCCGTTTCCTGATTATGACGCGGACGATGACGATCCTGTTCAGTTCGATTGTCTGCTACGTATTCTTGCATGGCTGCAAACTCAGAAAGACTTACACGGCCATCGCCATCGCCGTCCATCTTCGAAAAAGCGGTCTGCTCTTGTTCCTTCAGTTCTTGAAGATCGATGGAGAAATCGCGTTCGCTTCGGTGCTGATCGCCGTAGACAGCATTCCCCGTAAATGCGATCGCGATGAGAAATAATTGCCACTTCATATTCTTGACTCCAGGTAATATTTACGCTCGACCATTGTACGCATTAGAAGAGTTTTTCCGTCGGTCTGCTACTGAGGGATAGTTAATCGCGACGATGGTATATCGGGTGGTTTGGCCATCGAGGCTCAAGGAAATCAAATCGCCTTTCCGTTTGCCGAGTAATTGCTGAGCCAATGGCGAGTCCACGCTGATGTAATGGTCCTGTCGATCAAATTCGTCGGCACCGACAATCCGGTAGCGTAATGATTCGCCGTCCTCGCGTTCTATATCAATTGTTGCGCCGAAGAATATCCGGTTCGTGTCGTCGGGCAATCGATCGACTATTTGGACCTCGTCTAAGCGCTTGGAGAGATATCGAACTCGGCGATCAATTTCACCCAGTCGCCGTTTGCCGTAGATGTAATCGGCATTTTCGGAACGATCGCCGAGGGCCGCAGCCTCGGCGACTCGACGCGTAATTTCCGGACGTTCTACCTTCCATAGGACACGCAATTCTTCCTGTAGTTGTTCAAACCCAGCGGGAGTAACGTACGGGGCCGATTTTGGAGGAGGCGGGCGATAGCGGGTCATGAGGGAATCGCTGGTGTCGCGGATTAGATGGGATCCAGAGGATTGTACGCGTAAAGGCAACCGGGAGCTTTTATCCCGCACGCTATATGATCCATTGGCAAAGGCTCGGGAACATCTGACAAAACATTCATGTTAGAACCAATTCACAAGGCGGCGGGCGCGCTGGGTGCATTCGCTGATGTTGATCTTACTGCTCGCTTGAAGGACAAAGCCCTTGTTCAAGAGCTCGAAGCAGCACTTGACGAACACGAGGTTCTTTTCTTTCGTCGCCAACGACTTACGCCAGTGGAGTTCGCGAAGCTAGCAAGCGGTCTGGGATCGATAGAGACCCATCCCGCGTACGTCACGTTATCCGATTGCCCCGATGTCCAGATCCTTGAAAGTACGCCCGAGAATCCAAGCAAGATCGAAGTGTGGCATTCGGACATGACCTTCCGTCAGCAACCGCCATCGATCACGCTTTTGTACGGGAAGACGATCCCAGCGTATGGCGGGGACACACTCTGGACCAGTGCCGCAACGGCGTATCGAACGCTCTCCAAGCCGATGCAACGCTTATTGGACGGCTTGGAGGCAGAACACGACTTCGCCCATGGATTTCGCGAGAGTTTGGAAGAACCAGGCGGTCTAGATCGATTGGGCGATGCGGTCAAGGAGAACCCGGCCGTCACCCATCCCGTGATACGAACTCACCCTCGATCCGGCAAGAAAGCCTTGTTCGTCAATCCGTTGTTCACGAAACGTTTAAAGGGATTGAGTCGACCCGAGAGTGACGCGCTAATGCAGCTCCTCTTTGATCATCTCACTGCGGTTGAACATACCGTTAGACTCACCTGGGAACAGGACACTGTCGCGATTTGGGACAACCGCACAACCCAACATCGGCCGGTCAACGACTTCCTACCGCAGATCCGTGTAATGCATCGCGTTACAGTTGCTGGCGAAGTACCCGAGTGAGAGTTGCACGCTCGTGAGGGGTTTTGTTTTTAACAATTTCGGTGGAGTTGTCGATAAAGTTGGTCGTTGATTCCATTGATCGTCACTTGGTCTCGGGTCACTCGATAGAGTCAGCGGCCGTCATTCCGGGCATCTTTATCGCCTGGTGTATCAACATGGGTCTGGTCAATCCATCGGAGTTCGCGAAGGTTGAAAGCGCCGTGGTGCGACTCAAGTACCGGGAAATTACTGGCGGCGAGTTTCTTGTTGCGGCGCTCGGCGGCGAGCTTCGTGAGGAACACTTGTCGGCTAACGGCGTTATTTTTGCGAGGCGTTGGTACGCGCCGTTCCTAGAAGAAGTGAGTGTTCGGCTTGGTGAAAAGCCTGAGCCCAAGTGGTCGACGTACGAGCAGATAGCGCCCTGGCTCACGGAGCGGTTACTGGGTCGAAAATCGGGTCGAAAGAAGTGGTGGCGATTTTGGAGTTAACACCAACGAGTCGCACTGTCCGGAACCATTCGGTGTTGGTCTGATCGATGAACCGCAAGATGTTGGTTGGCGGTCCGATGACGCGTTTTCCGAGTTTACGATCACCCCCGAGGTGGTGGGGCCGATTAAAAGTGGCCCCAGGCCGAACGGTGTATAAAAACTAATGTTCATTCGGCCGAGAGACGTTTCGATATTTCGGCCGTACCCTGAAGAAATGACGAATAGCGGTTGTGATTCCGTTCTCGGGGCGCAAGACCTGGATCTTGTCCGAGTTGCCAAATGGGAAGGCGAAATTGCCGCGCGATACCAGTTAAAGCAAATGACGAAGACTGAATTTGTGTTGGAATCGATCCGTGTTGAGATGGCGTATCGCAGTCGCGGGCTTGGTAGCTGGATGCTTGGTCATTCGATTGGTTTAGCGGAGGCCCGGGGCGGACGCTCGATTGAGGTTGCTTTCGATCGTCGACATCGATTTTTTGAACGGCGCGGATTTAGCCGGACGAAAAACGGAGTGCTTCGATTGGAGGTCCAGCCCGAGTAGACTTCGGGGATGGCACAGAACGTTGTCGATACTTCGAATTTACCGCGAGTGACCGGGGCCCGTGTCGCAGTGCTGACGTCGAAGTGGTATGACGACGTGGTTTGTTCCCTCCGAGATCGATGTGTGGAGGTCCTGAATAACAATGGGGTGACGGACGTGACCTCTCATACGCTGCCTGGTTGCCTAGAATTCCCGTACGCAGCGAATGAACTAATCCGTGACGATCCTGAGATTGATGCAATCGTCTGTTTGGGGGTCGTGCTGAAAGGTGACACGATGCACTTCGAAATGATTGTCGACGAAGTGGTTCGCGGTCTAGGCGAGGTATCTCGACAGGGAAGAGTGCCTATCATTAACGAGATCTTGCCGGTGACGGAGCTCGCTCAAGCGAGGATGCGTGCGGCGGATGATGAACTGAACAAAGGCATCGAAGCGGCGGTTGCGGCAATCGAAATAATCGCGTGGAGACAGGGCTTAAAAAACTAAGTCGTTGAACAGAAGGTCTCCACGTACTCCCCTGCACCTTGGGCTACCCAACTGCTCGCCCGAGAGGTGCAGCGGAAATTATGTATCTCGCTCGGAACTACGTTTGTAGAGGATTGTTTTCGATGAACTCGATCACGGCTTCTGAAAGAGCTTCTGGAGCTTGTTCCTGTAGGAAGTGGCCGGCACCTTCAATGGTGACGTGGCGTTGATTTTGTGCCCCCGGCACGCTTTCTTGGAACCGGACGTGCGCTCCCGACGTGACTGGGTCCGAGTCGCTGAACGCGGTGAGAAACGGTTTCACCCAATTCTCTAAGACGTTCCACGCTTGGCGATTAGCTGGAATAGCAGGGTTATCCGGGATAAGCGGTACAAGACTTGGAAACTGCCTCGCACCCGCCATCGAGTCGTCGTTTGGAAAGGGCGCGTCGTAAGCTTTCGCGTCGTTGTCGTCTAGATTTCCGCCGCTACTAAATCGAACGACATCGCTTACGCGCAATATGGGTGCGTCGGCACAAAACTTAACCCAGTGCAGGAATCCCATGCCTTGAGGATCCGACATCATGCCCAATGCCATGGCTTGAGGCTCTTCGTAGATGGGTAGCGAGTTGTAATGCGCGCGCATACGCTCGCTGACGGACTTGATGTCGTCATCATCTACGTCCTTTGCATCCGGAAGACCGGTATTTGCAGCGACAATGCGAGCAAAACGATCCGGCTCCTGGGTGGCGTAACGCAGCCCGATCAAGCCACCCCAGTCCTGGCAGACTAAGGTGATATTTTGAAGCCCCACTTGCTCGACGAGAGACGCGAGCCAACTCACGTGGTTGGCGTAGGTGTAGTCGGTCCTCTCGAGAGGTTTATCGGAGCGGCCAAAACCGACGAAATCAGGTGCAATCACGCGATAACCTGCCGCCGTGAATATTGGCACCATGTGTCGATAGAGAAATGACCAGGTCGGTTGGCCGTGCAGACATAGAATAATTTCGGCGTCCGCTGGGCCTTCGTCGACGTAGTGCATTCGCAATTCGCCGCCTTCGTGGTCGGGCACAAAGACGTAATTTGGCTCAAAGGCAAAATCCGGGAGGTCCTCGAAACGGGAGTCTGGCGTTCGCACGTATTTCACGGAGTGTCTCTATGAGCTAGCAAGATGCCAGCAGTATAACTGGTGCATAAACCCGCAATACATTGACATCGATTCCACCAAGACCGAGATTGAGGGTCATGGTCGACCTCCTTCCAATCCCAAATAGTATTGATTTCAGTACCGGCTACCTACGTCGTTCGAAAGAGATCGACTCTGTTCAAGTGAGTGCACCCGCTCGTATTCTTCGGGCAGTCGCGCGAATGCCACTTGCAGGATTTCCCATCGCGGTAGCGATTGCCGAAACAACGTCCGAACAGCCTCGGCTAAACGATTCGTACGCATATCGTTTGGTCGTCAACGAGACCGGGGTTCGGATCGGAGCCGATACGCAATGGGGCGCGCTCGCTGCCCTCGTCACACTGGTGCAATTAACGAGCGACGACACAGTCCCTTGTTGCACTATCAACGACGCACCACGGTTTCAATGGCGCGGTCTGATGGTGGATGTGGCTCGGCATTTCATCAGCCTAGAAACACTACGGCGAACCCTGGACACGATGGGCTACTTTAAGCTGAACGTCCTGCATCTCCACCTGTCGGACGACCAGGCATTTCGTTTTCGGGGAACCACACTTCCCGAACTTGCAAGCGCCGAGCACTACACGGCGGATGAACTTACAGCGCTTGTTGCCCATGCGGCGGACCGGGGTATTCGCATCGTGCCTGAATTGGACGTCCCGGGGCACACAACGAGCTGGTTGGTTGTTCATCCTGAATGGGGCTCCGGTGGCGACGTTTCAGCGTCTTCGGCCTTCGGTCCTCACGAAACGGTCCTAGATCCCACACGTTCAGACGTCATGGATGCATTGGGACGGATTTTCGGCGAAATCGCCGAGGTTTTTCCGGATCAATACATTCATTTTGGAGGCGACGAGGTGCAGTCCAACGAGTGGCGAAAATCGGCGGCCATTCGAAACTATATGCGATCCCAAAAAATTGACGACGAAAGCAGTTTGCAAGCGGATTTCAATCGACGGTTGATCGTGGGGTTGGAGCGTTTTGGCAAGAAACCAGTCGGTTGGGACGAGATCCTGCACCCCAGCCTCCCGGAAAATGTTGTGATTCAATGCTGGCGGGGGATGCGTGGACGTGACGAAGCTCTGCAAGCCGGCTACGACTGTGTGATTTCAGCTCCCTACTACCTCGATCTATTCATGCCGGCGGGTGTCCATTATCAATACGATCCCGAAGCTGAAGGAGAGGACCTAGAGCGGTTAGATGACCGCTTGCAGGACGATTCACGCTTCGCCCACGTTGTTGGTGGTATTGGGTGGGGGAAGGGGTTTGCCGATTATCCCGAACTCGCCAGGCCTGGGCCGGGCAAGGTGCTGGGTGCAGAAGCCTGCATTTGGACGGAGCTCGTGACCGACGAATTGCTGGATCGACGGGTATGGAGCCGCATGCCGGCGATAGCAGAACGTTTCTGGAGTGATCGCGGAGTCCGCGATGAGCTGGATATGTACCGGAGGCTTGAGCGCCAGTTCGTAAGGCTGGAACAACTCTTCGGCGTTGACGCGATGACCAATCGGGACATGTTAGAAGCCCCTGGGCTTGAACCGTTGATCGACATGCTTGAACCGGTGAAGGGTTACACGCGGATACTTGGTGAGGAATTGTCGACAGCGAGAAAAGAAGGACGCGACGTCACACAGATCACGCGCCCCTATGACACGGTCACGTTGCTGAACAGAGTTGTCGATCGGATCGCGCCCGAAAGTGCGGCGAGTCGTCACTTTGGTACGGCACTCGAGGAAGGCGAGGATACGACGAGATGGACAGCGGGTTGGCGAGATCAATACCGGACGTTGCTTGGGGTTTTGCCCAAACGACCAGAACTTGGTGAGCTCAAAGCTGCTTCGCGAGCGTTGGTGAAGGTCGCCGATACCGTTGACGCTGGAGGAAAGATCGATCCTGCTCTGGCGGGTCCTTTTGGGGAATACGTGTTGCCCGTTGTCTTTACCATATTGACACATGAATCCTGAGGTTGCGGCACAACAGTGGAATCTTGATGGGGTCATTGAACGGGTCTCCAAAGGCCGTATTAACTCAACCTTTCTGGTTGGGGGGACGCACATTCTTCAACGCATCAATGGTGATGTTTTTCCTAATCCTCGAGCGCTACTGCGAAATGCGGAAAAGATCGCGACCGTTGCGGACGAATTGGTAGTTCGCCCTGTCACATCGAAACACGAGGAGCCCTACTGGATCGACCAAGGAGGAGGGGTTTGGCGCGTCTACCCATACGTGCCCAGTCGAAATTTCGATGTGTTACCACATTCCCTCTTGAATCCAGCCGGCAAGATATTTGGCGATTTGCTGAGTCGTTTGAGAACTCTTAATGTCGAACTCGAGACGTCAATCCCCGGGTTTCATGACATCCAGACCTACCTAGGCCACCTCGATTCGGTACGGGCCCAGGGAGACGCAGACCGAGAACTCGAATATGTGGATTTTCGGCGCGAGCGACTCGTGATTTCGGAAGGCAACCCGCAAGTCATCCATGGAGATTGCAAGGTCAACAACGTGTTGTTCGATCCATCGACCAGCAGGGCCATCAAGGTAGTGGATCTCGATACTCTGATGTTTGGATCGGCATCGTGGGATTTCGGCGATTTACTCCGTTCTATATCTGCGGGGCGCGAAGAATTGACCAAAGATGCGCATTTTTCTGCTGCCCGGGTTGAACCGGTAGTTCGAGGCTTTCTCTCAGCATACGGCCCGGTAACGGACGTCGAGGAGTATGCTGCGGCGCCCGCCCACATGAGTTTTATGCTGGGCACACGATTCTTGACCGATCATTTCAATGGTGACCGCTACTTTGCTGTGATTCGTCGAGGCGAGAATCTTGATCGTGCCCGCGCTCAATTTGCGTTAACCGAGCAGTTTGACGAATCAGAGGAACAACTTTGCGAGGTCATTGGTCAGGTCATGGGCTAAAGTCTCGGTGGCATCGTTAAACCGATGCAGAGGGTTCGTTTTCGATTCTGGTGACCCAATAGTCAGCATCGAAGTTCTTATCGCCGAGCAGATAACGCCAAAAGCGTATGCGATTAATGTATTCGAGGCGGCCTGTGTCACCCTCGAACCAGGGTTGTGGACGGGTTAAAAGCGAGGCGATATCGGTGGGATTCGTAGGTTCTTTGCGAAAGAAGATTGGTCGTTGTTCGAAATCGTGAGCAGATAGATCGGATGTATCCCAGAGCTGTACTTGAGGAATGCTTGGGTTTAATCGAATTTTGAACATGTAACGAAACTCATTCGTGCGATTGATACCGCCCCCGTGCCAGATGCCGTGATGCATGAAGATGAGTGTTCCCGCGGGACAGACAACGTGCTGTTGGCCCCGAATGTTTTGATATCGTGCGATTGCAGATTCGCTCACGATGCGTAAATGCGTACCTGGCACGTAACGAGTCCCGCCCATCTCAGGCCCAACATCGTGTGGGAAATAGAACAGCTGAATATCGAAGGCGCGACGTGGGTCGATGGTTGAATCTTGATGCGTGTGCTGCGATCGCTGCGGTGTGCCGGTCGCTTCATAGAAGGAACTCGGCAGCGCTAAATGCAGAAAATGATGATCCACTAGAGATTCCGGACCGACCAAGCTCTCAATGGCTCCGCGAACGACTGGTAAGCGGACTAACTCGCCCAGTGCAGTCGTCTCCTTGTAGGCGGTATGCAACACGGTACCGGGTGTCACCGCGGGCAATTTGGAATGGGCCATGAAATTCGCCAGATTTGTTGAAGATCGATTCGACCCGTCCTCGCCGTTGGGGTTGTCTACTCGGCCGGCTTCCGCGAGAAATTGTTGGTTAATTAGGTCGGGGACAACGCCGTCGAAGCGCAGTAGTCCGTCCGCAGCAAATGCGGCCATTTCCCGGGAATTTAACTTCACACAGTCATTCATCATCGATCAGTTTTTCGAAGAAAAACTCGTACTTTAAATATCCTGTGCGGAATTCATCCCCTGGCGCATGGGCAGCGAGCGGTGAAGCTTGAATGAGACGCCACCCATCGGCCAGAGCCTCGACACCTGAGCGATACAAGGGCTCGTCAGAATCTCCCGACATGTGGTCAACCGTCCCAGTGCCGTCGTACGTAGCCCAAGCAATGACGTTGGCATCGAGGGCCGAACTTGAAAGGTACAGCACCAGCACTTGTTGTCTTGTCGGCATGACTTGAGGATAACAGGCGTTTGGCGCGAGGCGATGATCGGACGCGATAGCGGCGTTAGGCAAAGGCTGGGGGAAGAATGTGTGCATGCCCAGTTGCTGCTTCGATTGCGTGGGCAGCTGCTAATAGAAACGCATCGCGGCGAAGGGGAGCGACGAGTTGAGCGCCCACTGGAAGATTCCCGGAAAAACCCGCCGGCAGCGATAGGGCTGGACAACAAGAAACGGAGATCCAACTACACGCTTCCATCCACTCGATGTAGTTGGACATCGGTACGCCGTCGACTTCTTGAACCCACTCGGTATTTGCGTCGAACGGTAGCACTTGAGTCGTGGGTCCAATCAGGAGGTCGAATTGTTTGAAAAATTCATTCATTCGTTCAACCAACGACGCACGCGCCGGCCCAACCCAATCCTGGTCTTCTTGGGTTAATGCCTCGCCGGCCTCGACGTTCCACCGTATCGTATCCTTCAATTGATCGAATTCATTCATTGGGAGCTTGCGAAAGCGCCGGAAGCTGTTGGCCCGCAGAATATGAAAGATGCGGCTGGCGTCACGGAAGTTAGGGGTTGCCTCGACCACCACTGCACCCGCGGTTTCCAGATCACGGGCGAATCGACGGAGCGTTTCACGAATGGGTTTTTCAACGGGCAAATCGCCAAAGTCTTCGGTAAAACCGATTTTCAGGTTTTCAAGAGCAATGGGTTCGATGTGGCGGAATTCAGTCCCCTCGATCTCGAGCAATCCGGGAAGCCGAGGGTCGGGGCCGGTAAGAACCGAAAAGAGCAGCGCAACGTCTTTGCATGTGCGTGCCATCGGACCCTCGGTACTCAAATCGCTCCATGGGTTGCGTGTGGGGTAAAACGGTACACGCCCAGGTGAAGGTCGAAAGCCGACGACGTTGCAGAACGCGGCAGGGTTCCGTAACGAGCCACCGGTGTCGCTACCGTCGGCGAGCGGGATCATCCTGGCTGCTAGGGCAGCGGCGGCTCCGCCGCTGCTTCCACCGCTGGACGCAGATGGATCATATGGGTTCCGGGTGAGACCGAATACTCGGTTAAATGTGTGCGAGCCGGCACCGAACTCAGGGGTATTGGTTTTACCCAACGTGATGGCGCCGGCGTTGCGCATCCGCTCGACAATCAACTGATCGAAATCCGGGACATGGTCGCTGTAAAGCGTTGACCCGAAAGTGGTGCGTATCCCTCGGGTCGGGACAAGGTCCTTGTGCAGCACGGGCAAACCGTGCAGCGGCCCGATGATTTTTCCAGCATTATCGAGTTCACTCGCTCGACTAAGGGCTTTATCGAAGGTGGTAGTAACGACCGCATTGACGGAAGGGTTGATCGACTCGATCCTTGCGATATGGGCCTCGATCACTTCGCGGCAACTGATCTGTTTCGTGGCGATCTGTTCGGCGAGTTCGGTTGCTGTTGATAGACAGAGCTCGCTGCTCGTGTCAGTTTTTGGAGTCTTCATGAGCCGGAGTTGTCGAGTTGATTAGTGTGTCGATGGTGGGCGCTAATACATATCAAGTCGTCGTCGAAGGGACCGATGAGACAGAGCATCGCGTGATCATGGGCTCCGACTACTACAAGCATCTGTCGAGAGGCGAATTTACCCACGAATGGGTGCTGGTCCAGGTGTTCCGTGTGTTACTTGAACACGACGCCTGTGCATCGATCCCCGTCGAATTTGATCTCGAGGAATTCATCGGGGGGGACGTCGAAATTGAGAGCAAGATTGCTGCACACCTAGCCCCATGAGTTCCAGTGCGTTATTTCGGATACGGGCGCCCGCTTTGCTGGTTTAAAGTCAGCGCCGACGGTATAGGCAACGGGCAGAAGCGCCGTCTGAGTTATGCCGTCGGGAATTCCCAGTAGTGTGGCGGCTTCGTCCGCGTGCGCCAGGTGTAGTGTGGTTAGGCACGAGCCGAGGCCGCGGGCCCGGAGGGCCAGTTGAAAACTCCAGACCGCTGGATAGATCGATGCGTAAAAACCGGCTCCCGCCAACCCATTGGGTGGATTGCCATGAATACACGGAATGAGATGTATGGGCACCTCATGAAGGTGCTCCATAAGATACATGGCCGAGCTGAAAACGCGTTGGGTTTGGGCGTCGGTGCCGGCGGACGCTTGTTCGTTTGCCGCTGCAAGGTATCCCTCAGCACTACGCCGATAGAGTGCCGCTAGTGCCGCTCGCGTATCGGGATCGTCGATGACAATCCACCGCCAACCCTGCATGTTCGAGCCTGTTGGCGCCTGAACAGCCAACTGAAGACATTCATCAATGACCTCTCTCGGGACCGACTTATTCAAGTCCAAGCGCTTACGAACGGATCGGGTCGTGTTTAATAACTCATCGCATATCTGCTGATCGAGTGCCATATGGTTCCATCGGGTAGTTGATACAGATTTGTATGCTAACGCTTCTCATGCCATTGCGAAGAGGCAAGTGTGATTAACGAATCCCTGCGGCCCATCGGTGGACGACTAAAGCCCCCAACACTCCAGATCGTTGGCGAAGATAAGGGGGCCTTTGTAGGATTCTTGAATGGCAGTCTTTGATGCGGATTCAATCCCGAACGTTCGTTTTGCTCGAGAGCTAAGAATCAAAAAACGCACATTGCTTGCGTCGGCAAGGCGGCCAATTTGGGAGGGTGTAAGGTGCGATTCGCGGTCAGCACCACGGGCGTGGTCTGGAAGTACATGGGAAATGACGAGCGCATCGACGTTGGCGGCGAAAGCCGACAAGGTGTCCTTTTGATTGTTGAGATCGCCGGCAAACACGACACTCTGATCGCCAACATCGACCCGCCAGGCGAGGCTGGGGGTACCGCCATGGTGGACCGGGACAGCCGAAAGCTTGAGGTGTTCGCTGGAGAACTGTGACCAGCGACGTCGACCTACTGCGGGCACGTCACGGACTGAAACTTTGTAACCGGCCGAACTTTTGAATGTGAGCAAATCCGCTAGTTCGTTGAATACCCCTTTCGAGCCAATTAATCGATCGATGTGGTCGCGGGTCGCTTTCTTTCCGTTCTCGCTCGCGGGACCAAAAAGTGGAAACAATCCCTTTCGATCTGCGTCGCGTGATGCGGCGAGTAAGTTGGCTAAATCACCGGTATGTTCGAGGTGCAGATGTGACAGCACAAGGGCGTCGAGGTCTGCAAAGGAGGCACCGCTCTCGTCAAACCTGAGTGCTGCACCGGCACCGGCGTCGATCATGAGTCGTGCACGGTTGTTGATCCACACCAAGTAGCTGGGGGCAGCTCGAGGGTTGCCGAATTCGAGGCTTCCGGAACCCAGAATCTGAATCCAAACACCCTCGTCACCGCAATACGGTGGTTCGAGGGCTAAAGACGTNGGGGCCCCAAGNAANANGAGGANAANGAGGANATNCCGCATTTGGAAAACTATAGCAGCTTGTCAATNCNCANTAGGATNGTNCCGACCTCNGCCTCNTCGGGCATNCGCCAGTCGCCTCTTGGNGACAAACTGACGGTACCNACNTTNGGNCCCGGTGGNAGNGTTGTCCGNTTGAACTGNTGNTCGAAAAAGCGCTGAAAGAACACGCGCAGCCACTTTTGNANCGTTNGACNATCGTANNNCCCNTCGAACGCNGAATTCGCGAGATAAAANATCTTNTCNGCATCGGCNCCNGTCCGCAGGTAGTGGTANAGGAAAAAGTCATGCAACTCATANGGNCCNACCAAGGCNTCNGTTTCCTGGACNATCCGNCCNTCAACNNTCGGCANCAATTCNGGCGTAATCGGTGTATCGATNACNCGCTGNANTACNTNTCTTCAGNGCNTTGGNTGCTCGATGANGGGCGTACCAACGAACGAGGTACGCNATCATNGTTTTCGGCACGCNNACGTTGACGTTGTAATTTGACATNTGGTCNGCGTTAAACGTACACCAGCCCAANGCGAGCTCNGANAGGTCNCCGGTGCCNACCACNATCGCNNCNANNTTNTTGGCCGTATCGAAGAGAATCTGNGTNCGCTCGCGGGCCTGACTNTTCTCAAAGGTGATATCNGNGGCACCGTCGTGCCCAACGTCNTCNAGGTGCTGCTTGACNGCNTCNTCGATNGGNANNTCCGTNAGNTCANAACCNNTTGNNTTGGCGAGGNGATNGNCNGATTTCTTGGTGTGGNNGNTNGTGCCNGGNCCNGGCATCGNNAGAGCNGTCAGTGCNGACNNNGGNAACTCAAGCCGNTCNANNGCNTCGAGACAGACGAGACANGCNAGNGTTGAATCNAGNCCACCNGAGAGCCCCAGNACNAGNCGTTGNACCTTGGCNGCANGCATNCGNCGCGCGAGCCCCGTCGANTGAATCGANAGGATNTCTTGTGCNCGNGCATCNAATTCGGTNTCGTCATCNGGCACAAACGGATGNGCGNCGTANTGNCGNNNGNTGNCGNNNAGTTNANNNCGCGTNTNNGTATCGACTATCGGGTAGGTGGTTGGTCGATGTGCCTGGGTAAACGTCGTATTGCGGCTACGATCGTGTTCAAGTTTTTTCCAGTCGATGTCGAANACAAGCTCCGTCGTGTCGAGATTGAAACGATCGGACTCAGCGACCACCGTGCCATTCTCGGCACCTAGTAGATGGCCCCCGTAGACGACATCCTTGCTAGATTCCGTCGGTCCGGCTCCGGCGTAGGCGTACGCGCAAATACATCGTGCGCTTTGCATACGGACGAGATCACGTCGATAGTTGGCTTTGGCAATTAACTCGTTACTTGCCGAGGGATTGACGATGAGTGATGCGCCAGCCAAAGCATGACTGGTACTTGGTGGTTCTGGCGCCCAGAGATCCTCGCAAATTTCAATGCCGAATTGAGTATTGTGGATGGCAAACAACTGATCAGCGCGGATCTGAAAGTGCCCAGCCTCACCACTAATGGTTGCGAGGAGATTGGCCCCGGATGTGAACCAACGCTGCTCGTAGAACTCGTCATAATTAGGGTGCGCNGTTTTTGGGACAGCGCCCACGATGCGCCCACTTGCACACACAAAGGCACAATTTAAGAGGCGGCCATCGACTAATCGCCATGGGGCACCGACCACTAACGCCACGCTGTCGGTGGCTTCTGCAACCCGAGCTAGAGCTTCGCGAGATCGCGCCAACAAGTCGTCGCTATGAAAAAGGTCTTCGCAGCTATAGCCGGTGAGTGAAAGTTCGGGNGTTACAACCACGGCCGCTTGGCGTTCACAAAGGCGTTTATACACGTCCAAGATGGTCGTGGTATTTGCCTCCGGGTCGGCGATCTTTANTGTTGGGGCACATACGCCAACGCGNANGAAACCAAGTCGGGATAGGTCCATACCGCTAGTCTACGGCACGCGCTACAATCGTTCATTCGTTCGCTTGCAATGGTGGAAGGCGTGAACTTTGAGTTTTCGGATGAGCAGAACTTGCTGCGAGATCAGGCCCGAGGTTTTTTGCAGGATGAATGCCCCGCAACTCTGGTGCGCGGGATCTTAGATGGCGACGAATCCTANTCACGAGCGCTCTGGGAGCGCATTGGTCAAATGGGGTGGACCGCGACGGTCATTCCGGAATCATACGGTGGACTCGGTGCTTCCTATTTAGATCTGTGCGTAATCGCAGAAGAACTTGGTCGTGCTGTTGCGCCGGTGCCTTTTTCTTCTTCGGTCTATATGGCTACCGAGGCGTTGCTTCTCGCTGGAACCGAAGCGCAGAAAGAAAAGTGGNTACCTAAACTAGCGACGGGCGAAGTCATCGGCACGTTTGCGATCAGCGAGGGCAGTGGCCGACCGTCGCCAGCCAACCTAAATGCTAAAGCGGTTGATGGCATGGTCACTGGAACGAAAATACCGGTGCCAGATGGAGATATCGCGGATTTCGCCGTCGCGGTTACCGCCAGCCAAAACGGGGATGGAGCAAGTTTGTATTTGGTCGAATTGGACGGGGTTGAACGCGCCAGCGTTGCCACACTCGACCCGACGCGGTCACATGCGAAATTGACGTTTAACGATACTGCAGCCTCGTTAATGGGTGTCGAGGGGGAAGGTTGGACCGCGGTGGAGAAACTCCTGAACCGCGCAGCCGTGCTCTATGCTTGGGAGCAGGTCGGCGGTTCCGAGGCGGCTTTGGAGCAGGCAAAAGAATACGCGATGGGGCGGTACGCATTTGGCAGACCTATTGCGGGCTTTCAGGCGATCAAGCACAAACTCGCCAACGTCTACGTGAAGAATACGCTCGCTCGGTCAAACGGGTATTACGGTGCTTGGGCGCTCTCAACCGATGCGCCCGAGCTACCGATTGCTGGAGCAACTGCGCGCGTGAGTGGGACCCAGGCATACTACTTTGCATCCAAAGAAAATATTCAAACGCACGGTGGCATGGGGTTCACATGGGAATTTGATTGTCAGTTCTATTATCGGCGATCCAAGCTACTTTCCGTCACCATCGGCAGCGAATCGTGGTGGCAAGATAAGTTAATTACCGCGATCGAACGCGGTCACGCGGCGTAGGAGATATCCATGGACTTCAAGGACACATCAGAAGAAGCCACGTTTCGCGACGAAGCACGACAATGGTTGGAAACGAACGTACCGGCGGATGATGAGTTAAAGGGACTTGACGAAATCGAGCGGTCCAAACTCTGGCAGAAACGTAAGTACGANGCTGGGTGGGCGTGTATTCGTTGGCCAAAGGAATATGGTGGGCGTGATGCGTCAGCAATCGAGCAAGTGATTTGGAACCAAGAAGAATCACGGTTCAACGTTCCAAGCGGGGTATTTGCAATTGGCCAAGGCATGGCGGCGCCGACGATGATGGCCTGGGCATCTGAGGACGACAAGGTCAAGCACCTTCCGCCGTTGGCATCGGGCGAGCATATTTGGTGTCAGCTCTTCAGCGAGCCAGCGGGGGGATCCGACCTCGCAGCATTGCGGACACGGGCCGAGAAAGACGGTGACGATTGGGTGATTAACGGTCAAAAAATTTGGACGTCGGGTGCCCATTACAGTGACTACGGAATCCTCGTCGTTCGTACGGATCCNACCGTCGCCAAGCACAAAGGNTTGACGTATTTCTTTTTCGATATGAAATCNCCAGGCGTAGACATAAAACCNATTAAACAGATTTCAGGGGGTGCGAATTTTAACGAGGTCTATTTCACCGACGTACGCATTCCGGATAGCCAGCGACTTGGTGCNGTCGGACAGGGTTGGCAAGTGGCCCTCACCACGCTCATGAATGAGCGTGCGGCCATCGGGGGTGGTGGCATGGGCGTTGGATTTGACCGTATTTTCGAGCTCGCAAAACGAATCAATATTGACGATCGTCCTGCGATCGAGGACCGACAAGTCCGAGCCAAACTCGCAGATTGGTACTGTCAAGAATCGGGGCTTCGTTTTACTGGGTACCGGTCGATGTCGGCGCTGTCTCGCGGCGACACCCCGGGGCCTGAGAATTCCATCGGCAAATACGTGGGAGCGGCGAAAACACAGGACATGGCATCCTTTGCGATGGATTTGTTGGAGCTTTCTGGCGCCGTTTTGGATTCCGAGCACGGCGAAGAATCAGGAATCTATGCAGCAACGTATATGGGTGCTCCGGGCGGCAGGATCGCGGGTGGGTCGGACGAAATTATGCTCAACATTCTTGCTGAGCGCGTACTTGGTATGCCGCAGGATGTACGTTTGGATAAAGGCATCCCATTTAACGAGATCCCAACTGGTTCGAACTAGCCTCAAGCTGATGCGTCGTCAGATATGGACGCGGTGACTTCGCGTCAGCGTTTGATCGTCTCCTCGAGAATACTTTCGGCCGAGTTGCCCGCATAAAAGAACGGAACTTTCACTACATCAATGGATCGAGTCGGTTCTGTTCTCCATCTCGCGGACCAGGACTTCCGCCTTCTCGATGATGCGTTCAAGCAGAATGTTTGCCTCGCCGGGTAAGGTAAAGCAGACGTTGGCTGTGGTGGAGAGATCGCTAAANGGGCGAGAGAGCTCATGGTTATGCNTTGCGGTACGGAGGTAACGNTGGATNCGACTGTACACGGCCATCTCAGTTGCCCGACCTTCGATCCCTAGCTGGTGAATCAACTGATTCAGTAAAGGCTCTATTTCGTTGCGTGCAGTCGTCACATGGTCCATCGAAACGCCTCCCGGTGGGTCGCGGTCGGGGCGCATTGTGCGCGCGTCGCACCGCCATCGCAAAGATGCTTAAATCAAAAGGCAAAGGAGGGAGAACATGAGCGAAAAATTAACGGGTGGCTGTCGTTGCGGCGNGATTCGGTATGAATGTCCTGACGCAGTTATTTTTGCCGGACATTGCCATTGCCGAGATTGTCAGTACGCCTCAGGGGGGGCTTATTCGACCGTCGTCGGTGTGGCGAGCGAATCGGTGACGATCGATGGTGAAACGGGCGCGTATACGGTGGATGCTGCTAGCGGTAATACCGTGACGCGACGTTTTTGCGCGAGTTGTGGGTCGCCGCTTTTCTCCGAATTATCCGCCAATCCCGGAATGCTCATCTTGAAAGCTGGGAGCCTTGACGATCCAGGACGTGTAACCCCAGCGATGCATATATGGACTGGCAGCAGTCCAGCGTGGGCAGAAACATCCGGCAAACTCCCCGAATATTCCGGACAACCAGATCTCTAGAAAGCATTAGACGATAACAATAGGGGGCGTTACGAATGAGTCTGTTGACTTAACGAGTCGCCCAAAGACAGCCGCGCTTCATCATCTCTCTTGCTTGGGGCACGTCAAAATCTTCGGCAACGTGCCCGAGTGAACTGTAGAAAACACGGCCTGCCCCGTAACGCTTTTTCCAACAGATTGGCATGACAACGTCCTTGACCCAATCAATGTTCCAGTAATTGCCGCTGAAGGTCGTGGTTGCGAGCACCTCGTTGGAGGGATCGACGTGCATGAAATATTGTTCGGAGTGCATCGTGAAGTCGGAAAGGCCCCTCACGATCGGGTCCGAGCTTGTAATGTTGACCTCGTAATCAATGACGCCCCCGGGGTGACAGATAAATTGGCCCCCGACCATGAACTGGTAGTCGACGTTTTGACGAAAAGAATCTCCCAAACCGCCGTGCCAGCCTGCGCAACCGGTCCCGGCACGAATCGCGTCAAGTAGCCCGGTTTCTTGTTCCCGCGATATACCCGCCATCGTCCAAACCGGCACGATAAGATCTTGAGATTTGGTAAACGCTTTGTCCTCGAACGCGTCCAGTGCACTCGAAACCTCGACCTGGTAGCCCTCGGTACGAAGCGCCTCAGCAAAAATCGTGGCGGTTTGCTCTGGTTCGTGTCCATCCCATCCACCCCACGTAATAAATGCGTTCTTAGCCATGCTCGTACGTCCTTTTAATCGAGTTCGCCGATTGGCAGTCCCGTGGGCAGCGGGTCCGGCCGATCGGGCGTCGTTGTCAGTTCAATGTGTTTACCTAATGCGGATGAATGCCCGAACGCCTCCATGATCTCCAGCACGTGATAAGCGAGTTCACCGTTGCAACGGTGTGGCCGATCCGTTCGAATGCCGACACACATATCGGCTAGACCGATACTTCGCATATTCTCGAGGTAACCGTGGGTCAATGGCAGTTCGTCCCATGTGCGGCCCGTCCCCGATACGCGGATGCTTCCGCCGAAACCGTTAGGATCGGGCGACGACAGACTNGCGTTGGTACCGTGTATTTCGATAAATCGATTTGAATGCAGCCATACATCGAAACTCATCACCACGGTCACAATCGCGCCGTTCGTAAATTCAAGTGTCCCGGCCGTGTGGGTATCGACTTTGACATTGATCTGTTCCCCACGGCGGGGCTCGGATCCAACCGTGCGGTTGTGGAAGGCTCTGCCAGTGAGCGCAGTCACGCGACGCACCGGCCCCAACGCGTTAACCAAGGCCGTTAAATAATAAGGACCCATGTCAAATAGAGGACCACCGCCCTCCTGGTAGTAGAACGCGGGATTGGGATGCCATGATTCGTGGCCGTGATTCATCATGAAGGCAGTGCCCGCAATCGGCTGCCCAACGACACCCTCGTCAATGGCATTACGCACGGTTTGATGCCCCCCACCAAGAAATGTGTCGGGTGCGCATCCGACTCGTAAGCGTTGCTCCTGAGCGGTTCTAATCACGCGTTGTCCTTCGATCGTGTTTAAGGCGAAGGGTTTTTCGCAATAGGCGTGTTTGCCCGATTGGAGGGCAGCCAGGTTGACGTCGGCGTGTGCACTGGGGATGGTCAGGTTGAGGATGACCTCAATGTCGCTGCGGGCTAACAGTTCGTCGACAGTCATTGACGGGATATCAAAGGTCTCCCCGCACCTTGCCGATGCTTCGGCATCGATATCTGCACAGGCGGTGAAATTGAGGACGTTGAAAGTCGAAGCCGCTTTGAGGTACGCGGAACTGATCACGCCACAGCCGATAAGTCCAATCGATACGGGTTCGATCATGTNCCAGAAAACCTTTTTGCGGACCGGAAATTGNGCGGCAAGNGTTGAATCGGTACTTCAATTTAATTCTATCGTGCGAGTCCTTCGATAGGTATCGGAACTCGATGTATTGCGCCGTACTGAGTCGCTGGGGCTCAAATAGGGGTGGTGCTATGATCCTGAGTTCAACTGCTTTAGGGGTTAATCATGGCATTAACAGGATTCGATCACCTCGTGGTGCGCGTCAATGACATTGACGAAGGCATCGCGACGTATCGCGATCGACTAGGTTTGACACTTGATCGAACAGACGAGAGCGAAGCGCTGGGTATAAAGCAAGCGTTCTTCAACATGCCCAATGGCGGGTTCATTGAGATTGTTGCGCCAACGAGCGGCGATTCGGCGGTGGGTAAAGCGCTCGAAGGTCGAGGCGAAGGCATGCACACGATCGCATTCGAGGTCGACGATTTAGACGCGACTTGCGAGGCCATGAAAGAAGGTGGAGCCCGGCTGATCGGCGAGGGCGGTCCGCAAGTATTTGTGCATCCAAAATCGACACACGGAATCCTGGTACAGCTATCGGTTCGCGATTAGCCCGACGGGTTTGCTCGTTGGCATCGCGATGAATGTCGCGTGTCTCACCGAGGTTCCAGCAGGGTAAGGTCGGGCGAGCTCGTCGATACCACTTCGACGACATGCTCGAGACAAAGAAGGCTGTAGTGTTTAAGGGTATCTTTCGTCGCCAATGCGGTACTGGTGGTAGCGACGTATTCTAAAAACTTTGACTGGCAATAGAGTCGAGCCAGGGTCCCTTCGAAGTCTTCACAGGTGTCGTTACGTGCGAATGATTCGTCGCGTATTGCATACGCGACGTAATTAGGAAATTCGATTCGATATGCTGAAAGTGATTCCTCGATGTTGACCGGATCATCAGGGCTCATCCCCAAGCCTTCAAACTCCTCCCTAAAGTCGGAGGCGGATGCTTGTTCGATAATCAGTTCAAGGACGTTGTCCTTCGGCTCTCGAACAGACGTAAGGTAGATGTAGTTGAGGCGATTGAGAGCGAGCCATTCGATTGCAGGCGCCTTCACAACTGTACTGAATTCGTGGCACTGGTCGACAGGCGGTCGCCGTGACAATTAGGTGGGAGAGATTGGGTATTTAACTGCATAGCCGTCAGTTTCCAGACCGTTCTTGTGCCTGTTGCAAATACCAGGTTCGCGTGGTCGGTAGCCACAAAAGTACCAGGGCAATGAATCCCAGTATTTTCGTCAGCAGGTCGGCGGGCGTTGTAGTTGCGATGCCGTCGAAGATATTTCCCGTATTGAGAAGACCCCAAAGGTAAGCGACCCAAATACCTGTAATGGTGGCCTTAACCCAGCCCCACGCGTTGAAAGTCGCGTAGGCGAGACAGCCCCANAGCGCAATGAAGAAAATTTCACCGCCATGGTTATTAACAAGGCTAGGTTTCACTACCCACGACAGGATGAGGATTGCAGCGTTAAATGTAAGCAATCCAGAGGATACCCTTATAGCAATAGGCCGATTGTTGATTGCTTTGGACAGTGAGTCGTTGACTAAACCCATGACAGGCGCGTGTCGGTGTAAAAGTCGTTTTGGGGAGGATATTGGGCGGGGTCGTCAAGGCTACAGATGGTTACATCGATGACATCTGGATGTTCGGTTAGTACGCACGCCACAGGCGTGCCGCAAGTACGACAGAAGTACCGTGTTCCATGCGAGGAGGATTGGAGAGTTTCGGGTTCGCCTTGGATATAGTTGAAATCCTTTGTGGGCACCACGATCCAAGAGACATACGCGGCCGCAGATGTACGCCGACACATCGTGCAATGGCAATTTCCTGACGGGTAGCTGTCTTTCGTAATGCGATAACGGATCGATCCACAAAAACATCCGCCTTCTAAATCCATAATCGTGAACTCATTCAAATTGATCGAGGTAGCCTACTCGCCAGGCCACTTTATTTCAGGTTTACCGCAATGTCCGAACCACTAGAAGGCGCCGATGGCGCCTCAGAACTTGCCGTCATCGGATGCTAACTGTATTGTGACGCCGGCTTGAAACCGCGCTATTTTGCTCCTGGGGGATGCGGAATCCATGGGTGTTGACGAGACCACGAGCGATATTTGGCCGTTCGTTATTTACACGCTAGTAGTGGGCGTTGTTTTAGCTGCAACACTGCTAGTTTCCTGGTTTTTTGGGTCAAAGGCTCGACACGGTGGAGCCCAGGATATTCCCTACGAATCGGGCATCGTGCCGGTGGGCGAGGCGGAAAACATGCGTTTGTCGATCGAGTTCTACTTGGTCGCCATTTTTTTTGTCATCTTCGATCTTGAGACGATCTTTATTGTTGCCTGGGCCGTTGCATTTGAAGAAGTCGGTTGGGCAGGTTACGTAGGGGTCGCCATATTCATCGGTATTTTGTTGGTGGCACTGGTGTACGAATTNAAATCTGGTGCGCTTGAGTGGGGACGTAAATCGCGCCATTCAGATCCTTCGAAATATGCCGTCGTGGAGAATGGCTAATGGAGTGGCGGTTAATAAAAACGGAACCCGGCGCATCGATGCAACCGGTCGAAGATGCCTACATCGAAGACGCTGCGAAGGGGTTCTTGACCGCGAAGCTTGAAGACCTAGTGGCTTGGGGCCGTTCTAACTCCATCTGGCCATTCAATTTTGGTCTGTCGTGCTGTTACGTTGAAATGGCGACGAGTTTTACGTCCCGACACGACGTTTCGCGGTTCGGTGCAGAAGTGATACGGGCCACGCCCCGCCAAGCCGACTTGATTGTGGTTTCGGGCACCGTGTTCCGGAAAATGGCACCGGTGCTCCAACATCTTTACGAACAGTTGTTGGAACCACGCTGGGTGATTTCAATGGGCTCGTGCGCCAACTCGGGCGGCATGTTTGACGTCTATAGCGTCGTTCAAGGATCGGATAAATTTCTACCAGTAGACGTCTATGTACCCGGTTGTCCGCCGCGCCCAGAGGCATTTATGCAGGGTTTAACCTTGTTGCAAGAGTCCGTGAAAAACACCGAACGGCCATTGTCATGGATGATCGGAAACGATGGCAGCGTGGCGAAGTATGACCCCAGTCAACGAGACAAACACACCCCCGAGCGCATGAAAACGACGGAACTTGCGGAGCCGACGACCGTTGGGGACGCGCCGCTGACGACGGACTTATTGGGGAAGAAGCGCGGAAGCTAAGACGTGTCTGAAGTAGCTGAATCAACAAAAGAGATCGCTGTGGCGACAGTGGTCGACGACCTCACCACGAAGGTCGGAGCCGAACGCTGCACGGTTCAAGAAACGGCAGACAAGATACCGACGATTTGGGTTCCTCGGGAAGAGATCCAATCGGTCCTCCGATTTCTGAAGGACGAGGTGAGTGAACCGTACGAATTGCTGTTTGACGTCTCCGCGATTGACGAGCGGACAAGACAGCATCGCGGCACTCAACCGGAGTCCGACTTCACCGTGTTTTATCACCTGATTTCACTGTCGGGAAATAGCGACATAAGAATTAAGATCCCGCTGTCCGAAGCAGACAGCCGCGTTAAGAGTGTTTCGTCGATCTATCCAGTAGCCAATTGGTACGAACGAGAGGCGTTCGACATGTTTGGGATCGAGTTTGAAGACCACCCTAACCTCCGTCGAATTCTTACGCCGCCTCTTTGGGAAGGGCACCCGCTGCGAAAAGAACATCCCGCCCGGGCGACCGAGATGGACCCGTTCAAGATGACGCCGGAATTCCAAAAAGCACAGCAAGATGCGCTGAAGTTTGTTCCCGAAGAGTGGGGGATGAACACCGATGCGAAGCACACCGACTTCATGTTCCTCAATTTAGGTCCTAACCACCCCAGCGTGCATGGGGTGTTTCGGATTGCGTTGCAGCTTGACGGCGAGGTCATCGTTCAAGCGGTCCCCGATATCGGATACCACCACCGCGCACAGGAAAAGATGTCTGAACGTCAATCCTGGCACACGTACATTCCCTACACGGATCGCGTTGATTACTTGGGTGGGGTAATCAACAACTTTCCCTACGTCATGAATGTTGAAAACATGGCTGGCATGAAAGTGCCGGAGCGCGCCCAGGTCATTCGCGTGATGCTGGTGGAGTTGTTTCGGATTGCTAGCCATTTGCTGTTCTACGGCACGTTCGCGCAGGACGTCGGGCAGATGTCGCCGGTGTTTTATATGTTCGCCGACCGTGAACGCCTGTTCTCAATCATTGAAGCGATTACCGGCGGTCGCATGCATCCGAGCTGGTTCCGGATCGGCGGCGTTTGCCAAGATCTTCCCGATGGTTGGGATGCCATGGTGCTGGATTTTTGCGATTACCTACCGAAGCGGCTCGATCATTACGAAAAAATGGCGATGCAAAACGGTATCTTGCAGCGCCGGACCAAAGGCATTGGTGCATACAACACTGCGGAAGGACTTGAGTGGGGCATCACCGGTCCGTCGCTACGTGCCACCGGTAGCGACTGGGATTTGCGCAAGAAGCGACCTTACAGCATGTACGATCAGTTCGATTTCGAGATCCCGATGGCGACCAATGGCGATACGTACGATCGGTGCCGTGTCCGCGTGGACGAGATTCGGGAAAGTTTAAAGATTATCCGACAGTGCGCTGAGAATATGCCCTCCGGGCCTTATAAAGCCGACCACCGGTTGGCAACGCCCCCTGCGAAGGAGCGCACGATGCAGGATATCGAGACGTTGATTCATCACTTCCTAAACGTCAGTTGGGGCCCCGTGATTCCACCGGGCGAATCGTCGACGATTGTTGAGGCGAGGACGGGTTGGAATTCGTATTACTCGATATCGGATGGAGGCACGATGTCTTATCGCACGCGTATTCGGACCCCATCATTCCCAGCGCTTCAGCAGATTCCGGTGATTAGCAATGGATTCATGGTGTCGGATCTTATCGCCATCGTTGCCAGCATCGATTTCGTTATGGCAGACGTCGATCGATGAGTGAAGTGGAGTTATTACAAGGATTGTCCGGCGAAGAAATCGCTGAAATTGAAGCAGAGATCACGCATCTCCCAGACCGTGAATCGGCGGCGATCGATGCGTTGATGATTGTCCAGAAGCATCGCGGTTGGGTATCTGATACGAGCCTCCAGGCCATCGCTCGACTTTTGGGGATGTCTGCCGATGCACTGGATAGCATTGCGACATTCTACAATTTGATCTTCCGCCAACCCGTTGGTCGCCACGTGGTGATGGTGTGTGACAGCGTCTCTTGTTATGTCATGGGTGCGGATGGACTCGGGAAGGCGATTCAGGAACATCTCGGTATTGCGTTTGGGGAAACGACCGACGATGACCGCTTCACTCTGCTTCCGATCGTCTGTTTGGGAGCCTGCGACAAAGCACCGACGATGATGATTGATGATGAGCTTATCGAAAACGTGGCGGCTGAGCGTCTCGGAGAGATTTTCGGGAGGTTTGAATAGTGTCACTAATGGATACCAAACCGTTGCTAGGGCGAGTCGAAGAAGTGGGCGGGTTCGTCGATCTAACGGCATATGAGGCTGGGCAGGGGTATCAGGCCGCTCGAACGGCGTTAACCTCGATGAGCCCCGAAGAAATCGTCAGTCTAGTAAAGGACGCGAATCTGAGGGGTCGGGGTGGGGCTGGTTTTCCAACCGGTTTGAAATGGAGTTTTGTCCCTCAGGGAGAAGCGGCGGGCGAGGGTGCCAAATATCTCGTCTGCAACGCAGATGAAATGGAACCGGGCACCTTTAAGGACCGTTTTTTACTGGAGCACAATCCGCACATTTTGATCGAAGGAATGATCATTGGCGCGTACGCGATTCAAGCAGAGAAGGCCTATATTTTTCTACGCGGTGAATACCATCAACCGTATCGACGTCTCGTCGAGGCACTTGCTGACGCGACAGCGCAAGGCTTTTTGGGGGCTGGTATTTTTGGTACCGATTTCAATCTTGACCTGCGTATACATCGCTCAGGCGGGCGCTACATTTGCGGAGAAGAAACGGCGTTATTGAACGCGCTCGAAGGCAAACGGGCACAACCCCGAACCAAACCTCCTTTCCCGCCGGCAAGCGGAGCCTGGGGAAGACCCACCATCGTTAACAACGTTGAGACGTTTTGTAACGTCCCTGGGATCGTGCGTCACGGTGTTGAGTGGTATCAGGGCCTGGGCCGTACGGAAGATGCGGGCACCAAGATTTACGGAATTTCCGGACGGGTCAACCGCCCGGGATTATGGGAATTGCCAATTGGCACACCGATTCGAGAACTGGTTGAACAACACGCGGGCGGCATGCGTGATGGATTTGAACTCAAGGGAATTCTCCCGGGGGGTGCTTCGACCGACTTCTTGGTGGAAGAACATTTCGACTTGGCGATGGATTACGGCACCATTCAAGCGGCGGGGAGTCGGATGGGTACGGGCACCATGATTCTCATGGACAACTCCATTTGCCCGGTGGATATGTCGCGTAACTTGCAACATTTTTTCGCGCAGGAGTCGTGTGGTTTTTGTACGCCGTGCCGTGAAGGCTTGCCATGGATTGAAGCACTTCTTTTGGACATCGAGGAAGGTCGAGGTCAAGAGGGCGATCTAGAAGTACTCGATCGCAATGCGCAATTTATCGGTGCGCCGGGTAATACCTTTTGTTTGCATGCAACGGGTGCGATCGAGCCGCTGCAATCAGCTCTCAAGTATTTCCGAGAGGATTTCGAAGAACATATTCGGACTGGTAAGTGTCCGTATCGCGGGAGACCTTTGTAGTGGCGACGATTAACGTTGACGGCGAGCAATACGAGGTCGAAGAGGGCCAAAATTTGCTTCACGCTGTGTTGTCGCAACAGCTGAATCTCCCCTATTTTTGTTGGCATCCAGCGATGGACTCAGTGGGCGCGTGCCGGCAATGCGCGATCATTCAGTACGCGGATGAGGACGACGAACGGGGTCGACTCGGTATGGCGTGCATGACTGACGTGGTCGACGGCATGCGGATATCTATCGCGGCGCCGCAGGCGGCTGATTTTCGCGAATCGGTTATTGAGTGGTTGATGGAGAATCATCCTCACGACTGTCCTGTGTGCGAGGAAGGGGGTGAATGTCATTTACAAGACATGACCGTGATGACGGGGCACTCGGTGCGCAAATACCGAGGCGCCAAGCGGACCTGGGAGAACCAGAATCTCGGGCCGTTTATCGGCCACGAAATGAATCGCTGCATTACGTGCTATCGGTGCGTGCGCTATTACCGCGACTACGCGGGCGGCAATGATCTGTCAGCTTTTGGCTCACGCAGTCGGATGTACTTTGGGCGATCCGAAGATGGCCCCTTGGAAAGCGAATTTTCGGGAAATCTTGTCGAGGTCTGCCCGACGGGGGTATTCACTGATAAACCCTTTGCAACGCATTACACGCGTAAATGGGACCTCCAGTCAGCACCGTCTGTCTGCCCAGGTTGTGCCGTTGGTTGCAACCTGTTTCCCGGTGAGCGGTATGGGGTGCTTAAGCGCGTTCAAAATCGCTATCACGGCGAATTAAACGGCTACTTTCTTTGTGATCGGGGTCGGTTTGGTTCGCACTTTATCAACAGCGACCTCCGAATCCGACACGCTGGAGTCCGAGCGCCGGATGGTGTTTTCGAAGCAAACGGTACTTCAAATGCGGTTGCCGAAGCCGCGAAGTTGGTTACGGGGGGGGCTATTGGCATCGGTTCGCCTCGAGCAAGTTTTGAAGCTAATTTTGCACTGAAGAAATTGGTTGGGGACGAGCGTTTTTGTTCGGGACTTGGTGATAACGAAGCAATGTTGATTGAACTCGCTTTGTCGATTCAGCAAGAAGGTGGTGCCGATATACCCTCGCTTGCCGATGTCGAAGCAGCCGATGCCATCCTCATTTTGGGCGAGGATGTGCTGAATACTGCGCCGCGAATCGCCTTGGCCGTGCGACAGGCGGTACGTGCCGAGTCCTTCTCGATGGCCGAGGAGGCAGGAATCCCGAGCTGGCAAGACGCAGGTGTTCGAGGTCATGCGCAGGGAGCATTAAGCCCGCTGTTTATCGCGTCGGTTGCGGCAACGCGGCTTGACGACGTCGCGTCGGCCACGCTGGGCGGCGCCCCACAAGATATCGCTCGTGTTGGTTTCGCCATCGCCCATGAGATCGATCCGACATATGCGGTCGACGATATCGAACTGCCAGACGCCGGGATCGACTTTTCACGGCAAGCGATGGCCGCCCTTTGTTCAGCCAAACGACCACTCGTCGTTTCCGGAACAGGTACGGGGGATCCGGACGTGTTGCGTGCTGCCGCAAACGTGGCATGGGCGTTAAAGGCGAGAGGATCGAATCCGGCGCTGCTGTTAGCGCCTTTGGAAGCCAACAGTTTTGGTGTCGGGTTGCTTGGCGGTGGACTGTCGATGACGGAAGCGTTGGATGCCATGGCGAGCGGCAGTCCCGCTGTGGTACTGGAGAACGACTTATACCGGCGTGCCGACGCACAAAGAGTAAGTGTTGCGTGCAGCGAGTCAACAATGCTGGTGCTCGATAGCCTCGAGAATGAAACCGCGGAGCACGCCGCGATTTTAATGCCCACATCAACCTACGCCGAAAGCACGGGGACCTACGTCAACTACGAAACTCGGGCGCAAAGGTTCTACCAGGTGTTTGAGCCCGACCAAGAAATTCGACCGGCTTGGCGTTGGATCAGTGACATCTCTGGTGCGCTTGACTCAAGAGGCACCGGTTGGAGCAATGTTAACGAACTCATTGAGGAATGTGCGACGGGCACCTACGCGGCCCTCGCCACCATATCCCCAGCGCCCGACTACCGCGTTGAGGGTGGCGCTAGGATTCCGCGCCAACCACATCGCTACAGCGGACGTACGGCGATGCGAGCCCAAGTATCCGTTCACGAACCAAAAACGACGGTCGATGACGAAACGCCCTTCAATTACTCAATGGAAGGACAAAATCTCGGTAGACAAGATGGCGCGGCGGTGCCGTTCGTGTGGTCGCCAGGGTGGAATTCCAATCAGTCGGTATTTAAGTTTCAACAAGAGGTTGGTGGCGCGCTTCTCGGCGGTGATCCAGGCGCGCTCCTGGTCGTGTCTAAGAATGACTCGGACGACAAGTCCCGGGCAACGAAATTTCGAGAGGTACCGGGTGCATTTGTTGCTACCAGCGCATTCCTGGTCGTCCCGGCATACGCAATCTTTGGCAGTGACGAACTGTCCAATGCCTCGTGGCCCATCGCTCAGCGGATGCCGGCACCGTTTGCTTTGCTCAACGTTGCCGATGCGGACAAGCTTGGTGTTCAAGCTGGGGAGGGGATTTCAGGGACTGGATTAACTACAAGCCTTGAAGTGCGGATCGATGACCGAATACCAGCCGGATTGGTGGGCGTTGTTCAGGGTCTACCGGGTACTCATGTGACACCCACAGGCCGAGTTGAGTTATCGGTTGATTCAGACTTTGTCCCGCGGCCCGGCGGCCACCCCGATGTGATTGCGAGAGGGTAATGGAACTTCCTCCCAACATCTGGTCCTACGTCCTCATTCTGCCGATCGCGGTCGGTACGCTGGTGATGGCGCTGATTTTGGTGTGGTGGGAACGACGATTGTTGGGGTGGTGGCAAGATCGAAAAGGGCCAAATCGCGTTTGGCGTTGGGCCGGCGGTTTCGGTCAAGCGATCGCGGACGCAGTCAAGCTGCTTGCGAAAGACGACTGGGTACCCCCATTCGGTGACCGTCTTTTTTTCGTTCTGGCGCCAGCGATTGTCGCCGGATCCATGCTCATGGCGTACGTCGTTGTTCCATGGGCACCGCGAGACTCAGGACTCATCATCACCGATTCCAATATCGCCGTTCTTTGGTTTCTAGCGATGTCATCCCTCGCCGTATACGGCGTGCTCCTGGCGGGATTTGCGAGTAACAATAAGTACGCGCTCCTAGGCGGTCTTAGGGCGGCCGCACAGATGGTGACTTACGAAGTGTTTATGGCGTTGTCGCTGATGGGCGTTGTCGTCCTGGCAGGATCATTTAGCCTTCTGGACATCGTCGAAGATCAAGCCACGCTGTGGAACATTGGCCCACAGTTCGTAGGGTTCGTGATTTTCTTGCTTGCCGGGTTGGCCGAAACTCACCGGTTGCCGTTCGATTTACCGGAAGCGGAGCATGAACTAACCGGCGGATTCCACACTGAATATTCGGGTATGAAATTCGGTTTGATCATGGCCGCTGAATACCTAGGGCTAATTATCACGTCTGCGATGATCGTCTTATTGTTTTTCGGCGGTTGGCTGTTACCACCCGCGTTGCAGGCGTTGGTCCCGGCGGGCCTGACGTCGACGGTGGTTGGATTGGGAGTGTTTGCCGCCAAGATCGTTGTGTTTATCAACTTTTTTATCTTGTTGCGTGCCGCGATACCCAGACCGAGGTACGACCAATTGATGTCGTTGGGGTGGAAAATTCTTTTGCCTTTGTCTCTCGTTAACGTACTCGGGACGGGTGCGTGGATGTTGTGGACGGGCTAGGGATGCGAGAACCATGATTAGCCAACTACGAACCATCTGGACGATCCTGCAGCACACGCCTGGCTTTCGGCGTCTTTTCGGCATGCGCAGCGAAACGGTTCAATACCCAGAAGAAATGCCCTATCTGGCGCCGAGATACCGCGGTCGTATCGTACTCACACGCGATCCGGACGGTGAGGAACGATGCGTTGCGTGCAATTTGTGTGCGGTCGCCTGTCCCGTCGATTGCATTGCCCTGCAGAAAACCGAAAAAGAAGACGACGGACGCTGGTATCCGGAATTCTTTCGTATCAATTTTTCGCGTTGCATTATGTGTGGGCTTTGCGAGGAAGCTTGCCCCACCTACGCCATTCAATTGACGCCGGATTTTGAGTTGGCTGAATTTGATCGCACCAACATGGTGTATGAGAAGGAGCACCTGCTTATCAGTGGTCCTGGTAAATATCCGGAATACAGCTTCTGGAATGTGGCAGGTAAAACCATTGATGGAAAACAAAAAGGTGATGCACAGAACGAAGCGTCTCCAACGAATGTCCGGAGTCTGTTGCCGTAGCTAACGCTAACGCATAACTAATATGGAAAGTCTTTTTTACATTGCTGCCGTGACCGCCTTGGCGTCGACCGTCTCGGTCGTCACCGCCAAGAACGCCTCGCACGCACTCATTTATTTGATCGTTTCGCTGCTATCGGTCGCCGTCATTTTCTTTTTGCTCGGGGCGCCGTTTGCAGCGGCGCTGGAAGTGGTGGTGTACGCGGGAGCAATCGTTGTGCTGTTTTTGTTCGTGGTGATGATGCTCAATCTTGGGAAAGGATCGGTCGCGCGGGAGAGCGCATGGTTGCGCCCGAACATGTGGATTCTGCCGTGCTTGCTTACCGTCCCTCTGTTTCTAGGCTTGGTCTACGTGCTGAGTGGTCAACCGGTGCAGACGGCGGCGGCAATGGTGGGACCGAAAGCTGTGGGTACTCAACTTTTCGGGCCCTATCTTTTAGCCGTAGAGCTTGCCGGGATTCTCCTGCTCGCGGCCCTGGTTGGTGCATATCATCTGGGACGTCGTTATCTGTCTGAGCGGCGGGAGGAAGTATGAACTTCGCTTTGTCGATACCGCTCGAACATGTATTTGTGCTAGCCGCGGCGCTCTTTTGTATAGGCCTTACCGGCGTTTTAGTCCGGCGGAATGTGATGTTTGTGTTGATGTCGCTTGAGGTCATGATGAATGCGTGTGGCCTGGCGTTCGTGGCAGCAGGTGCTCGCTGGGCCCAGGCCGATGGGCAAATCATGTTTATGTTCATTTTGGCTTTGGCCGCAGCCGAAGTCGCGGTGGCGCTGGGGATCGTGCTGCAGCTATCACGACGGTTTGACAGTCTCGATGTCGATGCAGCCAACGAGATGCACAGCTGATGGACGCACTTTGGCTAATACCAACATTCCCACTGTTGGGCTTTCTGGTCTTGTTTTTATCTCAAGGTCAATTGCCGAAGATCGTGGTCGCCATCGTAGGGGCAGGTTCCATTGGACTCGCAGCCATTGTGGCCCTGGTGGTGGGAAACGCATTTATGGACGCGGGTGCTGAGCCCCAGACGCAACTGTTGTGGACGTGGATGCGAGTCGGTGGGTTCGTTCCCGAGATAAGGCTTTATCTCGACGGTCTATCCCTTGTGATGACCGGTGTCATCACCGGTGTTGGTTTTTTGATTCACGTGTACGCCACCGGATACATGTGGGATGACCACGAGGAACCCGAGGGCTTCGGCCGGTTTTTCGCGTACATGAATTTATTTGTGTTCGCGATGTTGATGCTTGTTCTGGGCGACAACCTACTCGTGCTTTTCCTGGGCTGGGAAGGTGTTGGTTTGTGTAGTTATTTGTTGATTGGGTTTTACCATCGAGATCCAAACAACGGCTACGCCGCGCGCAAAGCCTTTGTGGTTACTCGCGTGGGGGATACGTTCATGGCTCTGGGGTTGTTCCTATTGTTCCGGGAGCTTGGCACCACGGAAATCCAGGCTTCGCTGGTGGCGGCGAATATCGCCTGGCCAGAGGGTTCGACGATGGCGACCGTCATTGGGCTTCTGTTCTTGGGTGGCGCGATGGGGAAATCAGCACAGGTGCCGTTACAAACCTGGCTTCCCGACGCAATGGCGGGACCGACCCCCGTGTCAGCGCTCATTCATGCTGCCACCATGGTCACCGCGGGCGTTTATCTGATCGCTCGGATGCACGATATTTACATCATTTCCCCCGAAGCTCAGTTTTGGGTCGCGGTCACTGGACTGGTCACCTTGCTCATTTCGTCGTGTACGGCGCTAGTGCAGACCGACATTAAACGGGTGCTCGCGTTTTCGACCATGAGTCAGATCGGATACATGATCATGGCCCTTGGTGTGGGCGCTTGGTCGGCGGCAATTTTTCATTTGATGACTCACGCATTTTTTAAAGCCCTTCTTTTCCTTGCAAGTGGTTCCGTCATCCTCGCGCTACATCACGAACAGGACATGTTTAAGATGGGAGGGTTATGGCGGAAGCTGCCCATCCCGTTCATGAGTATGTTGGTCGGCTCTGTCGCGCTCGCTGCATTGCCGTTGACGTCGGGTTTCTTCAGTAAGGACGCCATCATGTTGACGGCGGCGGATAATCCGGCCGCTGGGATGGTGTTTTGGGGCGGCGCAGCCGTTGCTGCGTTTATGACCGCGTTATACACGACGCGAATGATTCTTCTGACTTTTTTCGGCGAGGCGAAAACCGCTGCTCACGATTCGTCGGGATGGAATATGAACGGGCCGCTCGTCGTTCTGTGCGGTCTTGCACTAGGAGGTGGGTGGTTCGGGTTGGGCATTGTTTCGGGGGTGTTACCCGATGGTGGCATGACGACCCATGACCATTTCTCTCAGATCGCGTTGGTAACGATGGCCATGCCGTTGGTGGGCATCCTCACTGGATGGTTTGTGTTCGGTTCCTCGCGAGGCGATGTGACGCAACTTCTCGGGACCGTGTTCTCCGAGAACGTACGACGGTTTTGGTATAGCGGATGGGGGTTTGACTGGCTATACGATCGGGCCGTTGTTGCTCCTTTCGTCGCTCTCGCGCGAATGAACAAAAACGATTTCGTCGATCTAGTGTTTAAGTTGGCTGCGAGTACCACCCGCGGCGTCCATCACGTGCTGGCGGTCATCCAAAATGGTCGTCTTCGATGGTACGCATGGAACATGGCTCTGGGCTTGGTAGTTGTCTTCGTGGTCGTGATGTGGGAGGTGATGGGTTGAACATCCTCGCCCTCATTATGGGACTGCTTGCCGCTGGCATAGCCGCCGCAGTTTCTGAACGTATTCACGAACACGCGCCTCGTTGGATTTCGTTGATCGCGTTTGTGGTTGCCCTTATCTATACGATCAGTGCGTGGTTGGGTGCGGGATCGGGGACCGAGGAATACGCGAGGCAGGTATTCCCATGGATCCCGCGGTTTGGCATCCAGATCTATCTGGTTCTTGACGGACTATCGCTCATGCTGGTCGCCCTAACGGCTTTTCTTGGCATTGTCGCGGTCGTTTCATCGTGGTCGGAAATTAGCGAGCGACACGGATTTTTCCAGTTCAACATCCTCTGGGTGATGGCTGGTGTGGTGGGCGTGTTCTCGGCGTTCGATCTCTTCCTTTTCTTCTTTTTCTGGGAAGTGATGCTCATTCCCATGTATTTCCTAATCGCCATATGGGGACATGAGAATCGCGCGTACGCGGCGACCAAGTTTTTTCTGTTCACCCAGATCAGTGGTCTGTTGATGTTGTTTGCAATTTTGTCGTTGGTGTACTTCAACTACGACGCGACCGGAGTTATGACGTTCGATTATTTTGAACTTCGCAATACCTCGCTGGATCCAGGCGTCGCGTGGTGGCTGATGTTAGGGTTCTTCGTCGCGTTTATTACCAAGCTCCCGAGTGTACCTGTCCATACCTGGCTACCTGACGCNCACACGCAGGCGCCGACCGCGGGGTCCGTGATTCTCGCGGGCATTCTGTTGAAGACGGGTGGCTACGGCGTGATTCGTTTTGCCGTGGGACTGTTTCCAGAAGCGTCGCAAGATTTTGCATCGGTGGGGATGCTGCTGGGTGCTCTAAGCATCCTCTACGGCGGCTACATGGCGTACAGCCAAAGCGATTTCAAGCGCTTGGTCGCGTATAGCTCGATCGCGCACATGGGATTCATTTTGCTCGGCGTGTACGCGTTCAACGAAATTGCCATGCAGGGTGCAATTGTCACCATGGTTGCTCA
Source organism: Gammaproteobacteria bacterium (assembly GCA_002715785.1). Lineage (GTDB taxonomy): Bacteria > Pseudomonadota > Gammaproteobacteria > Pseudomonadales > Azotimanducaceae > UBA11889. The sequence goes on along the minus strand of PBAA01000008.1, from coordinate 35,233 downwards.
TGGCTTCTCCACCGCGGCGTTGTTCATGATGGCGGGNGCGCTACAGCAACGCTTGCACTCGCGCGAATTGTCGAAGATGGGAGGGCTCTGGGTGCTCGCGCCGCGGATGGGCGCAATGACACTGTTTTTTGTTGTTGCTTCTGTTGGCATGCCGGGGCTAGGAAATTTCGTTGGCGAATTCCTTGCTTTGCTCGGGGCGTTCCAATCACACGTACCGCTGACCATTGCGGCGGCCATCGGCATCGTTGTTGCGGCAGTTTACGGCCTATCGCTGATGCAAAGGGCGTTTCAAGGCGTCCCGAATCCCGACGTTTCAGAGATCGAGGACTTCGGTGCACGTGAAATGGCTGTCATGATCTTGATGATGATCGGATTGGTATGGCTAGGCGTCTATCCTCAACACGTGCTCAATTTATCCGCACCGGTCATTGCTTCGCTGGGAGTTGTCGGGCTGTGAGTCTCGCATGGGTTAACTCGGTGATGCCGCAGCTCGTGATGACGGTGGGTTTAATGGTGTTACTGCTCGTGGTTGCGTTCCGCCGCAGTCACGCACTTGCGATGACATTGACCGTTCTTATTCTAGTCGTTGCTGGCGCTCTGATCCCGCAGTCGATCGCTTCCGGTGGTGAGGAGGTGTTTGGACTGATCCGGCTGGATGGCTATGGACAATTCTTTAATGGGCTTTTTCTGCTCGCCGCCATCGTCACTGTATTGATCTCGTTTCGTTATCTCGAGCATCGAGCGTCAAATTGTGAAGAGTTCTACATGCTCATCCTAACGGCCACCCTGGGGGCGATGGTCATGGCGGCCGCCACCCACTTTGCGACGTTGATTTTGGGACTCGAGATTCTATCGATTTCGTTGTACGCAATGATCTGCTATCCCCAAGAAGGCAGACTTCCGCTCGAAGCTGCCGCGAAATACCTGGTGCTGTCTGGGGTTGCGTCGACCACGATGTTGTTCGGTATGGCCCTCATCTATGCGGCCTCTGGTTCGCTAAGTTTCAGCGCATTGGGACAACCAATCGATAGCCAAGGCGACAACTACTACTGGGTAGGCCAGGGAATGTTGATTGTTGGACTGGCGTTCAAGTTGTCCCTCGTGCCTTTCCATATGTGGACCCCCGACGTGTATCAAGGGGCACCAGCCCCGGTGACGGGGTTTGTTGCGACGGTGTCCAAGGGGGCTGTTTTTGCGGCGCTGCTGCGCTACATCGTGATGTCGGACGTGCTGTCCAATGCATCCGTTGCATTGGGAATTTCTATTATCGCCGTGGGTTCGATGGTCGTGGGTAATCTCCTGGCGTTGTTGGAGAAAAACATCAAGCGGATTCTGGCCTTCTCGTCGATCGCGCACGTTGGCTATTTNCTCATTGCGCTGCTGGTGGTCGCCGAGTTGGATGATCCGGGAATCGCGCGTGAGACGACGATGGTTTATCTGGCCGGATACTTTCTGATGACACTGGCCGCTTTCGGCGTGATCAGCGCACTTTCGATTTCGTCGAACGGCGAAGACAACGAGCAGTTAGCCGATTACCAGGGCTTATTTTGGCGCCATCCGATACTCGCGGCAGTGTTGACGACGGCGGCCCTTTCGTTGGCGGGTATTCCATTAACCATGGGCTTTATTGCTAAGTTTTACCTTTTTGCAGCGGGCGTCCAGGGCACGTTGTGGATTCTCCTTTGGGCACTCGTCATTGGTAGTGCGATCGGCATTTACTATTACCTTCGAATTGTCTTTACCATGACGCAAAGCGTAGCTACGGACGGCTCGATGAGAGCTTACGTTGCGCCCAANGAAACGGTGGTGACCGCAGGCGTATTAGGTGCGGCCCTGATTCTCTTCGGCGTGTATCCGACGCCGCTGATCGAGTTGGTGCGCGGCCTTATTACCGCCTTCGGGGCGTGATCGCAGTTAGATTCCCGGGACGCTGTTTGGGTTTAACGGAGATGACTACATGACGATTCGAGTACTTTTCCCGCGAACCGGTCGCGACAACCAGATCGAAATTGAAGCGCTCGGCGAAGGTGTGACGGGCGAGTTTTGCCGTGGCTTCGATACGGTTACCGAGGAGCAATGGCGTAACTGCGAGGGCATTGTTGGTGGACACGTGCCTCCAGACGTGATGGACATGCTCGACAACTGCCGTATTTTTGTTAAACCGGCGGTGGGATTTGACGANGTTGATCTTGCGGCATTCGGAGATCGCGGAATTGCGGTTAGCAACACGCCAGACTACGGCACGCGAGAGGTCGCCGACCACGCCATCGCGCTGATGCTGACATTAACCAAAAGCATTGCCTTTCATGACGAATCGCTACGAGCTGACCCGTTGGCCAACTGGCGCCCGGCACTGAATCCGTTTGGTAAACGCATGGCCGATTGCACAATGGGCATTGTTGGCCTCGGTCGGATCGGTACCGCGGCCGCGATGCGCGCCAAGGCGTTCGATATGGATGTCACGTTTCACGACCCCTACAAACCCAACGGATCGGAACTCGCGCTCGGCATTCGTCGATCCGACTCGTTGGCGGAATTGCTAGCCGAATCAGACATCGTGAGCGTGCATGCGCCGCTGAACGATGAGACCAGGCACCTCATTGATTCAGACGCCCTAGCGCACGCGAAAAAAGGAATCATTATTGTGAATACGGCACGAGGTCCTATCGTCGACGTCGACGCACTGCATGACGCGATGAAGGATGATGTGGTGCTTGCTGCCGGGCTTGACGTTCTACCGGAAGAACCGGCGAAGCTTGACCGTCCATTGATCGCCGCGTGGAAAGCGGATGCAGATTGGATTCGTCACCGACTCCTAATTACACCGCATTCCGCTTTTTTCACCCCCGAGAGCATTCGCGACATTAGGGCGTTTTCCGCGCGAACCGCAGCACGGTATTTAAGGGATGGCAGGCTCGAAAATTGTGTGAACGAGGGCATTCTCTCCACGCGTTGACATTCTTTAGCAGAACGCCGCGNCGGGATTTGTCACGGGATAACGCTCCGCGTTTAGCCCGGTGTCGGTAACAAGCTCGTCAGTATAAACAGGAGTGCGACGATCATTAATGGTGCCGTGTAGCTCGTGCCGCCAAGCTTCGTGAGCGTCGATTTTTGTTGTATCAAATTTCCCGGGAGTGCCGCTTGGACCAATCGGATTCGATGTTGAACCCAGTTGTAATAGATCGCGTTGGCTCGTAATGGAACGTAGATCAGCTTAAACGCCGCTAACGAGATCAGTTGGACAGCGACGCCGAGGTCTGGATAACCCATCCGCCCGATCTGCCCTGCAATTATGACAATCAACAACGAGACGAGGGTGACGATCCCCGCCCAGCGGAATTGTTTGCGGTACAGAAACCAAAAGACGTCAGCGAATAATACGGGCCAGTGCCAGGNGAGTGGGGCGTAACCGCGTTCATCCGCGCGCTTGAAATAGGCGAGGTAGTAGTTTGTGTGCGTTGGGCCGATAACGTCGGCGTACAGGTCGTCGTTGCTTTCGCTCATACGGATCTTTCCGCNAGTTGTTCGGAAAAGCGCCACAGCCGGTCTTGTAATTCTTCGTCCAGAGCCGTTGCGCTTACGGCCACACACCGCATGTTTTGGTCGTAGTAGCCGCCGCTGGCCTCAGCATACTTAGCAGCTAACGCCAATTGGACCGTATTTTCAGCGCCTNGTTCTGGTGAGCTCATGATGCGTAGTGCGCTCCCTAGTTTCATACCCCAACGAAATAGCNGATTGTCGCCACCCAGGTTGGTTGCGACGACCCCGGGATGCAGGCAATTGGTCGCGATGCCTGTGCCGCGCGTCCGACGATGCAACGCAAGGGTAAAAAGGATGTTCGCCAGTTTTGATGTTGCGTAGCCTTGGAGGCCGGTCGCACCGGAGGTGTCGAGCGCCGATTCGAAGTCGGATGAACCACTTCGATAAGCGGCCGATGCAACGTTCACCACGCGGCTGTTCCCGGCACTTTCGAGATTGGAAAGTAACCCCGTCGTCAGCACAAAAGGCCCCAGGTGATTGGTGGCGAACATTAATTCAATTCCATCGGCTGACATGGTCCGTCGGCGAGTAACGATCCCGGCATTGTTAATGAGTAGNTGGATATTGTTGGCGCGTCGACGAACCTCGGCNACCGCNGTGTTTACGGAATCGATCGACGAAAGATCGCAACGTACGACCTCAATCACGTTGTTCCCCGTTGTCTCGGTGATTGCAGTCGCCAATGTCTCTGCCCGGCGCTGATCCCGCACCAACATAATTAAGCGGTAGCCCGCGGCGGCGACGCGGTGGGCCGTCACCGTACCGATGCCGTGCGTGGTACCCGTAACGACGGCCGTAGGCACTATGTCACGACGTCTAATGCGCCGCCGTCAATACGGATGTTTTGTCCATGTATCGCGTCGGCTTTCGCGCTTGCAAGGAACACGACTAGATCCGCGACCTCGTCGCGACGGACAATACGGCCGATGGGAATATCGGCGGCGATATGAGGTTCAATCTCTTCCCATGTATTTCCCCAGCCTTTGGCTGCACCGCGGCGCATGTACGCCTCTCGCACCTCGGGTGTCAAAATCATGCCGGGAGATACCAGGTTCACTCGGATATTGGTACCGGCCACCTCTTTTGCGAGACTGACCGTCATGGTGGCTAGCGCCCCCTTGGCGGCGTAGTAGTGTGGATTTCTCGAATTAGGACGTGTGGAACCCACAGTACCTAAGTTGATGATGCGCGCTCTATTCATGGTCCTCATACCCGGCAGAAATGCCTGGATGAGCCGTTCTGCTGAGAGGACGTTTTTTTGGTAGAGGTCGATCCAATCGCTTGAACGGAGCGTCTCCCAGCGACCCGATTCCGCTGTGCCGTAATTGTTCACGAGAATTTCGGGGGTTGCTTTGAGCTGCTCGACGAGTATCTGGGTNCCTTCGTCGCGGCAGATATCTCCGAAAACGGGATAACCACCTTCCAGTTCGGCCACGGCGTCGCTCGCCTGAGTCTCATCGAACCCATGCACGGCGACGTCACTACCTTCCTCGATAAACCGTTTTGCAATCAACAGGCCCGTACCTCGATGGCTCCCGGTTACAAGAACGTGCCGACCCGAAAGCTGCAAATCCATGTAAATCCCAACATGTTGGTGTCCGTCAGAATACACTGTTGTTGTGGAAGTATGGTCCGTCTCGGTTTTTGTCACTGCCGTCTTCCTTGGCAGTTACGTCCAGGGCGTCACCGGNTTCGCACTGGGTATCGTTGTCATGGCGATCGTGGTCGCGGCGCAGGTATATGACGTGGCGGTCATGGCTGCGGTNATTAGTTTTCTCGCCTTCGCCAATGTCGGGGTTGCCCTTTATGGGCATGTCAGAGACGTTGATTGGGGGCTGTGGCTCAGTCTCTCGGTAGGACAACTCACGGCGATCGGAATGGGTGTCTGGTTACTGCATCTGCTCTCAACCGATGCGGCGAACGTTTTATATTTGATTNTGGGTGTTTTCATCGTTGCNGGCAGTGCCTCCATGGTGTTGCGACCAAAACTGCGGTCGACGAGATCGCCCATATGGTCCAGCGTCGCAGCGGGCGCTGGGGGAGGACTTGTTGGCGGCATGTTCGCCGCATCTGGACCCGTGATCGGTTGGTTTGCATATCGCCAACCCATTCCAGTGGCAACGGTGAGAGCAACNCTATTAGCTGGGTACCTCGTAACGACGAGTACGCGTTCGTTAGTGGTGGGGTTTAGCGGGGGGCTAACCGAGATCGTGTGGCANTTAACTGCGTTGGGGTTACCGGTGGTCGCTCTTGGGACGTGGCTAGCTCGTCGTCATGCGGCCTTGTTTGACGAAGGAAACATGCGTCGCGTAGCGTTTACGACGCTACTGNTGTTGGGAATCGGAATCATCGCGTCAGCCGTGGTTTCATTGGTGTAGACGGCGACCGTTTAGGTAGCCTGACGCCTTGCTTTGTCGGCCTTAGCCATGAGGCNAAATAGATCCCCTGTTTTTTCAGTGGAACCGAATTCTCGATATAACGTTGCGACGTTGATTACGATCCGTTCGGCGTCACCCCAATTGTCATAATCGGTAAGAGATATATCCATGGCTGCCTCGTACATGGGCAGACCGGCTTGGTAACGTTTTTTGGCTTCGTCCCGGATGTACACGAGATAGTCGCGAACGGCCGTGACCCCCCGTTTATCCGTGATGGGGCCGTGTCCTGGTACCACGGTCTCAACGTCGATTTCGAGCATGTAATCGCACGCGTGGATCCAATTGGCNATGGGTCCGACCCAAAGAATGGGGTGTCCNTCGATAAAGAGAATATCGCCGGTGAAAATGAGCTTATCGTCAGGAACGTACGCCAGAATGTCACCCTTGGTGTGGCAAGGGCCAACCTGTTTTAAGCATACTTCCTTATCCCCTACGGAGACGTTCATCGAACCTTCAAACGTTCGAGTAGGTAATGTGGGTGTAATGCCTTCGAAATCGAATGCGCCAAAACAACGCTGCAGAAATTCTCCCGCTTCGCCCAACGAGGGGGCATTGCGCATCATTGTTGCCAGTCGCTCAGGAGATTCCTCGGCAAGTTCCGCTGCGGTGGCTACGGACGAGATGATTTCTGCTCCGTGGACGAGTTCGTTACCGTTACAGTGATCGCCGTTCGCATGCGTATTAACGAGAGTGTTGAATGAACTTGTGGCGGTAGGTTCGGCCCGCGACATGGCGTTTAGCATTTCGCTCGTGAGTTTTAGGTCGAAGAGGGTGTCGATGAGGAGTGACTCATCACCGTCGACGACAAGACCCGCATTGCTCCAGCCCCAGCCGCCATCCGGCTGAATCCACGCATAGCCACCAGATCCAAGGTCGTGTAATCCGTGTGTGAAGGGCTTGATCGATAACGTCATTTGGATCTCCTGTGCGTCTTCCGCCGAGGATGCCAACCTCAATGTGAGTTCGTATCGGAAGGCGTTATCCGCTAGTTTAGCGTGGTCGTGGACAATTTCGATGACATCCGTCCGTATCAGGATGCTGAAGTAGTTGGTGTGTTGGAACGCCTAATTCAGGACGCTGATTTGGTGGGTAGTGCGGCCGCTTTTCTGGTGCCCCGCTGGTACCGTTTTCTTCCTGCTTCAGCGCGAACATTCGCTCGTCAATTACTTCGTCGACGAACGAAGGGATTAAGCACGATTACCGACGTGCAGGTGATGNTGTCGAAGTATTTCGAGCACATGATTCGTCGGACGAGCGATGGTTTTTCGTGCTCGGGCATCGAACGCTTGGATCGCGAAACCCCCTATTTGTTCGTTGCCAACCATCGAGATATTGCGATGGATTCGGGTTTCATGAATTACGCCCTCTGGTCTAACGACTTCCCGACCTCTCAGATTGCGGTTGGAGACAATCTTTTTAGCCATGGATTTGAATCTGACCTGATGCGTCTAAACAAAAGTTTCGTCGTTATTCGTAACGAGACGGGCTTAAAGGCCCAGTATGCTGCGGTTTCGCGCACATCGAGGTATATCCGATCGACCCTCGATACCGGTGATTCGGTGTGGATAGCTCANCGTGAGGGTCGTTCGAAAGACGGTTTTGATCGGACTGAACCCGCGATTCTGAAAATGTTCATGCTTGCATATCGAAATAAGGCTGACGAAAGCGTATTGGCTTGGTTGAACCAAGTGCAGTTGGTTCCGGTCTCGATTTCATACGAGATTGATCCTTGCGCGGGCATGAAAGCTCGTGAGCTGTATTTGACGGAACGCGATGGAAAATATCAGAAACACGAAAACGAGGATCTCGAGAGTATCGTCGCCGGCATCTTGGGATTTAAGGGCCGGGTTCATTTGAATTTTGCGGATCCTATTTGCGACGGTTTCGATACGGTCGAAGCATTAGCGACAGAGATCGACAGGCGTATCGCGGATGGAATACAGCCATATCCCACATACGTGGAATCAGAGAATCGACTGACCGGCGTGGAGAACGTCGACGGATTGCGTGGAAAAGTGGCCCATNCCTTCGAGGAGACATTCGCGCAATTGCCAGAAGATCAACGCCCATTCTTTCTGCTGCAGTACGCGAATCAGATCCGGAATAAACGAGAGATGTTGGAGGGTGGCGAAGAGTGAAATCAAACTGACAGAGGGGGTTCTTCCAATATCGCCAATTGTTCCCGAAGGCTCAGGACGTGCTCGGACCAATATTTGATTTCATTGAACCATGGAAANGCGATGGGGAAGGCGGGATCGTTCCAACGCCTTCCAATCCAGGCAGCATGGTGGATCATTCTTAGTGTTCGAAGTGGCTCGATCAGCGCTATCGTCTGAGAGTCGAACGAACAAAACATGGAGTAAGCGTCGAGCAGATTGGACAGTGTCGATTCTTGCTCCTCTCGGTTTCCCGACAGCAGCATCCATAAATCCTGAATCGGCGGTCCGGTCTGTGTGTCGTCGAAATCGACGAAATTGGGAGCGTCGTAACGCCACAATAGATTGCCGAGGTGGCAGTCGCCGTGAATACGGATGCCGGCCGTATGGTTTTCGAAGACCGCGTCGATGCGATGCAGCAGATGGTCGGTGATTGACTCGTAGGCGTCGACGAGCTCCGCTGGGATGAAATTGGAAGAAAGTAGGAAAGCGCGACTTTCGTGACCAAGACGCTGGGACGTCAGCGAGGGCCGGTGCGCAAAGGGTTTCGCGCCACCCATCGAGTGAATTCTAGCAACCGCGCGACCCATAACGGCCAGAACGTCCCCATCTTCGATGTTCGGAGGTCGTCCGGCACGTCTTGGAAAAATCGCGAATCTAAATTCAGCGCCAGAAATGCGGAAGAGCGTTTGACCATCGACGGGTAGGGGGGCAACACAAGGGATTTCGTTGTCCAGAAGTTCTTGTGTAAAGTCGTGCTCTTCACGAATACACTCATCCGTCCAACGATCGGGCCGATAAAACTTGGCGATGATCGGTTCGTCGTCTTCAACCCCAACCTGATAGACCCGATTTTCGTAGCTATTGAGCGCTGTGAGCGTCCCGTCGGTGCGATAGCCCAGTGTCTCAATCGCGTCGAGAATCATTTCGGGGTTCAAATGCTCGTAGGGCGTATCCGTCAACCAGACTCGCGGCTCCCGCCCGTGGGTCATAGGGCGACGGCAGTGTATGCCAAGCGATCTAGATTCGTCACCCGCAAGGCGCATTCGTNTCCGCGGTGATCTNGCCGAACGGCCCAAAAGCGCGGTCTAAGTTGGTTATTATGCGCGCTCAAATCGATAGGACTCGGTATGGATTATCGAACACCACTTCGCGACATGCGGTTTCTCATTAACGATGTCCTCGACTTTGAAGATCATTACGAAGCGATCGAAAGTGATGCGTCGGGGGAACTAGTCGATACCGTCTTGGAGCAGTGTGCGCGGTTTGCGGAGAACGAATTGTTCCCGTTGCGTGCGTCGGGGGATAAGACCGGGTGTTCGTGGAACGAGGGCGTGGTAAGCACCCCAGCGGGCTTTGCCGAAGCGTACGCGACGTACGTACAAGGCGGATGGCCTTCCATTGCGGGGAATCCGGCGTTTGGCGGCCAAGGACTGCCACGGTCGATTAGTCTTTGGGTTGAGGAGATCATGGCCAGCGCGAACATGGCATGGACGATGTATGGGAGTTTGTCGCGAGCGGCGATCAATGCCATCGATTCGCACGGCTCTGATGAGCTGAAGGCGACGTTTTTGCCGAGACTTATATCGGGCGAATGGACTGGAACGATGTGCTTGACCGAACCGCACTGTGGGTCCGACGTTGGCTTGCTGAATACTCGTGCCGAACCCCATGCGGACGGTTCGTACCGCATTACCGGAACTAAAATATTTATTTCCTCAGGTGATCACGACCTTGCGGANAACATCGTTCANCTGGTCCTCGCCCGGCTTCCCGATTCCCCTGCCGGAACCAAAGGAATTTCTTTATTCGTGGTACCGAAAGTCCTCAACAGCGAGCCGAACGGTGTCGTTTGTGGTGCGATCGAGGACAAGATGGGCATCCATGGAAACGCCACCTGCATGCTCCACTTTGAAGACAGTTGCGGNTACCTGGTGGGNCATGCCAATGATGGCATGCGGTGTATGTTTACGATGATGAATGAGGCCCGCATCCTGGTGGGTACCCAAGGGGTATGTCTGATGGAGTTGGGGTACCAGGCNTCCCTTCAATATGCATCGGAACGTCTACAGATGCGCTCGGCATCGGGCCCTAAATCTCCGGACCAACCGGCGGATCCAATCCTCGTCCATCCCGATATACGACGCATGTTGCTGACACAGAAGGCGTTTTTGGAAGGTGGCCGGGTGATGACTTATTTCGCGGCTCAGCTCTCCGATATTGCTGACCGAGGAGCCGACGAGAATCGCGCGAGCGCCGAGCGCCTCCTCGATCTGATGACGCCGATCGTAAAGGGATTCGTGACTGAAACAGCATTTGAAGCCGTAAACCATGCGTTACAGATCTATGGAGGNCACGGTTTTATCCGCGAGACGGGAGTCGAGCAACTGGTACGAGACGCCCGGATCACTTTGATTTACGAAGGTACCACCCAAATCCAAGCGCTCGATCTCCTGGGTCGAAAAGTCGTGATGAATCAAGGACAGGCGTTGATGGGTTTTCTTGAGATGATCCGAGCNGANGCCGATCTGCAATCGGACGGCCCGTTCGCTGGCAAACTACGGGAACTCGCGGATCAGTGGGGNGAACTCGCGTTGGGACTTGGTGGCAAGGCGGTGGGAGATGCAGATGAGATCGGGGCAGCGTCTGTTGATTTTTTGATGTACAGCGGGTACGTGACCATGGCGTACTTCTGGGCACGCATTGCGCGGATAGCGAAGATCCACGAAGACGATGAGTTCATGCGCGGCAAGGTGAAGACGGCCCAGTTCTTTTTTGACCGTCTGCTCCCGCGNACGGATGCCCACTATCGGGCTGCATTAGCCGGCGCAGACTCGCTGATGGACGTCTCGGCAAACGAGTTCGGACACCACTGATGTTGCNATACANGCCCCCTGAGAAGGACATCGAATTTGTCCTTTATGACCTCTTTGACGCGGAAACTGAGTGGGCGCAGATCCCAGCGTTCGGTTCGTTTGACCGAGGTACGGTCGGGGCCATTTTGACCGAGTGTGGGAAACTGGCGAGTGACGTCATGGCACCCCTATCTCAATCTTCCGATGAGGAGGGAGCGCATTGGGACAACGGTGTTGTCACCGCTCCAGAAGGCTTCAAGGACGCATACGACGCGTTAGCGGCAGGCGGATGGCTGGGTGTTTCGGGCAATCCGGCGTTCGGCGGGCAGGGGTTGCCGAAGATGTTGACCGTGTCTCTGGAAGAAATGTTTTGGGGAGCCAATACCAACCTGTGGCTGTACGCGACGTTGACCGTGGGGGCGGCTATTTGTGTGGATGCTCATGCCGATGAAGTGACGCGTCGTCTCTACCTGCCGAAATTCTATAGTGGCGCTTGGACCGGTGCGATGGCTCTTACTGAAGCGCATGCTGGGACCGACCTCGGTCTCATTCGAACGCGAGCGATTCCGCGCCCAGACGGCAGTTATCGAATCACCGGAACCAAGATATTCATCACCAGCGGTGAACATGACTTAGCGGAAAATATTGTCCACCTGGTCCTCGCAAAATTACCCGATGCNCCGGGCGGAAGTCGCGGTATATCGCTATTTCTGGTGCCGAAATACCTACCCCGGGATGATGGATCGCTCGGAGANCGCAATGGGCTCGAAAGCGTCTCNATCGANCACAAGATGGGGGTTAAAGGGAGTGCCACGTCCGTGATCAGCTACACAGACGCGACTGCATACCTGATTGGAGAACCCAATCAGGGTCTTGCTTGCATGTTTACGATGATGAATTACGAGCGTTTGTCGGTGGGTATTCAGGGGCTCGGACTCGCGGAACGAGCCTATCAGGCGTCGTCTTCCTACGCCAAGGAACGCGTCCAAGGACGGGTGCCCGAGGGCCCACAAGCTGAAAACACGGACGCCGATGCNATNGTTGGGCACCCAGACGTACGCCGAATGTTGTTGACTCAACGCGCNTACAACGAAGGCGGCCGGGCGTTTTCAACATACGTGGGATTGCAGTTAGATTTGGCGAAATATGCTTCGGATGGAAAAGTTCGCGAGAAGGCGTCGCGGTTTGTTGACTTGCTGACGCCCGTTGCCAAGGCTTTTATCACCGATCGCGGGTTGGAGTGCACATTGTTGGGGCAACAGGTATTTGGAGGTCACGGGTATATTCGTGAATGGGGTGTCGAGCAACTGGTACGAGACGTTCGGATTGCGCAGATCTATGAGGGCGCTAATGGNATCCAGGCATTGGACCTGGTCGGACGCAAAGTTCTAAGAGATGGCGGCGCGACCGTAGTTGAATTGATTGACGATATTCGACAAACGGAGGTGCCGGAACAATATACGGCACCGTTGGATGAAGCATTGGGTGCGTGGCAAGAAGTCACGCGATGGCTATGCGACAAGGCGCCTTCGGACAGTAACCTCCCGGGTGCGGCTTCAGTCGATTATCTCGATATGACGGGTCACGTCCTATACGCGTGGTTGTGGGCACGCATGGCGGGTGTGTCGGATAGTAAGGATAAACGTTACGTCGCGGATTATTACTTTGCCAAGCTGCTACCTCGGTATTTTGCCCTAGAGGCTTCCATCCGCGGTGGCTCTGAGAGCCTAATGGAGCCATCGTCTAACTGGTTCTGAGCGACTTTATGGTTGAGGCTCAGGGTTATTGATCTATCGAATATTGAAGACGATGTTCTGGACGAAATCGTCTGCGCAATCACTCGCGAAGCCTGTCAAAAAGGTCACCTGTTCGCCATCGAAGTGCTGATCGGTTTCGAGCTGTGGGACCTCTCCTTCCTGGCGTACACGCCATCCTCGACGTTCTTGGGTAAACCATTCTGGATGGCTAAGCCAGGCGATGGCGGCGGAGTCCCAAGGATGAATACCGTCGTCNTCTGGAAAACGTTCGAGCCAAAAGTTGATCCAATCTTGGGAACGTTGGTAGCAGTGCTTGCCAACTGCGCCTTGATGCGCGAGTGGGGATAGGTCTTGCGNCGTCACAGTAACCTGGCTAGTCAATTCAAATCCCGCGAGCACCGNGCTGACACCGCTTTCTAGAAGGTCGCCTGCCGCGATTGCATCATTTTCGAAGTTAAAGTCATTGACTGGACCTTGATCGCCGATGAAAAACGATCGNCCTTGAGAACGACCCGCCACGATGACGACGGATTCAATATTTGCGATACGTTCTGGGTAGCGCTTAATCAGGAGGCCAACGTTAGTCAACGGCCCGATGGCGGCAATGTGAAGGTGTTGCGTAGCTAGTTGATCCGCCATGAATTCGACCGCATCGTTAGAACCGGAGCGTGTTGGGGCCGCTGCCCCTGACGCGATCGGTATNGACACATCCTTTACCGTAAGTAGTTCTTGTGCGGCTCGATTAACCTGGTCCAAAGGGGCATTACCGTAAACGGTGGTGATACCGAGTAGGTTGAGCGCGTCATCGTTGATGGCTTCGATAATTGCAAATGCGTCGTCGATATCGCGGGGNCGATCTTCGTGGACGACACCCAGCGCGACGTCAGTGTCGATAATGAGGTTCATCCGTCGAGAACGAGCGCGATCGCCCACTCGATCCACACCGATTCGCGGTCAATCTGGTTATCGGGCAAGGGTAATTTGGCGATACCCCAGAGTCTCCGTAAAACTTCGACCCCAGCGAACCCCAGAGCAAGACGCAAGTCGAAGGGTTTGGTTGATTGGTACTGGCCAAGCGCCTTTCGAATCGCGGCATCGTCCAATCCGGTGAAAGCCAAGTGTGCTGCAAATACGCCCACATCGAATTCTGCCGCTCCGGTAAATGCGAATTCTGGGTCGATGATGCGAATGCCCTGGGTCGTGCGCAGCCAACTACCTGGGTAGTAATCGCCGTGAAGTAATGTAGGCCCATCGCTCAAATATGCGTTTCCCAGCTCTTTCGCTCGCTGAGCAACATCGGGCGAGCCGTGATCTTCGAAGGGAATTTCGAAGATATGGGCATGATTGAGCTTTCGCATGTCTCGGTTGGTGAACACAGGCGATTCGATGTGCAACTGGTGTAAATCGCGAAGCCACGAAAGGAGTTGTGGTATATCGGAATCGATCGCCATACCACTATATGCGTCGGTGCAATCCGAGGCCGGGCCAAGATCTTCGAAGGCCAATAGATGGTACTCGGGCGCGTGTCCGAGAAATCTCGGCATCTTGGACGCTATAGGCATCCCTTCGAGAGCCTGATAGAAAGCAGCTTCGACACGATCCCGGTCGATGGGCGCAGGGATATCAGGATATTTCGCGACGAAAGGTACGGACTGCTTCAGAACAATAGAATCGGCGTCCGTGACGATCCGCAGGGTACGGTTCATGTTCCCTTCCCCCGCGATTTCGGCCAACCTCAACTGGCCGTGAAGCCATCCACGATCGATGGAAAAATCAACGATTTTTTCGGTATTGGCAATTGATAATTCCATCTCGGGCGATTCTTACGGGATAATGGTCGATGGGCAACGCCAAGACAGAATGTACGCATCCTGTGAGCGGCTTTCGATCACGCAGATAGTCGTTGGCTGATTTTTTGGTAGATACCACCAAAACCGCCATTGCTCATAATCACGACGTGACAGGTATCGCCGACGTGCGCGCTGATTCGATCGACGAGTCGATCAATATCGTTTTCGACCGAAGCCGCCGTTAGGCTCCGATTCACTAACTCGGTTAAGTCCCACTGCATGCTTTCGTTTCGAAACCAGATGACCTCGTCTGCTGGCGCCGCGCAATGGCAGAGATCATCGCGCAGGGTGCCAAGTGACATTGTGTGTGTTCGCGGTTCGACGATCGCCAAGATGTGCTCGTTGCCGACGTGGTTCCGAAGGCCTTGGAGCGTCGTGCGAATCGCGGAGGGATGGTGAGCAAAATCGTCGTAACACCTCAGTCCATCTTTCTCGGCAAAGAGCTCCATGCGTCGTTTGACGCCTCCAAAGCGACTCAATGCTTCGATGGCAACGTTGGTGGGAACACCGACGTGGCGAGATGCGGCAATCGCGCTCAACGCGTTATCGACATTGTGCATACCGAGTAGCGACCAGGTGACCGCTCCTAGGTCGGTATTGTCTAAGGCGACGGTGAAGCCGCTTCCATCGGCTTTCATCGCGGACGCGTGCCACAGGTCACCATTGTCTATGTCGATCCGTCGAATGCCCTTTTCTTTTACCGCGGCAAATCTGGAGACGGGTGTCCAACAGCCTTGTTTCAACACTTCGTCAACGGCCGACGATTGCTGTGGGGCGATAATCAATCCATCGCTGGGAACCGTACGGACGAGGTGGTGGAACTGAGTTTGGATGGCGGCGAGATCATCAAAAATATCCGCGTGGTCGTATTCTAGGTTATTGATAGCCAACGTTTTAGGACGGTAGTGGACGAACTTTGACCGTCGATCGAAATAGGAAGTGTCGTATTCATCAGCTTCAACCACGAAAAACGGGCTCTCTCCGAGGCGTGCTGATATGCCAAAGTTCGTTGGCACACCGCCGATCAGGAATCCCGGGTTAAGTCCGGCGTAATCCAGAATCCACGCAACCATGCTCGTTGTTGTGGTTTTCCCGTGAGTTCCCGCGATTGCAATCACCCATCGATCTCGCAAAATGTTTTCACCGAGCCACGCGGCACCCGACGTGTAGTCGAGATTTTGGTTGAGCACGAATTCCACGGCGGGATCGCCGCGCGGGAGCTTAGCGTTACCGATAACGATTTTATCGGGCGTCGGGTCTAGGTCCGATGGGTCGAAGCCTTGGTTGACCGCGATCCCAGCATTCGCTAGCTGTTCGCTCATCGGTGGATAAATAGGGCCGTCTGACCCAGCCACGTCAAAGCCAGATTCCTTCGCGAGCAACGCCAAGCTACCCATGAGCGTGCCACCGATGCCGAGAAAGTAGACGTGCTCAATCATGTCGCTAGCGCTGAGCTTACGGTGTAACTCGCAATTGCGATGAGGAGCGCGATGCCAACGGCCCGCGTCATGTCAACGCCCATTGCTCGGTGAAGAATGAACCCCGCCGCGGCGAGGCTCCAAAGAAGGAAGGGGAACGCGATCAGGGTAATTCCGGTGAGCTGAAGCACGATTAACATCAGCGTACCCAGGAGAAGGTCAACGCCGGTCATCGAGGCGAAAGTTTGATAGAACCGTCGATGAAGCCCGCTGATTCGGAGCGCGCCCCATGTCATGAGCGCGGTGACGGCGAGCGCGCCGAAAATGGGTTGGAGTTGTACTTCACTAAGACTAGAACTTTCAGACATCCCACCTGGTGCGAGCAATTGGGTGATGACGGTGAGTACTGTTTGCAGTGCGACCAACAAAACAATGAAGTAGGGGTGCGAAGGCGCATTTTCCGGGCCATCCCGAAACAGGGCGATGTTCCAAAACAACTGAACAACGGCGAGCATGCGGAAATTGTCGCATAAATTGTTCCGATCCCTGAGAATCCCGCCTTTCACCCTTTGGGGGAAGTCTCGATGTCGCGAAGAAATGCCCTGTACGCGCAGTCGGGCGGGGTTACCGCAGTGATCAATGCCAGTGCTTGCGGTGTCATCGAAACGGCGCGCAAGCACAAAGATGTGATTGGGCGCGTTTTTGGGGCCAATAACGGGATTCTTGGCGCGCTTACAGAAGAATTGATAGATACAGGCAGAGAAAGCGCGCGCGCAATAGCAGGGCTTCGGTCTACCCCAAGTGGCGCTTTTGGTTCGTGCCGGTACAAACTCAAATCGCTCGAAGAAAACGAACGCGAATATCACCGCTTAATCGAGGTATTCCGTGCACATGATATCGGGTATTTTTTTTACAACGGCGGTGGAGACTCTCAGGATACTGCGCATAAAGTTTCACAACTTGGGAAACGATTGGGGTACCCCATCCAGTGCGTGGGCATTCCTAAAACCGTCGACAATGACCTCCCGTTTACCGATACCTGCCCGGGTTTTGGCAGCGTGGCGAAATACGTTGCCGTTTCTGTGCGGGAAGCGGCAATGGATGTGGCGTCGATGTGTGAAACCTCAACTAAGGTCTTCATCATGGAGGTCATGGGTCGACATGCAGGTTGGATAGCGGCGGCGAGCGGTCTGGCCGCTGAGCGGCCAGACGACGCCCCGCATGTCATCGTATTCCCAGAAGTACCTTTCTCGAGGGCTAGGTTTCTTAAAAAGGTGAAAAACACCGTCGATACGCGTGGGTTTTGTGTCATCGTCGTCTCGGAAGGCGCGCGTTATACCAACGGACGGTTTCTCGCGGATGCCGGTAAGCTTGATGCGTTTGGTCATGTCCAGTTGGGCGGAGTTGCGCCGACAATCGCGGCGATGATCAACGATAAACACGGTTATAAGTATCATTGGGCGGTTGCCGATTACCTGCAGCGGGCCGCTCGTCACATCGCATCAAAAACCGATGTTGATCAGGCGTACGCGGTGGGTAAAGCGGCTGTTGAACATGCGGTTCGGGGGAGAGACGGGATTATGGTGACGATTCGCAGAACGTCGGATTTGCCGTATCGGTGGACGGTGGGTGAAGCGCCCCTTCATCGGGTCGCGAATGTAGAACGCAGGATGCCGAAGTCATACATTTCGCGGGATGGATTTGGTATTACCGCGCGTGCACGGCGTTATTTAGCGCCGTTAATTCGTGGCGAGGATTATCCGAAGTACAAACAAGGGCTGCCGCAGTACACGCGATTGAAAGCACAACTCATTGCGAAAAAATTACCGACATTCGCAGTAGAGGCTTAAATTTCGTATGACAACGTATCGGCTGACGCGCGTTCGCGTGCACGAAAGTCCGTCTTGTAGGGGCATCTATGCGCCAATCGCTGCTAACAACAGGATTGCGACAATATTGATGATTTTGATCATCGGGTTGATTGCGGGACCTGCCGTGTCCTTGTAGGGATCTCCGACCGTATCGCCCGTTACCGCAGCCTTGTGAGCTTCGGATCCCTTCCCTCCATGATGGCCATCTTCGATGTACTTCTTGGCGTTATCCCAAGCCCCGCCGCCAGCCGTCATGGAGATCGCGACAAATAGACCGGTCACAATTGTTCCAAGAAGCATTGCCCCAACCGCGCTTAAAGCGCTTGCTTGGTCGAAGACCATATTGAGCACGAAGTACACGACAATAGGCGCAAGTACGGGCAGCATCGACGGGATGATCATTTCTCGGATTGCGGATCGGGTCAGTAAGTCAACGGCTTTGCTGTAATCGGGCCGTGTGGTGCCATCCATGATGCCGGGCATTTCGCGAAACTGGCGGCGTACTTCTTCAACGACAGCTCCGCCCGCCCTGCCCACCGCCTGCATCCCGAGCGCGCCGAATAGATACGGCAGCATGCCTCCGATAAGAAGTCCGATAACGATGAAGGGATCCGACAATTCAAAACCGATTTCTAAGTCAGGGAAGAAGTGCGCCAGATCGTAGGTATAGGCATTGAACAACACGAGCGCCGCAAGACCGGCCGAGCCGATGGCGTAACCCTTCGTGACTGCCTTGGTCGTGTTGCCGACCGCGTCAAGAGCGTCGGTCGTTCGACGGACGTCTTCATCGAGATCGCTCATTTCGGCAATACCGCCGGCGTTGTCTGTCACTGGCCCATACGCATCGAGCGCCACGACCATGCCTGCGAGGGCGAGCATCGTTGTCGCGGCGATCGCGATTCCGTAGATACCAGCAAATTGGAACGCGAAGACAATACCAACCGCGACGATGATGGCCGGGATAGCGGTTGCCTCCATCGACACGGCGAGGCCTTGAATGACATTGGTGCCGTGCCCGGTTTCCGATGCGGCAGCGATTGACTTAACGGGACGGTATTCTGTCGATGTGTAGTATTCGGTTACCCAGACAATGAGTCCAGTAACGACCAATCCCACCAGCGCGCAGTAAAAGAACTGGCGACCTTCATCGCCGGGAAACATGTGATCGGTCACGAAGAAAATTAAGAATCCGGAAAGTACGGCTGTCGCAATAAAGCCTTTATAAAGCGCTCCCATGATGTTTTGCGAGTTTCCAAGCCGAACACAAAATGCTCCGATAACGGACGCAATAATACAGACGCCGCAAATAAGCATGGGCATCTCAATCGCGCTTAGTTGATCAGCACCCGAAAATTTGATGGTCGCCAGCAGCATTGTGGCGACGATCGTAACGGCATAGGTTTCAAAGAGATCGGCAGCCATACCCGCACAATCGCCAACGTTGTCGCCGACGTTGTCGGCGATCACCGCAGCGTTGCGCGGATCGTCTTCGGGAATACCGGCCTCAACTTTACCAACCAGATCGGCACCGACATCAGCCCCTTTGGTGAAGATCCCTCCACCGAGCCGAGCGAAGATGGAGATTAACGAGGCGCCGAACGACAGCGCGACCAGCGGCTCGATCAGGTGACGTCCCTCCAGAGCCATGCCTTTGAGAATGGCGTAATACCCAGCGACCCCAATGAGCCCAAGACCGACGACGAGCATGCCGGTGACCGCACCCGATTTAAATGCGATGGCGAGTGCTGGCTTTAGCCCCGTCATAGCGGCTTGTGTCGTACGAACATTGGCACGCACGGAGACGTTCATACCAATGTAGCCAGCGATACCGGAAAGCACGGCGCCAATGACAAAGCCGATCGCGACTAACGTGCCAAGAGCTAGCCAAAGTATCAGTGCGACCACGACCCCAACAATGCCTATGGTGAGATATTGACGATTGAGATACGCCGTTGCGCCTTCTTGAATTGCACCGGCAATTTCGCGCATTCGGTCTGATCCAGCCTCGGCGGAGGTCACGGACCGCACAGCCCAGCCGCCATAAAGCAAAGCAAGCACGCCACACATTAGCGAAATCTGCACATCAGTCATGAAGAAGATCCATTATTGCTTGAGGTAATTCCAACAAAGAAAACCGTCGTAAACCGCGAGCTGTAAGGTTTTCGGACGGGACTCTACCCTAGGTGTCATGGCGCTACAAGACGAATTATCAGCCGTGATTGGCGACTTGTTGCACGTCCGCTCTGATTCGATTGAGCCCCGGGTGTCCGAACATGGGGGAGGACGGTCGAGTTTCGCCGACGCCATTTAATGAGTCTCATGAGCGCTAACTGTCTCGATGGATTTGATTTCAAAAGAAACTGGCAAGGACTCGCCATCCGCCGTCACGAAGGTGATGGTCGGATTAGACATGCTGTTCAGTTTTAGACGAAACAGCATGATGTGGATATTGCCAGGATCCATATGCAACGTGGCTTTTGGCACGACCACGAGCTGTAATAATGGGCGCATGCTCGTTCGATCGTGGGTGATGACAGTCTCATGGAACTCTATTTTTCCAGTCCAAGGCGCGTCGGCACCGGAGATGTTCAGTTGGGTATTGCGGTGATTTGTAATGTTGACGTATGCAGCGGTGAAGTCCTGCGAACCCAGCGGTTGCCGGATAATCGCGTTGTTGAAGCTAATTCCTTCGTTCGCGAATAGTGGGATTCCGAGCGTAATCCACATAACTAAACTGAGAAAATACCTAGCCGGCACTCCGATCCTCCAACGGCATTACCACTACGCGTACCTGAGGCGGCAATCCGATTTCAATTTCCCCTCGAATACGGCGGTTTCCAGGCCCGTCGTTGAGCTGTTCATACATCCATCGGCCGTCGGCATCGCTGCCTGCGCGTATCATCACTCTGGCGTTGGATGTACGCGCCGTTGCGCTGAAATTCTTGAGTTTCAGCGAAGCGAACCGACTACGCAGACGCACATCGTCGGCGGGTAACGTCAAGGACCACCTCTTCGCCTTTTCAAGCATTTTGATCTGGCGGCGAAGGACAAGGATCCCAGCAGAATCCGGGTCGATGTGTTCAGCGAAACGGAGTTCGGTACGAGCGGTGATCCAGGCTTCTCGAGCTATCGCATCCATCGCACGCTCGATATACCGTTCCACAATACGTTCAAGCCCGTAGGTCGCGACGGGTTCGCCGGGTGCGATTTCCAGCACCCGTAGATACCACGCATAGGCGTTGTCGTTTGTTGGCGCGTCGAGCTGGTCTTTTTTGAAAGCCTCTTCGGCACGATTCAAAAGATATTCAACGCGATCCCAATCAGTGGTGGCCTGGACGCTCGAAGGAGGTGGTGAGGAGGTCGGAGTCACGGAACACGCGGTGAGCACAAGTGCTGTAAAAAAGGTCAGAAGGCGCATAGGTGCATCAATGATTCCTGGTTTCCCATGCCGCATATGGTGTACAAACACGCCGCGTTCTATCGTTTGTAACGAGAGACAATTTCACAATGCCGCGTGTGAGCCGTCAATGGATCGTCCGGACCGTCGCCTCGATGGCGGCGCTGGTCGCGGCGTTTCTGGTTACGCCAGCCGACAACCCGATAGATTTTGCTGGGACAGACGCGCTGACGGAAGAACCCACTTTTCTCAGTGTCGACGAAGCCTATCAGATGGAAGCGTCGCTATCGGATGATGGCTACGTCGAAGTCGGCTGGACGATGCCGCCGGGGTATTACCTTTATCGACATCGCTTCGCGTTTTCACTGGAATCAGGTGGCACGCTTGGGCAGCCCGACATTCCGCTCGGCATAGAAAAAGTTGACGACTACTTTGGGGAAGTGGAGGTCTATTACGACGCCGTCGACGTCCGTATTCCGATCGTTGAACAAACTGGGCCTTTGCGGATTGGTATTACCTACCAGGGGTGTGCTGACTACGGCCTCTGTTATCCACCTGAAACGCGCTGGCGTACGTTAGTTCCGGAAGGTTACACGCTGGGCGAACTAGCAGAGAGCGGATTTGTGGCGTCCGATGTGTCGATGTGGGTTGTGGTCGTGTCGGCACTGCTCGCTGGATTGCTGCTCAATTTGATGCCGTGCGTTTTCCCGGTCCTCGCGATTAAAGCCGTGAGCGCTCTGGGCGTAGCTCGAAGCGGGCAGGGGCTTGCACACGCCTTCGGCTATGCCTCCGGCGTGGTGTTCACATTTCTCGTTCTCGGCGCTTTATTGGCGACGTTACGAACGGCGGGTGAAGCCGTTGGTTGGGGCTTTCAGATGCAAGAACCAGGATTCGTGTCTGCGATGACGATCTTGTTCTTTGCCATCGGCTTGAATTTACTCGGCGTGCTTGAGTTGCCCGGTTTCGGTATCGCGATGAGTAAACCGAGCGCCTTCCTGACCGGGATGATTGCCGTTGTGGTCGCGACGCCTTGTACCGTTCCGTTCATGGCGTCAGCGATGGGATACGGGTTAAGTAGCGGAACGGGTGCGTTGCTTGTTGTGATGGTGGTTCTCGGGATCGGGATGGCCCTGCCATATGTGTTGATCACAGGTTTTCCCGCAATTGCTGGTCGTTTGCCGAAGCCGGGTTCATGGATGGTGACGTTTAAGCAGGCGATGTCGTTTCCCATGTTTTTGACCGCGGTGTGGCTAGCATGGGTGTTGGCTCGACAAACCGGAGCCGATGCCGTCTTAGTGGTACTCGCGGGTAGCGTCGGACTAGGTTTGCTCAGTTGGCTTGGCGGCAATAATGCTGCCTGGATAAGTCGGGTATGGAGCGCAGGGCTTGCCCTGGTCATTGCGATCGTCTGGGGGGTTACGAGTGTGTCTGAGGGAACGATGCGAACAGAAACGACGGCGAATCATTTTGACGCTGCTGCATTCGAGACCGCTAGGGCATCAGGCCGACCTGTTTTCTTAAATGTCACGGCGTCGTGGTGTGTGACCTGCTTGGCGAATGAACGATCAACCCTCGCTACAGAGCGGGTTCAAAATTATTTCACGAATAATGGCATCGTCTATATTAAGGCGGACTGGACTCGACGCGATTTATCAGTTTCGAGCCTTTTAACAACATTTAATCGCTCTGGAGTACCTCTTTATGTGTTTTTCCCGTCAAGAAGTCGACCGATAATCCTCCCACAATTGCTCACACCAGGCCTCCTATTAGGTGAAATTGACAATTATGTCGCGTCTAAAAGTCGTTAAAATCGGCGAAAATACGCCTAAATGAATGAATTTGTGGGGTGAGCGTGTCATACTGGGCTTTTCGCGGTGGATCGTCGTCGGATGCCGAGAATATTGGTATTACATGGGCCTAATCTCAACTTATTAGGTACACGGGAACCCGAGATATACGGTACCGCCACGCTGGCAGGTATTAATTCCGAGCTGCAAAAGCTTGCGAAGTCTAAGAACGTTGAGCTAACGGCCTTGCAGAGCAATGCCGAATCTGAACTCGTGGAGGCCATTCAGAACGCGGGCAGCGACGGGACGAATTTTATCGTCATCAATCCGGCCGCGTTGACTCACACTAGCGTTGCGCTTCGGGACGCGTTACTGGCGGTGGATCTACCGTTTATCGAAGTCCACCTATCGAACGTTTATGCACGGGAAACGTTTCGCCAACAGTCGTACCTTTCCGATATTGCGACGGCGGTGATATCGGGGTTAGGTGCCAGTGGATACGAATACGCGTTGAGTGCCGCAATCGATACTTTGGAGTAATGATGGATCTTCGAAAGATCAAAAAGCTTATCGAGTTGGTTGAAGAATCGGACGTCCGGGAGCTTGAGGTTAAGACGGGTGAGGAGAGCATCCGAATAGCGCGTGGGGAGATAGTGCGGCATGCCAGTTCTCCGACGCGAGCCGACGAGATTGCGTCGACGCCTGTCGGTAAAGGTCAAATCATCGCCGCACCGATGGCGGGCACGTTCTACTGTTCGCCAGCACCAGGTGAGCGGGCGTTCGTGACCGAGGGCGATAAGGTGTCTACAGGACAGGTCCTCTGCATCATCGAGAGCATGAAGATGATGAATCAGATCGAGGCGGATTGTGATGGAACAATCGGCGCGATTCTTGTCGCTAACGGTCAGGCAATCGAATCCGGTACCCCGTTAATGCGGATCCTCTGAGCTCACTTGGCCTGGTTGCGTGTTCGGCTAAATGCCGTTACCCGTGAACGTGCTGATCAATTCGCTGACGTTTTGGCGATAAACGGGGCGTTGGCAGTGTCGTTCTATGGGGACGACGGNGGAGAGGTCCTCGAGCCTGATCCCGGAGAGCTGCACTTGTGGCAGAGCGTTGTTCTGGAGGCCTTATTCCAAGCGGAAGTCAATGTGGAAGGGATCCGAACGCTCGTTCGAACGGCTGGCTTCGAGGTGCTGCAACTCGATTTTTTGGGCGATGATGACTGGTCCATTCATGGCACCCCGACCGACGACGTACTCGACTTCGGTGGCCTATCTGTTGTCGGGCGTCACGTTTCGCCCGATGATGAGGAGGGGGTGATCCGGCTAGACCCCGGTCTTGCGTTCGGCACTGGTCGTCATACGACCACGGCGCTGTGCCTTCGCTGGCTCGGTGAGGCGGATCTACGCGACCAACGCGTTCTNGATTATGGATGTGGATCCGGTGTTTTGGCGATCGGTGCGGCTAAACGGGGGGCGAAGCGTGTTGTCGCCTTCGACCACGATCCTCAGGCATTGTCCGCGTGTCGCGATAATGCAGCCTATAACCGGGTCGTCGTCGAAGTTGGCGCGACCGCTGAAACTTGTGTCAAAGGACGGTTCGATGTGGTGATTGCGAACATTCTCGCCGGCACGTTGGTCGAATTGTCTTCGACGTTANTTCAACGACTGGGTCCGGAAGGCCAATTGCTGCTGTCCGGAATACTCGTNACCCAAATCGACGAGACACAGGCCGCCTACGAAGGGATTATTTTTGCGCCGCCGGTGATTGAGGAAGGATGGGTCTTGCTTCATGGTCGGCGTAGCTGAGGGCGAACGTCGGAGTCACTTTCGTTAACCCGTCGGTAATCGTTATGATGAGCGTTTCCAGCCATTGGTTCCTGACGGTGGTCGCGGTTGGCCCCTACAAATTAGCTAATTCAGTGCTGTTGGCACCGATGGCCGGTATTACCGATTTGCCTTTTCGTCGTCTCGCGTGGCGGCTGGGTGCCGGCATGGTATATGGCGAAATGACCGTCGCTCGCCCTGACCTTTGGCACACGCGTAAATCCGTTGAACGACGAATGCTGGATTGCCGTATTCAACCGGCTGCGGTCCAAATCGCGGGTGCCGAGCCAAAGTGGATGGCTGAAGCAGCCCGACAGCACGTCGACGATGGCGCACAAATCATTGATATCAACATGGGCTGTCCGGCGAAAAAAGTGTGTGAAAAGGCGGCAGGATCCGCACTCTTGCGAGATGAATCCCTTGTACGATCAATCCTCGACGCGGTTGTCCATGCTGTCGATGTTCCCGTCACCCTAAAAATTCGCACGGGCTGGTGCCCGAACACAAAAAATGCAGTCGCCATCGCCCGGATCGCAGAAGTGTCCGGGGTATCTGCGCTCACCGTACATGGGCGAACCAGGGCGTGTCGGTTTAGAGGTTGCGCCGAGCATCAAACCGTGGCCGATGTCGTCAGTTCGGTCGACATTCCGGTGTTTGCCAATGGTGATATCACTGATGTAAATCAAGCCAAGAGCGTCATCAAACGGACGGGTGCCGCCGGCGTTATGATCGGCAGATCTGCACTAGGTGCACCCTGGCTACCTGGACGCATCGCNCAGGGCCTNGCGGGGACCGAGCCGCGAGAACTAGATTTCAGTGCGCGCATGGTGATNATGNGNGAACATCTNGAAGCAATGCATGCGTTTTACGGNNTGGAACGTGGCGTCAAGATTGCTCGTAAACACGCNNATTGGTACTTCCAAAACCTGCGACTCGATNCNCGNAAGATTAAGTTGTTTAATCGTCTCGANGATCCGGCGNTACAGCAACGCTTCCTNNNTGANNTGGATCCAACGCTGGACAAANCTGCGTGACCGAGCCAACGACAACAAGCACTGAATTAACGACATGACACAAGTGAAGGTCGCTCGNGCACTCATAAGCGTCTCGGACAAGCGCAACATTGCAGAGCTCGTCAATCAACTCCATCAGAGNGGCGTGGATATTCTTTCGACAGGGGGCACCTATAAGGCGATTGAGGATGCTGGCTTTCCGGTCACGGAAGTCGCTCAATATACGGGCTTTCCGGAGATCATGGATGGTCGTGTCAAGACGTTGCATCCAAAAGTTCACGGAGGAATTTTAGGCCGTCGATCTATNGATATAGAGCTGATGAAAGATCATGGGATTTCCCCAATTGATCTCGTCGTTGTCAATCTCTACCCATTCGAAACGACGATTCAACGGGACGATTGCGATCGNGCAATGGCGATTGAAAACATTGATATTGGTGGTCCCGCGATGCTGCGCTCGGCTGCAAAAAACCATGGCGACGTCCTGGTAGTTGTTGACCCGGACGATTACGTTGAAGTTGCCGAGCGAATCGCCAAGGGCACCATTGATCTGCTNTTTCGCGAANAAATGGCGGCGAAAGCGTTTCGNCATACGGCCGGATACGATGCGGCGATCGCNGGNTACTTGTCGGCGAACGAACGTTTTCCGGAAGTNCTGAATCTGAANTTCGAACTGCGCGATGCGATGCGATACGGTGAGAATCCTCACCAGCGGGCGGCGTTTTATACCGAGAAGAATCCGTCTCCCGGGACCGTCGCGGCANTGGAGCAGCANCAAGGCAAAGCGCTTTCGTACAACAACGTCGCGGATACCGATGCCGCTATTCAATGCGTTGCTGTGTTCGATGAGCCGGCTTGTGTGATCGTTAAACATGCAAATCCGTGCGGTGTCGCGGTTGCGGATTCGATCGATGAGGCGTACGAGCGCGCGTTCGCAACCGATCCTACCTCNGCATTCGGGGGGATTATCGCGTTCAACCGATCCCTCGATAGCGGGACGATGGCGGCGGTTGTAGCAAATCAATTTGCCGAAGTGGTCGTCGCACCGAGTATTGGGCCAGGCGTCCTTGACGAGGCTCAGAATCGTCCGAANCTTCGCGTTTTAACGACAGGACAACAGGAGACTGTGGGGCGCGGCATCGAATTCAAACGAGTCGGCGGCGGTATTCTCGTGCAAGAACCGGATGAACGCTGCTTTGACGAGACAGGCCTTAGAATCGTGACAACCCGTNCGCCGACAGAGGTAGAACAACGTGATCTGGAATTTGCNTGGCGTGTAGCTTGGTTCGTTAAATCCAATGCCATCGTTTTCGCAAGCGGGCGTCGAACCGTTGGCGTGGGCGCTGGACAAATGAGTCGAGTGATTAGTGCAAGGATCGCTGCCATGAAGGCGGCGGACGAGGGTCTTACCGTGGGCGAGTCAGTGATGGCGTCTGATGCGTTTTTCCCGTTCCGTGACGGGATCGATGCCGCCGCCGATGTTGGAATTAGTGCCGTGATACAACCAGGCGGTTCCGTGCGAGACGATGAGGTTATCGAGGCGGCGAATGAACATGGCATGGCGATGGTGTTTACGGGGGTTCGCCATTTTCGACACTGACTGCTCCATGGGATTGAGTTAAGGGGTAAGGACACATGAACGTACTAGTGGTTGGCGGCGGCGGTCGCGAACACGCGCTTGCGTGGAAAGCATCGCAGTCAACTCACGTGGAGACGGTCTTTGTTGCACCAGGGAATGCTGGAACAGCAGTCGAGTCCGGTTGCCAGAATGTCAANATCGCNGTNGACGATTTTGGTGCCCTTACGAACTTCGCTGCATCNAACGAAGTCGGCTTNACGATTGTCGGTCCAGAAGGACCGTTGGTCGCCGGCATTCGAGATTTTTTTGATGCGCGGGAGCTTCGCTGTTTTGCACCTTCACGAGGGGCTGCACAGCTCGAGGGTTCAAAAGCCTTCAGCAAGGAATTTCTCTCGCGCCACCAGATCCCGACGGCTCGATACGAAACGTTTACGTCGTTTGCCGATGCGGAGCGATATATTCAAGCCGAAGGGGCACCGATCGTCATCAAAGCAGATGGGCTTGCGGCCGGTAAAGGCGTTGTCGTTGCGACGACGGTGGCCGAGGCCGTGGGTGCGGCGCGCGTAATGCTGTCAGGTGAGCGATTTGGCGATGCGGGAAGNGAGATTGTGGTGGAAGAGTTTCTTAAGGGCGAGGAAGCTAGTTTTATCGTCGTGTCGGACGGGGACGTGGCGCTACCGTTCGCGAGTAGTCAAGATCATAAAGCTCGAGATTCGGGCGACACAGGACCGAACACCGGTGGGATGGGTGCATATTCTCCTGCGCCCGTGGTCAGCGATGACATCCATCAACAAATTATGGAGACCATCATTAATCCGACGGTCCGGGGTATGGACGCGGACGGGATTCGATACCAAGGGTTTCTTTATGCGGGGTTGATGATCGATAGCACCGGGGTGGCACGAGTAATCGAATTCAATTGNCGTTTCGGCGATCCCGAGGCGCAGCCTGTCATGNTGCGGTTGGAGTCGGATTTGGTGGAACTGTGTCAACGTGCTCTGGACGCTGAGTTATCTACAGCTGAGTTAAGTTTTACCGAGGAAGTTGCGCTTGGCGTGGTGTTGGCATCCGGCGGTTATCCAGATGACTACAAAACAGGCCANGAAATTCATGGAATGGGACAAGACATCGACGGGACGAAATTATTTCANGCTGGGACGCGTGAGGATGGGGCTCGTGTGTTAACGGCTGGTGGTCGAGTACTTTGCGTCGTAGGGATGGGGGCCTCGGTAGGAGAAGCTCAGGCGCGAGCATATCGGCGGATCGAGGGCATCGGGTGGAAGGACATGTATTATCGTCGGGATATAGGCCATCGTGCCATACGACGAGAAACCCTCTAGTCGTTTCACATTGAGGTCTATATGAAGGTGGATGCATCAACTGCCGTGGATCTGCACNGGATCGGACGACAAGCGGAACGACTCGAAACCCTTGGTTATGACGGTCTCCGGGTCGCCGAACTCAACCACGACCCATTCATGGCGCTCGCTATCGCTGCGGGAAAGACCTCCAGAATCGAACTCGTGACGTCGGTCGCCGTGGCATTTGCCCGCAACCCCATGTCCATGGCAGTTCTGGCCCATGATCTCAACGCCTATTCGGGGGGACGCCTGGTGCTGGGTTTAGGCTCGCAAGTGAAACCTCATATCGAACGTCGNTTCAGNATGCCTTGGTACAAGGCCGCGCGGCAGATGCGTGAATTCATCGAGGCGATGAAGGCAATATTTGACTGCTGGTATGAAGGTGAGCGGCTCGANTATNAGGGTGAGTATTANCAGCACACGTTAATGCCGGCGACCTTNACACCGGANAACACCAAAGGGCNNCGTCCCCGCATTGCGTTATCCGCNACAGGGCCATTGATGACTCGCGTAGCTGCTGAGATTGCNGANGGCATGATCATGCATCCGTTTTCGTCGGAAAAGTACATGCGAGAAGTCACGCTTCCCGCCATTGAGGACGGTTTGCGAACAAGCGGTCGCAGCTTAAGTGAATTCGAATTGGACTATGCACCGTTGATNGCGACTGGGGTGGATGAAGAAGCGATCGTGCGGGCTGTCGCNGCGGTACGAGATCGAATTGCGTTTTACGGTTGCACCGTCGCATACCGGCCAGTCCTTGAAATACATGGTTGGGGAGAGCTTCAGGATGAACTCATTCCCTTGAATCGCCAGCGTCGTCGAAACGAGATGTCGCGTCTTATATCTGACGAAGTCCTTGAGACATTGGCGATTGTCGGCGACCCTCGATCGGTGGTGGAGCAGATGCTTAGGCGCTTCGGCGGTTTAATTGATCGGACAGGATTTTCGGTTCCGAACATCAGTGATGATGAGCTCGGTTCGGTGTTGGAACAACTTCGAAGTTGAGGCCGGGTAAAAAACACACACCACGCCATGCGCGGTGTTATGGTCAGGGAAACAGTGACCTTTGTACTCTTCCGTATCCGCGGCGGGGCACTAGGTTCACATCAACTCTTCGGAAAAGCATGCATGATCGACCATCTGATTCGTGTATTTGATCGGGGATTACGGACCGTTGCGGGTATCCATCCGGTAACCGACGATATACCCGACGCCCCNACGNCGAACCTTTCCGNTCCCGAAAAACGCCGTTCGGGTTCNCTGATGCGTGTTAATCACACCGGCGAGGTCTGNGCACAAGCGCTTTATGANGGGCAAGCATTGACGGCCCGTGATGNGAACGTNCGNTCGTCTCTGCNACAAGCGGCGAAAGAAGAAGTTGTGCACCTGGTTTGGTGTCGCAAGCGACTTGAAGAGCTGGATACGCACCCGAGCGTACTGGATCCAATTTTCTTTGCGACATCGTGCGCGCTGGGCGCGTTGACCGGTGCGCTTGGAGATCGAGTCAGTCTCGGATTTATTGCAGCGACAGAGGATCAGGTAGTTGAACATCTAGATCGGCATATCGATCAACTGCCGCAAGGGGATAGTCGTAGCCGTGCGATTCTTGAGCGAATGCGTGAAGACGAGCTCCGCCATGGTACGTCGGCAGAGAAAGCGGGCGGCTTGCCCTTCCCGATGCCGATACGCCGTCTTATGACCTCGTTTTCTCGAATTATGACGGAGACGACCTACCGGATTTAGTACCGAAGCCGGGCGACGCATTTTTTGACATCGTG
Source organism: Gammaproteobacteria bacterium (assembly GCA_002715785.1). GTDB lineage: Bacteria > Pseudomonadota > Gammaproteobacteria > Pseudomonadales > Azotimanducaceae > UBA11889. Next base: position 4,604 of record PBAA01000008.1, on the reverse strand, counting down.
CGTTATCGAATTTCGTCAAATTCTTGTCGAAGAAATCATTGAGTAGGGGAACCCAGAAAAAGCGGTCGGACGGCGGCGCCGAATGAAATCGACCACGCCGGTCAAGGGTATCTAGCGGTGGGCGAGTGGTGGGTGGTGGATGAACTGAATAGTAACCCCGTTGGGATCGCGACAATAAAAACTCCTAGCACCGTCACGGTGTGTACGCGGGGGCGCGACGATTTGGACGTCAGCGGATAATAGGTAGGTATGCCAGCTATCGACGTCGTCTTTTTCGTCGATAAGGAATCCGATATGGTCAAGCCGTTGGCTAACCGCACCCGACGCTTCGGTCACCCGGTGCAGGGCAATGTTGTCGGAGCCCGACGTTAGGTAAACGTTATCGTTGTCGGGTTCCCACTCAACCGCGAGCCCAAGGATCTCGACGTAAAATGCCTTGGTTGCCTCGAAGTTTGAAACGTTCAGGGCGACATGGTGCATGCCAGTCGTTGGTGGTGGTCGACTTTCACGTTGCGTCATGCGTTTCCCTGATTTCGTAATCATGGGTAAAGCGAACCCCACCACGTTGCATCATGATTGACGCTGAACAGTATTGTTGTGAACTGAGGTCGATAGCGCGTTTGACTTTTATTGGGTTGAGATTATGGCCCGTGACGATGAATTGGACGTGGACGTCGGTAAACACTTTCGGCTCGTGATCCGCACGCAATGCCGAGATCTTGACGCAGCAGTCCGTGATGTCTTGACGCCCCTTACGAAGGATTTGCACGACATCAAAGGTGGTACAACCGCCGATCCCTATAAGTACAAGCTCCATCGGCCGAACGCCAACGTTGTTCCCACCATATTGGGCGGGTCCATCCATCTCGATGTTGTGACCGGTTTCGGAAGTAGCCGAAAACCGTACGTCCCCGCCCCATTGAACTGTTGCTCTCATATCAGACTTGCCAATCATTCCGACTATTTTCCGACTATTCCACACGGACCGCGACTATAGATGAACGTTTGAAATTTCCGAACAGACCGTCGTTTTAAATCACGCGACCTACGCCATGTGTTCGATGAACGGTGTTCTAAGGGCAATCTTGTTACCCGCGTACGCTGCGCTAGGTAACTCTGCCAAGCGGGCCGCCTCTGCTAGGGTATCCTCCATCAACGCGTCTGGTTCGACGACGAGATCAAGAAAACCGGCATCAACCGCCCCGATCGGATCGTAAAGGTGGGCCTGGATAATGGCAGCCGTTTGGTGCCGTTTGGATATTCGATCATCGGCGAGCGCCAGGGCGAACGGGGGTAATACCGCTCCAATGGAGGTTTCGTTAAGTCCTATTTTGAAGTCGCCGGCTGTTCCAATGCGAGAATCCGCTGCGAGCAGCATGAGGGCACCTGCGGCGATAGCGTGTCCAGTGCAGCCGACCACCAGAGGTTGAGGATGCGAATAAATCGTTTTCAACAAGCTGCCGCCGGCGGCGACGAGAGTTTGCGCGGCGGATCCGCCGTCGCTGACTACCGATAAGTCGAATCCAGCGGAGAAACGGCCGGGTCGACCAAAAAGAGCGATTGCAGATGCTTCGTTGCGGGAGCGTTCGAGAGCGTCCGTCAGTTCTTCGATGAATGCGTGGTTAATGGCGTTCGCCTTGCCATCGTCTATGTGAATGACGGCAACTTCACCGACCTGTTGATAATCAAGCATTGACGTAATCCTAAGAGAAGAGCGTTTGTATTTGTTTTCCAGGTTCCTCGGCTCGCATGAAGGCTTCGCCGACCAAAAATGCGTTGACGCCCGCACGGCGCAGGCGCGTGACGTCGGCGGGTGTTCGAATCCCACTTTCAGTCACCACCTGTATGGTCTTCGGTACCCGATCTAAAAGTTCAAGTGTGGTGTCGAGGTTGGTAGCGAAAGACTCGAGGTCGCGATTGTTGATCCCGATCAACTTAGGTTCTAGCGCGATCGCCGAGGTCAATTCGGAAGCATCATGGACCTCGATAAGAACGTCCAGTTCGATGGAGATTGCCGTTTCGTATAGCTCACGCATGGTTCGCGGATCAAGCGCAGCGGCAATCAGCAGCACGCAATCTGCTCCGATTACTCGAGCTTCGAAGATCTGATATTGGTCGACTACGAAATCTTTTCTTAAGATGGGCAGCGGCATGGCGTTGCGGGCTTGGATAAGGCAGTCGTCGTCCCCCTGAAAAAAGTGCTCATCCGTCAATACGGATAGGCAAGTTGCACCACCCTCGTAGTAACTTGCCGCAATCGCAGCGGGATCGAAATTCGCGCGGATTACTCCTTTACTTGGCGAAGCTTTTTTGATTTCGGCGATGATGGCAGGTGATTTTCCGGCTAACGCCGCAGCGAACCCGCGGGTCGGCACAGCGGATTCTGCTAGCCCACGAAGCAGCTTTTGCCCTCGTTTCAATTTTCGTTGTTCGACCTCGAATCGCTTGTGCTCGAGAATCTGTGAAAGGATGCCTATGGTCACGAAGACTCCATTAGGCGTGAAACTCGGGTGAGTTCCGCGAGTTTTTCGGCCGCCAAGCCGCTTGCAATCGAATCTTCGGCCATGGCGACACCGTTTGCGAGTGTGTCTGCAATTCCTGCTACATAAATCGCGGCGCCGGCGTTTAACGCCACGATATCGGCTGCGCTACTGGGCTCGTCGCCGCTAAGCGATCGCCGCACGAGCTCTAGACTACTTTCCGGAGAATTGGCGTGCAGATCCTCAACACGTTGGGTCGTGATTCCAAAGTCCTCGGGTTCGATTGTGTATCGTTGAATTTCAGCGTCTTTGAGTTCAACGATGGTTGACGTTCCAGATATGGACAGTTCGTCAAGGCCGTTCGCATGTACGACCATGACATGCGTTGACCCCAGTAACTGAGCGACTTCGGCGATGGGCTGTTGCCATTCGGGTGCAAACACGCCAATGAGTTGGCGTTGGGCGCTGGCTGGGTTAGTCAACGGCCCAAGCAAATTGAAAATAGTTCGAACCCTTAGCTCTTGCCGGACGGGGCCCGCGTATCGCATGGCCGAATGATGTGCCTGGGCGAATAGAAATCCGACACCTATCTCACTAATACATCGAGCGATCTGCTCGGGCGAGAGCGCGATGTTTACGCCGGCAGCTTCGAGCAGATCGGCGCTACCGCTCTGACTTGTCATGCCACGATTGCCATGCTTGGCGACGTGACCTCCGGCGCCGGCAACAACAAAAGCAGCGGCCGTTGAAATATTGAAGAGCTTGGCCTCCCCGGAACCACCGGTGCCACAGGTGTCCACCAGGTTGGCCACGTCGACTGCAACCTTGGTTGACACTTGACGCATCGCCTCGGCGGCCCCTGCGATTTCCTCAGGGGTTTCGCCCCGGACGCGGAGCGCCATCAGAATCCCAGCAATTTGAGCGGGTGTCGCTTCGCCTGCCATGATCGTGTCAAAAATTGCCTTAGTGTTGGCTTGGCTTAGCTTTTTCCCGTCGACAATGCGTGTGAGTGCATCGCTAATTTCCATCGACGTTTCTCCTGAGAAAGTTGCTAAGGAGCTCGTGTCCGGCTTGGGTTTTGATCGATTCCGGGTGAAATTGGACCCCCTCCACGTCAAACTCGCGGTGGCGAAAGGCCATTACTTCGTCGAACGTGCCGTCATCCATTTCGGTCCATGCAGTGATTTCGAGACAGTCGGGCACCGAACTTTTAGAAACGACTAACGAGTGATAACGGGTCACCTCGATCTGATCGGGTAGGTTTTGGAATACACCCCGACCACTGTGGTGAACGTAGGAGAGCTTGCCGTGCATCACCTCTCGCGCGCGTACGACTTCGCCGCCGTAGACCTGCCCGATGCTCTGATGCCCCAGACAAATTCCGAGGGTCGGGATCGATTGTCCGAATTCCCGGATGACGTCCATTGAGATACCGGCTTCATTAGGCGTGCAAGGCCCCGGACTGATGACAATCTTTTCAGGGTTCAACTGGTCGATTTGGTCTAGGGTGATCTCGTCATTTCGATGAACCTCGATGGTCGCCCCCAACTCACCCAGATATTGGACGATGTTATAGGTGAAAGAATCGTAATTATCGATCATTAGAATCATTGCTCATTCCTTTCGTCAGCTCGATTAGAGCTACAAGGATGCAAGTCCGATGAGTGTGACGTCAGCATGGGGCGCATTTTAATCGGAACGACGTCTCATTGAGCTATAGTCGATTGAAAAGTTTTTAACGAGTGGTTGTTCTCGGTTAAGGCTCGGTTATTCGATAAGCGCGCTGTAGGCAGCCAAGGTTTTGTCTCGACTACGCGAGAGCGTCAAATTTTTCTTGGCATAATCGAATAGGGGAGAAAACGAATGCTCGAGTCCACTCATGTCGGAAAGCGTGGTCTCCAGTAGCTGGCCGATAGCCTCAACGCTGTCGATTGCGCACAAATATTCTTTGGGCAGCACTTCGTTGGGGATCGGGACGTTAGTCGAAATGACGGGTGTTCGTTCCAACAAGGCTTCGGCGAAAACGTACGAAAAACCTTCGTTTCGAGATGGTATAACCACGAGATCAGCGCTACTGATGTAATCGATAGCAGGGTTCTTGTGACCCAGCAGAAATACACTGTC
>PBAA01000007.1 GCA_002715785.1 Gammaproteobacteria bacterium | reverse complement strand
TAGCCGAGAGATTGACGTTTTCTCACGTTTTTTTCAGTCCCGAACGTCGAGACGACGCCAACAAAGACGCAACAAAGTTGCTTGGGTCTATCCATGACGGAAATTGGCGTGAACTCGGCGATAGCTTCATGCTACGGCGTACCTATACCCAAGCAACTCCTACAGAAATTCGTCGTGATTTCGGCTCGCGGTTTATGACTTCGCTGTCGTCATTGCCGGTCGGAACGTGGCGAGGTCCCATCGTATCCGGCTACGGCCAACATCTCGTCAAGCTGACGCAGCGTAATCCCGCTCGCGAATCTTCGTTTGACGAGGCGATCGATAGAGTCCGAAACGATTTCAACCTTGAACGCCGTAACGACGTAAACGAAGCCGAACTGAGCGCAATGCGCGAAAACTACCGCATTCGAATCGAACGATGATCCGGCTCATCCTAATCACCCTTTGTGTCTGCGCCGGATCGGCCCTGGCGCACGAAGTGAGACCCGCGTACCTCGAGATAAATGCCACCAGCGACAGCGCTTATTCAGTGGTCTGGAAGCAGCCGTTACTTAATGGGCGGCCTTTGTCGCTGCAACCCGATTTCCCTACGGATTGCGTCCGTTCTTCTTCACGAATTGAAGCATTGGGAACCGACGCGATTATCGAAACCCTCGAACTTCAATGTGCAACGTCGCTAGAGGGTCGTACCGTAAGCGTTTCCGGACTGACCAAAACGCTCACCGACGTCTTAATTCGAGCACAACTTGGCAATGGCAGCACGACGATTTTGCTCCGTCCAGAGTCGCCAACCGCTGAACTTGTCACCGACCGGTCTGCACCGTTAGCGAGTTACTTACAGCTCGGCATCGAACATCTTTTGTTCGGGATCGACCACGTCCTCTTCGTGATCGGATTGATGTTTTTCTTGGACCGCATAGGCCCGCTCGTCAAAACGATCACTGCCTTTACACTAGCTCATAGTTTAACGCTGGGGATCTCGGCGATAGGCCTCGTACGAATACCACAAGCACCAATCGAGGCCATAATCGCTCTATCCATCCTGTTCCTAGCGGTAGAAAAGCTGCGCGGCAACACTGACTCCCTGGTCGCACGGCGCACCTGGCTAATCGCCTTTATCTTTGGTCTATTGCACGGCTTTGGCTTTGCTGGCGCGCTCACCGACATTGGGCTGCCACGCGAGAATCTGCTCCTTGCACTATTCCTTTTCAATCTTGGCGTGGAGCTTGGGCAACTNCTCGTGGTTGGTGGCGCATTGTTGGTCGCACAGGCGACNGCCCGTTGGTTCAGTCCGACGCCACAAATTGTCTGGCAACTCCCCCTGTACGGTATCGGCGCAATCGCTTCGTTTTGGTTCGTTTCGAGGACTGTAAGCATTGCATTTNCTTAACGTCGGCTATTCTCTGGAGGCCATTTGTGAAGTCTCTNGTGAAATAGAACCGNCCANGACACGTCATCGNCGGTNCNGTNCTAACCATCACNATCTTGTCTTCCTGATCGTCTGCACGTTGTTGCTGAGCGCGTGCACGTATGACGAGCACCCAACATACTTATCCGATTGGAANCAGCTNCGGATCGAANACGGAGANCTCGTCGCCGCAGGACAACGTTGAGCCGTACACAATCAATTCACCACTTTTTTCGGATTACGCGCTCAAACTACGCACCCGACAAATTCCGAAAAATANNGTCGTCTCAGGGGACTGGTATGACTATCCGATCGGCAGCNTCTTCACGAAGACGTTCTACTACCCCAAGATCAGCACCGGTCTAACTCGTTACGGTAATCATGACGCNCATGATTCCATCACGCTCAACGATCACCGATTGCTCGAAACGCGGATTCTCTACAAAGAAGAGTCGGGTTGGATCGCTCTGCCTTATCTATGGAATGAAGCACAGACCGAAGCAGTCCTCGTGCCGACCGGGAGTTCCTTGCGTCTTAGCCTGGACGCGGAATCGTTCGATTATTTTGTCCCTGATCAAAATCAGTGCGCAAGCTGTCACGCCTGGAATCACAACACTGGTGAAATACATCCGNTAGGCGCTAAACCCGCACAATTCAGTTCGATGCCGGCATGGCAAANCCAAACGACCGGAATTGAGGCCCGCGCCAGGGCTTACCTCGACGTAAACTGCGCGCACTGCCATAACGCGGATGGCGCGGCCGACACGTCGGGTCTAAATCTTGAGTACGCTAACATCGACTCCACCAGTCTAGGCATCTGCAAACCCGCGGTTGCGGCAGGACCGGGCGCTCCGTACGCCTTCGATATCGAACCGGGTCGACCAGACATCTCCAATATGATGGTTCGNGTTGGTTCGACCAAGCCCGCGGTGATGATGCCGGAACTCGGTCGTAGTTTGGTGCACATAGAAGGTTACAACTTAATCGCCGCATGGATTACAGCACTAGGCGGCAAATGCCAAACCCCTCAAACAAAGCTATAGAAGCCAACCAGGCTCTGCCACTTCGTCCACACAAGGTACGGACCGACCCAGAGGACTTGCCCATTCCTTTGCTTTAGCAGGTTACGATGAGATTCGTAAACAACACAGAGTCCGTCAACATGAGTTTCGCCATCTCACGCATACGTACNAATGACCGTAATTTCAACGCGGCACATGCTGAAATCTCTGATAATTCAAACGCTGCACTTCTACCNGCATCTCTTTGGGGTGCCTTTCATGGANTATTTGGTCTCGCGTCCAATGAATTGGTCGTCGTCAGTGTCGGCGCTACCGAGAACGTCCATACAAATTTCTCNNCCCTCAATAGNGTCGCAGATTGTAAGTCNCTCCAACTTGAAGCGACCGTTCGACCAGTCACCGAAGAACCGGTATCNCNGGAAGGACTCTACGTTTTTCGGTTTTTTNACATCGCCCACGAGAACGTCGAGGAAATCGCCGAACTTTCCCGTGTCGCTTGGGAAAGTTTCGAAAATGTGGACGCATACTCGGCCGTNCCGCAAGGGCTTTTTTGTCAAGCGGACCGGTCCCAAGAGCGTGGTCGCATGCTTTTGGTAACCTGGTACGACGGTCTTAATTCCTGGCAAGCATCCAGAAATCCCGCGCCGGAAGCGCGAGAGAATTTCCAACGCCGACACCGACTCACTAGCGGAACGGTAGCGTACGCCACGCGTCTCATCATCTCTTGAAAACTGAACAGGCCCTGTTTGCAAACGACACCTTCTATCTCACGTTTACGAGCAAGAATTTCGAGGCAATGGATCGGCTTTGGGCGATCGAACACCCGATACTCTGCATCCATCCAGGTTGGCCAGCGCTTACCGAACGGAAAGATGTCATGGAGAGTTGGAAACGCATCCTCGAGAATCCGGGTCAACCCGGGATGGATTTTTACAATGCCAGTGCTCTTNNAGTCGGTAACATCGTCATTGTGACCTGCTACGAGGAACTATCTGACNGCATCATGGTAGCAACCAACGCGTTTATTGAGGAACGCGGTGAGATCAAGCTTTTTCATCATCAAGCAGGTCCGTGCACACAACCACCTCGCCCCATAAGCGCGCAGACAAACGTTACGTTGTGATAGTCTGACCGGCGTTTTTCTGCTCACCAACGACTTACGACGCGATGGCAGATCCCCTACTCAACGTACCCGTTCTCTGCCCGATAATGCACGTTGAAGATGACTGGATCGACTATAACGGCCATATGAATATGGCCTATTACCTGCTTATCTTCGATCGTTGCCTGGACTTCGTGTACGACCATCTGAACATCGGTGAGGAGTACGTCGAAACATCCGACGGATCGTGTTTCTCGCGNGAAGTCCAAGTTAACTATCTNCAAGAACTGGTCGCTGGAGATCCGGTANGAGTGACNTTTCAGCTCATCGACTACGANGAAAAACGCCTGCACTTCTTTCAACACATGTACCACGACGAGGACAATTATCTTGCCGCNACCTCCGAACAGCTTGCTCTACACGTCGATACGAATCTACGTCGGACCACCCCGCTNCCCCAAACAGTTCAACAACAACTCAACAAACTGATGCGGTCGCACAAAGCGCTTCCGAGACCAAAGCAAGCGGGCAGCCAGATTGGTATCCATCAAAGTCGTTGATTGAATGACAACAATCCCACTTGCAGCCATCCATCAAAATCTGGGAAATTTAACCACCGCAAAGAACAAGTGAGAACTGTCCGATGGCATACGAACAAATCGTCACAGAAATCGTGGAACGAGTCGGCGTGCTCCGCCTCAATCGACCGGAAAAACTCAACGCGTGGACTAGTCAGATGGCCGCGGAGATCCAAGATCAGATTAGTGTTTGGAACAACGACGCAGGTATCGGTGCGATTCTGGTAACGGGGGAAGGTCGAGCGTTCTGCGCAGGTGCGGACATTGGAGTGTTCTCAGAGCGAGTCGAAACGAACCGCGACGGCCAGGGCGAACAACTTGGACGGGGTGGTTACAGTTTCCCCGACTTTATTCGTGAATCAAAACCGACCGTGGCTGCAATCAATGGCTATGCCGTGGGCGTCGGGCTCACAATGATTCTCCCTTTCGACATTCGCATCGCATCAACCAGCGCGCTACTAAGTATTCGTTTTATCAAGATGGGTTTAATGCCTGAACTTGGATCAACGCGTCTTCTCGCGGAGCTCGTGGGCCTAGGCAACGCCACCGACATGTGCCTGACGGGCAGAATGGTTCCGGCCGAGGAAGCGGCCAAGATGGGGCTTGTAAGCGCAGTAACCGAACCGGACGAACTCTTCAATACCGCGCTCGCGAAGGCTACGGAAATTGCCAATAATTCAACGCCCGCGGTGATGATGATCAAGGAACTATTACGCAAGAACCCCATGGACCGGGACCTCGAAGCGGTCATGGAGCGCGAGAGTCTACGNGATCAAATCGCGCGTCGTCTTCCCGATCATGCCGAAGCGGTGAGTGCATTCATTGCAAAACGCGACCCGGAGTTCAATAAGAAAGACTGAATGCCTTATCCCTCTCGTGATCTCACGACCTTGGTCTAGTATCCCTCGAGATCGCCGTATCGATTGCGGTGGAAATTCACGTCACCCAGGGTTTGCTCAGTCACTGCGGCTCGCTTGATGAAGAAACCGATGTCGAATTCATCGGTCATTCCAATGCCTCCGTGCATTTGAATACCTTCCCGTGACACCGTGTGAAAAGTCTCACCAACTTTAGCTTTCGTTAGGCTTGCGAGCTTCGCGATCTCACTTGGATCACGTTCTTCGTCCAACGCAGTCAACGCTTCCAAGACAACTGACTTCGAGAGTTCAACCTCGCAGAACATGTTGGCCGCGCGATGTTTGAGCGCTTGAAACGAGCCGATGGGAACTCCAAATTGTTCTCGATCCTTGAGGTACTGTACGGTTCGTTCAAAACACTCTTGAGTACTGCCGAGCATCTCAGCCGCGATCCCAATCCGCCCGATATCCAACGTCGGATCAAGGATGTCTGCTCCTTTACCTTCCTCACCAATGCGAGCGTCGCCGGCCACCGTCACATTGTCGAAATCGATATTGGCAGCGTTCCGGCTGTCNACCATTTTCGTCCGTGTTACNGCCACTCCCTCAGCCTCTCGATCGACGAGAAAAAGCGTCAAGCCCTCACGTTCGCCGTGCGAACCCGATGTTCTCGCAACGACAATCAACTGATCCGCTACGTGCCCGTCTAGTACGAACTTTTTGGCACCCGAAATCGTATAGCCGTCACCCGAAGACGATGCCGAAGTAGCAATCCCATAAGGATCGTGTCGATGAGACTCCTCCAATGCCAACGCAAGCAGAATTTCACCGGTCACAACTTTCGGCAGAATCTCAGTTTTCTGATCATCCGAACCACCAATATTCNCCGCGGTACCACCGAGCCACACGCTTGCAAAGAGCGGGCTAGCTGAAAGNGTCCGTCCCGTCTCTTCCGTGATGACCCCGAGTCCCTTGTACCCGAAACCAATCCCGCCATGCTCTTCAGGGAAGGGTGCTCCCGCAAAACCGAGTTCGACCATCGCCGACCATGTTTCTCGATCAAATCCGTCGGCGCTGTCTTCGTCCCGAAGCCGACGGAGTTGATCGATCGGGGCCTTGTCCGTACAAAAGGACTTCGCCATGTCTTTAAGCTGGTTTTGCTCTTCGTTGAGAATCATCGGCATCTTATTTCCCCTCGTCTCCTTTTGACCGCCGTATCCAGTGTACGGCCCAGTATCATATTCAACTGTGTTCGTGAATTGCACCTTCACCGATCGATAATTCGAATCGGTCTGCGCTTCNTCNAGGCCCANTNTCGGCCCCGCGTATTTATATACNCNTCCCTAATGCCGAAAATATTCGGCCAAGTAATGGAATCAGACTCTTACNGTAGCGGTCAACTAGNCGACCAAGCTCGCGCTGNNTGAGTTAACGAATGAATTCGTCCCCTAACCGATCCTCGCCTTGCAGCCGAACACGGACCTCACTTTCGAACGAAAACCAAGAAATCGATGGTTTCGGGGCGAACTCGAATCAAGTTAATCTTGGGTGGCGATCCTTGACTTGAACCCTGGAGGTAACGGTGAGTCTTTACAAAGAAATTCTCTACGAAATAAACGGTTCAGTAGCAGTTTTGACGATGAACAGACCCGAAACATTGAATGCCTTGACCGACCTGACGCAAGCAGAGATCCGGCACGCCCTTGGGGAATCCGAGAAAAACGCCGACATTATCGGTACGGTCCTCACTGGCGCTGGTCGTGGTTTTTGCTCCGGCGTCGACATGAATGCGCTGGGGGCAATGAGTGAAGCGGGCAAGCGCCTCGGAAACGCTCACGAGCATCTCGCTTCGGATCCGGGTAACCCCGACGATGATCCCAATTTCAAAGTCGCAACCGCCTATTTTCTCGGACTACGCAAACCGTTGATTGCCGCGATCAATGGTGCTTGTGCGGGCCTTGGCTTCAGTTATGCGACTTTTTGTGACCTCCGCTTTGTAGAGCGAACAGCGCGATTAACAACGTCATTCGCACAACGAGGGCTGATTGCGGAACACGGTACCAGCTGGTTGTTGCCTCGGATTATTGGACCGGCACACGCATTGGACCTTCTCTGGAGCTCGCGAAAATTCGAAGGCGAGGAAGCATACCGCATAGGTTACGCCAACCGACTCTGTGAATCTGGGGAGTGCGTCCAAGACGCGACTGAGTTCTTAGAGCAAATCGCGGGATCAGCAGCGCCGATGTCCTTGATGATGATGAAAAAACAAATCTACAGGCATCTCAACCAGGAGTTGGGGTCCGCGATGGTCGAATCTAACCAATGGATGGACGAAAGCCTTGCTCGAGGCGACTTTAAAGAAGGCGTCAGTTCCTTCGTCGAAAAACGGCCTCCAGATTTCCAACGAGTCATGATCGATTGATCGAGGAACCTAGACTATGAGCGTTATCGCTACGGACCACACCAACGTTGACTGGAATCAGATTGTCGTCGATCTGAACCGTTTCCTTCGGCTACGAACCACTCCCATCGGCATGAAAATGTTCGAAAACAAAAGCGATATGGAAGCGGTCCCGCGAATACGCAGACCGTCGGACGTCCACACGACGGATCAAATAGTCGGACAGGCCTGTCGCAACGGTTGGACCGTCGGCATCACCGCCGACGATCTCGTGGGTGCGCAGTGTCAGGCGGTTATTGGCCTCGTACCCCGCAGCGAAGAGTGGTTATCCGGCAACAACATGGCCGGTGTTTGGTACGAAACAAAGGAAGAGTCGTCCAAACACCAGCATGCGATGGACGTTGTTCCATACGGTTCGTTCGAAGCCATGGCCGTCAGCCCGCTTGCAAGCGGGCGACTATCTCCTCCGGACATCTGCCTAATTTACGCCACGCCAGCCCAAATGATCTTGTTCATTAACGGCTTGCAGTGGACGGGGTATAAGAAACTGGAGTGGGGTTGCGTGGGCGAAAGCGCCTGCGCCGACAGCTGGGGTCGAGCGCTCGCAACGGGCGAACCAAGCCTTTCGATCCCATGTTTTGCAGAAAGACGTTACGGCGGGGTGATGGAGGATGAATTGCTGATGGCTATTCCGCCCCATTTTCTACCTAAAGTGATCGACGGACTTGACCACTTATCTCGTAACGGATTGCGCTACCCAATCCCGCAATACGGGGTCAATAACGATGTTAGAGCCGGGATGAACGTTAGCTATCAGTGAGCGAAGCTCCCGACCGGCCGGGGGACAATACAGCTTCGCGTAAAACTTCCGTCAACACCGACCGAGATTGATACGCTTCAAGCTCCCCATACGAAATCGGAACGCCGATCTTGAACCGAACGGTATCGCCTCTCATCTTCAGGGCCTCGTGTATCAACGTCGCCATGCGCAGCGGTTCGCCTAGCCAACTCGCAAAATGAAACAACCAACTATTTTGACCAAAAATATACACCGGCACGACGTTCGCTGGATCCCCGGTTTTACCCGAGCAACTACTAGAGCCAACGTCACGCCGTGCGCTGATATACGCGCCAAAAACGTCGGTGCAGATCGAGCGCATGGACCCGCAGGATCTCGACACCGCGGCGCGCTAAATTCGCCGACACCGCTACGGTTTCAGGATCGCGTTCGCTCGGTGGGACCTTTGTCATCGACTCAAGATAAGATTTTCGACTATGGCCAAACATAACGCGGCAGTCGAATTCCATCAGTTCTCGTGCCCGATCGATAATTTCGAGCGACTGGATCGCACTCTTACCAAATCCAATGCCTGGATCGATGATCACGCGTTCGCGAGCTATGCCCGCTCTTTCGAGTATTTCAAGGTGCTCGCCAAACCAACTGCGGAGAACGGCCAACGGATCACAGTCGTGCGGCAGCACATTACTGGGGTCGGCCGGCACAGACAAATTATGCATTAGTACGAGATCGCATCGACTACCGGCGAGAATCTCGATCATTGCTCGATTCGCGAATCCGCTCACGTCATTTACGATCGACACGCCGGCTTCGATCGCCCGAGCGGCCGTCGTAGGAGATCTTGTGTCGATGCTTATTTTTGGTCGAAGCAGTCGCCCGGAAAAATGTTGATCGAGATACTCCAGCACGGGCGCGACGCGACGCCACTCCGTTTCCGAATCGACATCAACGGCCCCAGGGCGGGTCGATTCGCCACCAATATCGATGTAATTGCCATCAAGCAATTCAAGTTGCGCCGTCGTTGGTTTGTCGTCCTTTAACCAGCGTCCACCATCCGAAAATGAGTCCGGTGTAACGTTGACCACACCCATCCACGCGGGTAGTGAGTCGTCGATCCGCCGCTTGAGCTGTAGCACAGTTTCACTTGTACCCGGGAGACGACGGGACGGGACGATTTCTGCCAACGGGGCGAGTACGAAGGCTCGTTCCCTCACGCCGACGTGAGGAACGACGAGCTCAGGCGTCGTGATNGTCTCGTCGTCGTACGCTAGCAAATCAACGTCGATAGTTCTTGGAGCCCANCGTTCTCCCTCAACACGGCCGAGGCGCTTCTCAATGGCTTGNGTCGCCGCCAAGAGATCCANAGGTTTTAAGGACGTCGACAGTTCTACGGCCGCGTTCAAGAAAGGTTTGTCCCACATCGNCGGTGAATCTGCCGCGAGTAACGCGTTACTCTCGTACACTGTCGACCATCGACGTAGTGACGTTCCTGGTAGCCCCGCCAGTGCCTCTATCGCTTTTTCCATATTGTCGCATCGGTCTCCGAGGTTTGACCCGAGACCAAGTAACACTGTCATCGCCGCGTTCGCATAATGAACGCCGTTCCTCCNTGGAGATCGGGGATAGGCGGGTGGCATTTACGTACTTCAAGCGTTAACTCTGANCCAGATTCCGTCAACATCTCGCTCAATTCGTCGAGGCAACTACCGGCGAGATGTTCAATTGTCCGAAACGCGCGAGAGCCGACGAGCGCGGTAACCCGTCGGCACATCACGCCGTAATCTATTGTTCCATCGATCTCATCGGTACTGCACGCATCAGGCNCGTTNGGAAAAGTNACGGCAATGGAGATCGACACTTCCTGCAGATTCTCGCGTTCACTATCCGGCACGCCAAGGTGGACTGCTAAGCGGAGATCGTCTACCCGCAACTCTGGTCGTACTGTCGTTCGCGCTGAAACGNGGCNCCACGCTAACGGATATCGCGTAAGCGGGCCCGCGTCATCCTCCAGTTGAGACCAAAGCTCAGCGAACGTTCCGCCAGTCACCGGATGAAGGCGGTCGGGTTCCAATTCAGACAATGGCCTTACGTAGTGCTCGGCGGTGGTAGTTTCNGGGCGCGGCAATACCAAGTGGTCNTTCTCNATAACCAGATNNCCGAACAACAGTAGATCAAGATCAATCGTTTTTGATGCCAATCGAGGTGCCGCCAAGTCTTTGCCACGCCNGATTTCGATTTCATGGAGAACGCCAAGTACTTCTGACAACTGCATCACCGTTCGGAAACGAACCACCAAATTGACGAAATCATCACCTTCAAATCCGACNGCTGGGTTTCGATACGCCGTGGATAGTNCGATNGCTCCAAANCGCTCGCGTAAATCCGTGAGCGCAGAGCCGATATGTGCATCCGGGTCAACGTTACTGCCAATCCCGACAAACACATCAGTCATCGTAGTCAGGTTGAAATGTTCCTCAGCCAGCGGCGACCATGAAGTCGCGATCTGCCAAAGCATCGAATTCGCCCAGCACACGTTCGCCTTCATCGTGCTTGAGGATGCGTTCCTTAATAACGTTATATTGTTGTTCGGCGGCGATACGAGGTTGCTGCTGTGTCGCCCATGCAATGAGCTGTTCCCAAAAGGGATCGAGCACTTCGCTTCCTAATGCAGTTCCCCCATCTTCTGTTTTGAAGTGCAAGCTCCGCAACTCACCAATGTACAAGCGTAAAGACTCGACATGGATTCGTTCGTCTTCCCGAATCCTCTCAACAATTTCCGCCGCCAACTCTGCTTCCTCAGGTTTATCGACAAACAAATCCTCGGAACGCAACGTTTCCTGTGTAGAGGCGAATCCGATCTCGGCTCGAAATTCAATCACCAGCAGATTCATCAAAAAACTGAGTGCCATTTCGTACGGCTGCGGAATTTGTGGCATCCACCGTCGACCTGCCTCCGCCCGGCTGATACCTTGCGGCGGCTCAATATCGGGGAACGCTTCCGGACCAAATACCAAATCGCGGGCAACAAACCACATTACATCGTGACCGCCGATCCCTTTTTCTGGTTGACCGCCTTCGTCAATTCCGTGGGCTTCCAAAAGGCCTTTCTTTAGATGCCCGACCGCCATTTCATCAACGTCTTCGACTACCAACTCNTGTAGGTCCGGGAACGGTATGTCCGCGATCATCCGACCTCGTCCTTCGATTTTTCCGGTAATCGTCAAGCNATTCCAGAAGGTTTGCCCTANACCCTCACGAATCAACAGTCGCTGTTGCTCTATATTCGGTACGCGAGGTCCACTTAACAGAGACGCGTTTGCCTCCAGGAGGTCGCCACCACGACCACGTAGAGCTTCGGTCCAGTTGGCGATCGCTAAGCCTCTTATTTCGGAGCGTGGAGGTATGTATTTGCCCTCGGAACTGAAACCGCCGTGCAAAACCTGACCTTCAACGATGTGCGCCGAGGCAAAGTCGTGGTCTGTCATTATCTCATCGCGTGAGAATAGAAGCTTCGGCATGTGGGCACCCCTGATGATCTTAGCTCTACGATTCTAACCCAAGTTAAAGTTCGCGGGAGTCGCTGACGAAACGTGAGGCTAGCAGCTCAGTCGGTGGCGAAAGACTGCACTAGGTCAATCATAAAAGCGGTCCCTTTTTTTAGTGTCTCCAACGATATGCGTTCGTCATTCCCGTGGACACCGACACCTTCGTTTTCCGCCAATACGGTGGGCGAGAACCCATAACTTTGGATTCCAAGATCCCGAAAGAAGTGGCTGTCCGTGAACCCCGTTGATACCCCTGGGATCGCCGTCGATCCTGGGAACCACTCATCGGTTTTGGCCTCAATTAATCGGTATAGGGGCGTGTCCATAGAACTGCTGGCAGGCGTAAAACTCATAATACGTTCAATACTCACATCTCGGTCATTCACTATCGTCGTCACTTCCGCAATAAATTCGTCGACATCCTGGTCAGGTACCAGTCGGCAGTCGAGTTCGAGCACCGCCTCTGGTGGCACCACATTGATTTTCTTGCTACCCCGCAACGTCGTCGGCGAGCACGTATTCCGTAACAGGGCGTGATATCCGGGCGCAGTTATTTGTAACGTCTGCATGAACGCTGCATCCGTTATGTGTGCGCCTATTTCTTCAAATGCACTTTTGAGTTCAGGTCTCTGAAATCGGGCAACTCCCCGGAACAAGTTTGCAACTGGCTCAATGACTCGAGCGTCGAAGCCGGTGTCGGCAAGGCGCTGCCCTGCGCGCAAAATCCGCGTAATCGCCGTCTGGGGGAGTGGCACGGAACCGTGACCCGGCCGACCTCTCGCGGTCAATCTAAGCCAAACGGGTACTTTTTGCGTGACTTCCACAAAAAAAACGGTGTCGGTACCCAATTGTCTTCCGCCGCCTCCCTCATTGAGTACGTACCCAACACCTTTAGCGATCTCGGGACGGTTTTCCAACAACCAACCCGCACCGAAGAATCCTCCGGCTTCTTCATCCGCCGTTGCGATGTAGAGAACATCTCGACTTAATTGGTTGCCCGCCGCATGCAGAGCCAAAAACGCCTGCAACTGCATGATCCCAAGCGCCTTCATGTCTAGAGCGCCTCGACCGTACACATAACCATCTTTGGTAACCCCAGCGTATGGATCGACGCTCCAGTAGGAAGCATCAGCTGGAACTACATCGATGTGATGT
Organism: Gammaproteobacteria bacterium; assembly: GCA_002715785.1. Lineage (GTDB taxonomy): Bacteria > Pseudomonadota > Gammaproteobacteria > Pseudomonadales > Azotimanducaceae > UBA11889. The sequence continues at coordinate 1,875 of PBAA01000007.1, read as the reverse complement.
AGGAGCACTAATCCAGGTTTTCCGTTACCTTGCAAACGCGCCCATAAGTTCCCTCGTCCCGGCGCGGACTCCGCCATCTCGAACGGGATGCCGGCCTGTTTAAGTATCGCGCCTAGAAATTCGACACCACGGATTTCGTTCCCTGGGGGATTGGTCGTATCAACCTGTATGTATGCCGCCAGTCTTTCCGGCGCGATGTCGACCAACGGATCTCCCGCGCTGGAAACAAAAGCTAACAAGAACAGAACATTCAATGGGCGCAAGTGCGAACTCCTGTTTGCAGTTTAGTAATCGCGCTGCCAACATGATTGGCAGCCTGGGAGGGAACATACCGATGAAATTTGGGATTTTCTACGAACACCAATTGCCACGCGACTGGAACACCGAAAGCGAGCACCAGCTCTTAAAACAGTCTCTTTCCCAAATCGAACTCGCCGACCAGCTGGGTTTCGATTACGCCTGGGAAGTTGAGCATCACTTTCTGGAGGAATACTCGCACTCATCGGCCCCCGAGGTTTTTCTTGCAGCTGCGAGTCAGCGTACCAAGAACATCCGACTCGGACACGGTATCGTCCAGATGACCACGAATCATCCCGCGCGGGTCGCTGAGAAGGTGGCGACGCTCGATCTCGTCTCTGACGGCCGTGTCGAATTAGGTCTGGGTGAGGGTGCGTCTGTCACCGAATTGCATCCTTTCAACCTGCGTTTTCGTGACAAGCGCGACGTTTGGGAAGACGCTGTCCGTTGTACCTTACCCATGTTCTGGAACCACGGTTGGGAGTACGAAGGTGAATTCTTTAAGTTCCCTTTACGCGCCGTCGTTCCAAAACCCCTTCAGAAACCGCACCCACCGCTATGGATCGCCTGCTCGCAACTCGACACCATTAAGTACTCCGCTCATAGGGGCATGGGGTCGTTGTGTTTCAAGTTCGTCAACCTCGACGCCGCCAAAGCGTGGGTTCACGCCTACTACAACACTTTCTTACATAACCTTGAAAAACTCACCGACTACCAGACTAACCCAAACATTGCGGTTGTCGCAGGTTTCATGTGTGCCGAGACCGACGAAGAAGCGTGGGAAAAAGCGGACGGGTGGACATTTTTCCAGTTCGCCTTACAGCTGTACAACAAAGAAGGTCCGTTTGAGCCTGGAACCGTCAATTTTTGGGATCGTTACCAAGAATGGAAAAAAACGCCAGAAGGTCAAAAACGAACAGGTAGCGAGCTCATCGGCTCGCCCGACACCATTCGCGAACGTCTACTAGAACTTGAACAATCGCACGTCGATCAAGTGATACTCCTGAACCAAGCGGGCAAGAATACGCATGCGGATATCTGCTCAAGTCTTGAACTATTTGCTCGAGAGGTGATGCCAGAATTTAAAGAAAGACATGGCGAGCAAGAGGAGTGGAAACGAGAAGTCCTCGCGGGAAATATCGAACTTGAGGAGATCGACACGGAACCTTTCAACTTCGCCGCTCGGTTGAAACCAAGTCAACCTTCAACGCGAGACGCAAAGGACATGATTTCTGGGGTCACCGGCAGACCGCAGGCCGAATCCGTTCAACAATAGTCGGGTCGACTGTTACGGTCCTCGATTCAGCGCGCGCCAAACTCGCTCCGAAGTCAACGGCATATCGATGGCAGAAACGCCTTCACGAGCCAACGCGTTGAGCACCGCATGAACGATAGCGGGCGGAGCGCCACACGCGCCTCCCTCTCCGATTCCCTTGACACCTAATTCGTTGGAAGGTTCGAGGACTTCATTAAAACTGACGTCAATCCACGGTATGTGGGCGGCCCGAGGCATCGCATAATCCATGAACGAACCGCTAAGAAGCTGTCCCATGTCGTCATACACAACATGTTCGAGCA
>PBAA01000006.1 GCA_002715785.1 Gammaproteobacteria bacterium | reverse complement strand
AACAAGGCTTCGGCGAAAACGTACGAAAAACCTTCGTTTCGAGATGGTATAACCACGAGATCAGCGCTACTGATGTAATCGATAGCAGGGTTCTTGTGACCCAGCAGAAATACACTGTCAGCGAGGCCCCGTGCGTTGACGAGAGCTTCGAGACGTTCGTGTTCCGGTCCTTCACCGATCACAAACAAGCAACCGAACTTTGGTTCCCACGCGGAGATGAGCAGGTCGAAACCCTTTGCTGGTACCAGCCGACCGATCGCAGCAACAATATGTTTCTGGCTGTCCACAACTGGTTGATACTCTGGTGGCCTCAGGGCCACGCGGTTAACGTCCCAATTAACTCCGTTGTAGATGGATATTTTGTTGGAACACGGCAACGTGTCTCTAACGGTATTGCTAACGCCGATGGCCAAATCGAAAGCCGATAGGAACGACATATGTTTCTTAATGTTATGCACTGTCGCGACAGTTTTTGCGGAAAGAAGCGGTTTACAGAGCGCGATAATGGATCCCGCTTTACTCGCGTGCGCATGGACGATATGCGGATTCGCACGACGTATGGCTGTGGTGAGCTTGATTAGATTTCCGGGATATAGTCGCGGTTTCGATAAGTCAACGTTGATATGGTGAACACCTTCAACTAATCGGCCGGCGTACTTTGCGTGCGCGATTGTTGTCACATTGCAACTAGCTGCTAATGCGTTACTCATTTCAATGAAATGATTTTCGAGTCCACCCTCTTCGTCTCCCGCCATGACCTGAATAACGTTGAGTATTGCCACGGCTCCTAGACCCTTAACGTTTCGCCATTGATATCAATGCGTCGGCGTCGGCTGACTAGTCGTTAGGCGTTGTCGATCCAAGACGCTGTTCCACCAATTCCGCAAAAAAAGTGGCGCCATGCACCGACGCGTCATCATTAAAATCATAACTGGGGTGGTGGACGGGGTGTCCTGCGTCTCCATCGCCATTACCGATGAGGAGATAACAACCGGGCACTTGTTCGAGCATGAATGAGAAGTCTTCGGAGCCAGTTCCCGGCGGCAGATTTACGTGAACGTTGTCTTCCCCGACCAGACCTGCACAAACGCTGGCTGCGAACGAGGATTGCGCCTCGTCATTTACGACCGGATGAAAGATGTCCCGAAAATCGAATGTGACCGTTGCGCCGTAACCCTTGGCCGTTGATTCGGCCAGAACTCGCATCCGTTCTTGAATGTGTGTCATCACGGAATTCGAGAAGGTACGAACTGTGCCCGAAAGGTGTGCGCTCGCCGGAATCACGTTGTACGCGTCGCCCGCATGAAATTGCGTGATCGAAACAACTGCGGCATCACGTGGCCTAACGTTCCTCGATACTACGGATTGGAGTGCAGTCACCACTTGGGCGCCCACGACAACGGGATCGACACCGTTTTCCGGATGAGCGCCATGCGCGCCGACGCCGTCGATCCGAATATCAAAAAATGCACCAGCCGCCGCAACCACTCCCGCGGTCGCGGAAAACTGGCCAACGGGTAGCCCAGGTGCGTTGTGCATTGCAAAAATGCTGTCACAAGGAAACTGTTCGAATAAACCATCTTCGATCATGGCGCGCGCACCACCGATACCTTCTTCGGCTGGTTGAAAGATGAAGTTAACTTGACCGCGAAAGTTCTTGGTTTCTGCGAGGTAGCGTGCGGCGCCTAACAGCATCGTCGTATGACCGTCGTGACCGCAGGCGTGCATCTTTCCATCGTGGATCGAACGATGTTCGAAGTCGTTGAACTCGTGCATCGGGAGAGCGTCCATGTCCGCGCGTAGCCCAATAGTTTCAGGTTCATTACCAACTCGCAAAACGCCAACTACGCCTGTCTTTCCGATTCCTCGATAGACGTCGACGCCGAACGATTCGAGGCTCTTCGCGACAAAATCGGCAGTCCTCTGTTCCTCGAACCCCAGTTCGGGATGCGCGTGGATGTCACGGCGCCAGGATTTCATTTCGTCTGCGTAGGTTGCGATAGTGTCTTTAATACTCACAGGGACTCTCTTGTTTAAATGTTTTCGGCGACCCAACTAATCGACCAGTTATGCCCTAGACGTCGGCCTCGGTAGGTTTCGGGTAGTCGCGTCACGGTGCTCCCCGGAATATCTACAACTTGCGGATCATCTGGCCAATCTTTAAAGGCATTGTCGAGAGCTTGAATTGTCCGCCACTGCGTCACCCCTACATTTGGGGGTAGTAAAAGCGGGAGCTTGCTGGTGCAGCCGTTTCCTGTGCCGGCGAGGGGAGCAGCCACAGTGTGTACGTGGGTCGATACTTCTTGTATCCAGTGCTTGATGAATCCGATCGCCATCAGTCCCCCATAGCTGTGCCCGATTATCGTGACGCTCTTAATGTTCGGGTGGTTGGCGAGTACGGTTCCAAGTGAACGTGCCATCTCGACGCTCGGGCTATCCGTACATTGAAAAGTGTTCCAGCGATGGAAGAACGTCAACGTCGTTTCGTCGTCCAACGTTTGTAATGGATAAACCCACTCGTAACCTCGACTGCCAAACCCGTGAACGCCGACAAGTATTTGTGTTGCCTGCACCGTGTCCTGCTCCAAAGGATGCAGACCAGGATTGAGATTCATAAGTCGGAGCCCGGAAGCCTTCACCCCCGTTTCGGCGTCGAGTTCCGCCAGCCACGGGTAGTCTTCCGCGGCGACGCGCAGTCCAGAGAGGCAGACGAGAACGACAAGCCAACCGNNAAAAAGGNNAAGATTACCCATGGGAGCGGCTTGGGTGNAGATCAATCGGGGAGTCCTANAACCCGCTTCGCNATAATGTTGAGTTGCACTTCGTTGCTACCGCCCGCGATTGAGCGGGCTTTTCCGGCGAGCCACGAGCGTGTTATTTCATGGGTCCCGGAGGCATCCGAGTCCCAACCAATCGCGCTCGTACCCAACATGGACACTTGCATCTCCGATCGTTCCTTCGCAAGAGTCGCTCCGTACAACTTAAAAATTGAGGTCGCGGGTCCCGGCGTACTCCCTTCAGACTCCTCGACTGTTCGACGTTGAGTCAATCGGAATGCCTGCGCATTGATGTAATGTCTTGCGATTTTGGTCCTCACGNACTGATCGTCTATTTTTCCGTCTATTTCGCCAAGACATGCCTTGGCGAGCTCATCAAGCTCAATCCCGACTTCACGGTTCGNACCGGACGTAAGGGCTAGCATGCCCGACCGTTCGTGTTGTAGTAATCGTTTGGCGACAGTCCAGCCTTTGTTGAGGTCACCGACCAAATTGGTCTTTTGAGCAATCGCGTCGTCGAAAAAAGTCTCACAAAAGGGCGATGCACCTGAGATAAGCCGGATCGGGCGCACGGACACNCCTGGCTGGTCCATGCTAAAAAGGACAAAGCTAATACCATCGTGCTTCGGCGCGTCGGGGTCGGTGCGAACTAAACAAAATATCCAATCCGCAAATTGAGCTCCCGATGTCCAAATTTTTTGACCATTGATGATGAAATGATCGCCGTTGTCGTCCGCGCGAGTGCGTAAGGAAGCAAGGTCGGAACCCGAGCCGGGTTCGGAATAGCCTTGGCACCACCAGACTTCCCCTCGAGCGATGCGTGGAAGGTGGGCTAACTTCTGCTCTTCCGTGCCAAATTCTAGAAGTGTAGGTCCGATCATCGAGGTGCCCATCCCAGCGAGCGGAGTCCTCGCACCTAGGTGGCGCATCTCTTCGAGAAAGACCACGTATTGGTCTTTAGTGAATCCTGCCCCACCATATTCGGTAGGCCAGGTGGGTACCGTCAATCCCTCGCCCGCGGCACGTTCGATCCAGGTGTGCTGATCGTCCGTCATGCGAACTTTCGTACCGCCCCCAGGGACGTCGCCTTGACCGAGACAACTTTCGGGACAGTTTTCCTCGATCCAGGCGCTGATTTCCTGACGAAATGCCATGATCTTCCTCTCGCTTCCCCGAGAGATTAGCGCAGGTTTTCGGCGAAACCTAGCGCCAGTGGATCGTCGTTAGTCGTCGTCTTGGAGACCGCTTTCGACCAACCGCACGGCTTGGAAGATAGCTCGGCCCTTGTTCATGCTTTCTTTCCATTCAAGCCTCGGTACCGAATCGGCAACAATTCCACCGCCGGCCTCAATATAGAGTATGTCGTCTTTGATAACGGCGGTTCGAATGGCAATTGCAGTATCCATATTGCCATTCCATGCGAGGTAGCCGACCGCTCCTCCGTAGATGCCGCGCTTGACCGGTTCTAATTCATCAATGATCTCCATGGCGCGGATTTTGGGCGCGCCGGACAGAGTGCCGACTGGCAGGGTTGCACGAAGCACGTCCATTGCCGTTTTGCCAGATGCCAACTTAGCCTCGACTTGCGAGGAGATGTGCATTACGTGGGAATAACGTTCGACGGCAAATTGTTCGGTAACTTCGACAGTTCCGATTTCGGCCACCCGGCCGACGTCGTTGCGGCCGAGGTCAATCAACATCAGATGCTCAGCTATTTCCTTGGGATCAGAAAGCAATTCTTGCTCGAGTGCCAGATCCTCTTCGTCCGAGTGACCACGTCGACGCGTTCCCGCCAGAGGCCGATTCACAATGGTGCCGTTATCGACTCGGGCCAAAATTTCAGGGGACGAGCTAACAATATGGAAGTCGTCCAAGTCCATGTAGTACATGTAAGGGGAAGGGTTCAGGCTGCGTAAAGCGCGGTATAGTTTTAATGGTGCGGACTTGAACGGGACTGACATTCGTTGTGCAAGGACAACTTGCATGACGTCTCCGGCGCGGGTGTAGTCGCGGATACGCTCGACCGCTTGCATGAAATTATTCTCGCCGAACTCGGAAATGAAGTCCTTTTCTTCGGTTGGTGATTCAACCTCCACTCTGGGTATCGGCGGTATAGGGGACTCCAACTTGTGTGCCAAGGCGTGGAGGCGTTCGATCGCTTGATCGTAAGCGGATAGTCCGGTTGGATCGACCAAGCTGATTAACTGTAACCGGCTTGAAACGTTGTCGTATACGGCNAGCTCGTTGGAGACCATTAGGACGATATCGGGTGTGCCAAGTGGGTCCGGCGGGATGGACAACCGTAGCCGCCGCTCGACGTATCGGACGGTGTCGTAGCCAAAGTAGCCGACGAGGCCCCCGTAAAAACGTGGCAGGCCGTCAACCATCGGGACTCGGAATCCGGTTTGGTACGTTTCTATGAACGAAAGCGGGTCGTCAGTTTCGACCTGCTCGACCACTTCGCCATCTGTTTTAACGGTGAGCTGATCCCCAGAGACTTGGAGGACGGTGTTTGATGGCAATCCCACGATCGAATATCGGCCCCATTTCTCACCTCCTTGAGCGGCGGATTCAAGTAGGTAGCTGAACGGGCCGTTAGCGAGTTTCAGATAAACAGAAAGGGGTGTTTCTAGGTCGGCAATGACGTCGTGTACCACAGGAATGCGGTTGTAGCCCTCATTGGCATATGCGGCGAATTCTTCAGCGTTCACGAGAAACGCTGCTCGCGTAAAAGATCCATCAATGAACCGATAATCGCGTCGGCGCCAAGATTCTCAAGCTTTTCCCCGTGGTTATACCCATCCTTGACGCAGACAACGTCGCAGCCGGCTGCACGAGCACAGCCAATGTCCGTCTCGGAATCACCAACAAAGAGGGTATCCGATGGAGCCGTGTCTAGTTCGTTACAAGCATAAAGGGCCGGCTCGGCNCCCGGTTTACGAATCTGCATGGAATCGCCGCCAACGATGACGTCGAAATATTGCTCTAGATCCAATTGGTCAAGCAATAATCGCGTTAGATGAATCGCTTTATTGGTCACCACGCCGAGTTTGAAACCGCCGCCTCGAAGCGTTTTGAGTGTTTCGACCGCGTTGTGATAAGGAATACTCTTATCGGCGATATGAATCGCGTAACGATCCAAAAACAACCGATGGATACGATCGAGAAGTTCATCCGTTACGTTGCCATTGCTGACGTACTTCAATGCTTGCTCGATCATGACCTTTGCCCCATGTCCTACCCACTGCCTGGTGTCGGCTTCGTCGACGTTTCGATGGCCAGTTGCCTGAAGGGCGTAATTAAGAGCGGCATTTAGATCNGGAGCGGTATCCACCAAAGTTCCATCCAGATCAAAGAGATAAGCTTGATACACGGAACGTAGCCTTCTACGCGTTGAGTGCCGTGCGCATTGCAGAAATGGTTTTAACGTAATTCGTACTGCCAAATATGGCGGATCCAGCGACAAACATATCGGCGCCGGCATCTTTGGCGGCACGGANATTGTCGATTTTGATCCCGCCGTCGATTTCAAGCCGCACGTTGCGAACCGAATCGTCTAAACGGGCGCGTACAGCGCGGACTTTGTCGAGGCTCGCTGGTAGGAAAGTTTGACCGCCGAAACCGGGGTTCACGGACATGACCAGAATAAGATCAATTTGATCCAGTAGGGCGTCCAATACGGTAACGGGGGTATCGGCATTTAATACGAGTCCTGCTTTGATCCCGGCTGCACGAATAAGTCCTAAGGAAGTGTAGGGATCATCAGTCGTTTCGGGATGAATAGAAATATACGTTGCGCCCGCTTCGGCAAAGTCGCTAATCAATCGATCGACGGGTTCGACCATGAGATGTACGTCAACGGGACTAACGACACCGTGATCGCGAAGTGCTTTGAGGACGATCGGCCCTATGGTCAGATTGGGTACGTAATGGTTGTCCATGACGTCGAAATGAATAACGTCCGCGCCAGCATTAAGAACAGCATCCACTTCTTCACCAAGGCGGGCAAAGTTTGCCGAGAGAATTGAAGGTGCGATCAGGTCTTCCATTGAGCCGATTCTACAGTAGCGACCCGCAACCAGGTCGGTTGTAGTTCTCCTGCCTTATTAAAGATACAGACGTCGCACGGCCTTCAGTTGGTCGTGAGAGCCGATATCGAACCAAGTGCCGACGTACACTTCCCCGGTGATTTCGTCATATCTCAGACGTTTGAAGTAGACGTCTTGGGTAATCGAGAAGATCCCGAGGGGTGCGTCTCGAAGGATGTCTTCAGTCAGCACGCCGATGCCACAAAAAACCAGATCATTTTTGTCGCCACGCCGTACTAAATTGCCCTCAAGACAAAAGTCGCCCGACTCGCGATGACTTGGCGTCGGCGTCAAAACGAGATGCGTAGTATCTGGCGTTCGTTGAACCAGTTGTTTAAACGGATAATTGGTCCAGACGTCTCCATTGAGGACTAAGAAAGGTCCTGGCAACAGATAGGGAAGTGCGTTCGCAATCGCACCACCTGTGTCCAAAAGCTCTTCTTCGTGACAATACGTAATGCGGACGCCGAGGTCGGTCCCGTGGCCTAACTTGTTCTCGATCTGGTCGCCCAGATGGTGCAGATTGATGACGATTTCACTGATTCCAGCATGCCGTAACCAACGTATTTGATGAACGATCAGCGGCTCGCTCGCGATTGGAATCATAGGTTTCGGCATCATATCGGTCAGAGGCCGCAACCGTTTGCCGTATCCCGCCGCCAAGATCATTGCCTTCATTGAAGACGTCTAACAGCGTCGCGGACAGGGCGTAGCACGCTGCCTTTGAACCATTCTGCGCACGGTACCAACTCCCGGTGCTTCATCATTAGTTCGCATACCCGACCCATGACGGGCACGATGTTTTCGAGGTGACTCCCGCGATCTTGTTGTAATTTGAGGCGTGCGAAAATACCGACTGCTTTTAGTTGCCGCTGTACCGCTGTGATTTCAAGGACCCTTGTAAACTCTCCCTCGTCGTCTGTTGTTGATAACCCCGCCTCTTCCGCTAGTTGAAGGTATTGTGCTATCGACGTAGAGATGGTCGCGTTAGAAAACTGGTAGTAGCAGTCGTAGAGGATGGAGGCAAGATCGTACGACATTGGACCCACAAGCGCGTCTTGAAAGTCGACGGCACCGATCGCGCCGTCTGGCTTAAGCAATAAATTACGGCAATGAAAGTCGCGATGAATCGTGACTTTAGGTTGCGTATCGCAGGTACTGACGAGGAAATCGGTGATGTCGTCAAAGGGAAGGGTGGTCACGCCGATAAGGTCTTGGAGCACCCACTTCCGAAAAATCTCGAGTTCTTCCGCAAACCTTTCTGAGGTGTAAATNGGAATAATCGGGTCTGCTATTCCTTGAATGCCGATCAACATAGCAAGNGCGAGATTAAGGATTGAGNTGTCTTGCCCAAGTCCATATGCCCGTTCGAGCAGGTTATCGCCGAAGTCTTCAACCATAAGGAACCCTTGGTCCAGATCGCTTGCTAGCACTTCGGGAACGGACACCTCGGCGCGGCGAAAACAATTCGACAACGCGATAAAATGTGCGTTGTCTGTAGTGTCAGGCGGAGCATCCATCACCACCACAGAGCGTTNGCCGAGGGTCGTGCGGTAAAACCTACGCGCACTAGCNTCGATCGGTAATGGCACCAACTCGTCCTGGGNAACAGTAATACTGCTGACCCAATGAGCGAGGGCTTTAACGCGGTCTTTCTTCACTACAGGTTGGTATCACAGAAGTTCACGCGTCCTGTTCGGGCGGGCGCAAATTGACTATAGTCGCCGCGCGTTGGAATGCAAAGCGAAGCNCACTGGTCACCCAGAAAAACTCGCCATATCGCGCGAATGTGGTAAAGACTGAACCGAAGCTTCGCTGTAGCTAGAGGCCACATCAATTTGCTTCGTAAGATACGCCCCCTCGTTGCCTTTTGGTTTATGGGCCTTTCCATGGGGCTCACAGCGGATGATCTGGCCTCTAAATTTTGGATCCACCGTGANGATCTTTTTCATGAAGCAGGGGAGATACCCCCGTACTGTGACGGAGCGTATCGTGAACCAAACCNGATCCTCCAGTCAGACGACGGCTTGATCGGTGGCCAGATTCGNGCTCGTGCTGATAGCGTCGTTTACCGAGAGCAGGGCGACAGTATGCTGACTGGAAACGTCCGCCTGGCAGAGCGCNAGCGCCGTATTCACACAGAAGTAGCAATTTTAGATCGCGGTGCCAAGCACGTTTCGATTCCCGATGGCGCGACTTTCTTCGAACCCGGAGTCGTGATCGAGGCGGCACGAGCGGAAGTGAATTTGGACAACGATACGGCGGTCATGGAAGCCACGGAATTTGTACTCTTCGAACCCGAAATTCGAGGCCACGCTGATCGCATCGAACGAATTGGCAATAAACTGGTGCTCGAAGGGACCTCGTTGACGCGATGTCGACCGGGTCGAGGGGCCTGGTCATTTCGAGCCGAAACTCTCGAAATGGACGAAAACACGGTCTTTGCGGTAGCCCGTAAAGCGAGAATTGACGTGTTCGGTGTTCCGGTGGTCTCGGTGCCGCGGTTTCGGTTCCCCTCGCGAGATGCTCGTGTTTCCGGTTTTTTGTTCCCCACCGTTGGATATGGATCGAACGATGGCATTGATATCGCGCTACCCTATTACCTAAATCTCGCGCCGAATTACGATGCGACCTTGACGCCGCGACTAATGACCGACCGGGGCGTGGAGGCGGCCATGGAATTCCGTCACAAGACTCGTTGGACGGACGCAGGAATCAACGCATCGATCTTACCCAGCGATGATCAATACAACGGTACTTTGACCCGCGACGATTTTCATCGGAATGGCACGGCGGAGACATTTAATTCTGCCAACCGCTGGATGCTTGGCATCAAGCACCATGGACGAGTTGGAAGGTTTCGAACCCACGTTGACTACTCCTCGGTCAGCGATCTGGATTACTACGCCGATCTCGGTGCCGATATCTCGACCACGAGTCGTTACGCGCTTGATCGTCGGGCCGAACTTAGTTATTTGGGGAATGATCTAACCGCGAATTTGCGTTTCCAACGCTTCCAGCTGCTTGAGACTCGTGCAAGTCCCTATGAACGATTACCGGAATTCGAGGCCTCCTATTCTAAACATGTAGGACGACTATCTTTTTCCGTGGACGCCGCCTGGGCTCGTTTCGATTTGGATCAAGATCCCGAAGAGTTGATGGAGGGAATTAGAGGCAACCGAATTCATCTCGAACCAGAAATTCGGTTCCCGATGTCGCGTTCTTGGGGGTTCTTGAACCTTACTGGACGCGTGCGACATACAGAGTATGACCTGCGTGGCGTGCGCTTGGATGGTGGAAGTCGGAAAAATCGCACGTTGGGAATGGCCTCGGCGGACGCCGGGTTAATGTTTGACCGCGAAACGCGATTTCGGGGAACCGAGGTGGTGCAGACCCTCGAACCACGACTCTTTTATTTGTACCAAGAATATGAGAATCAAGACGATCTCCCGCGATTTGATAGTGGTCCACTGGCATTTCGTTATCCGCAGCTTTTTCAAACCAACCGGTACGCGGGTCTTGATCGAATAATCGACGCGAATCAGATTGCTGTTGGAGTTACGTCTCGCGTGATGGGTAGTCGTGATGGACGCGAGTACGTGCGTCTAAATATTGGTTCGATCGTCCACTTTTCGGATCGACGAACAACGTTATTCGGGGAACCGACGACGTATGAAACGGCAGCGAGTTCAGAGATTGTTGGATCGTCTCGTGTACGGTTTAGTCCGAGGGCAAGCACGAGGGCGCACATTGCTTGGAATCCAACAGATAATTCGGTGGGTGAGGCGGGACTTTCCTTCGATTTTCGCCGTAATACTCGACAGGTCTATCACTTGGGTTATCGTCGTTTCGTGTCCCAAGATATAGAACAAACGGATCTGGGGTTATATTGGAAATTGAGCCCCCATTGGTATGTGTTCGGACGATGGAATCGGGACTGGCGGCACGGGCGTAACGTGGATTCGTTTGCTGGACTGGAGTATGTCAATTGTTGTTTACAAATACGCGCGATGTGGCGCAACTACGTTGTTGTACGCGACAATCAGCGGCTGAGTGACGCGCAACGCGAGCAGGGCGTGCTCATACAGATGGTGTTTAAGGGGTTGGCTGGATTCGGAGGTCGCGTGGAGTCGCTACTTTCGAATGGCATTCGAGGTTATGGGAAGGAGAACGGTTATAACGATGGGATGTTCTTTTAGATCGCTGTTTACAGGGTTACTTTCTAGTCTTTGGATCTTGGTTTCCGTGAGTCTACATGCCGTCATCGAGGAGGTAGACGCCATCGCGGCGATTGTTGATGACGACGTGGTTCTTGTATCCGAATTGCTTAACCGATACGAGCTTTTCGTTGAGCGTATCAAGCAGTCCGGCACCTCGGAAGTGCCCCCGCGGGAAACTGTACTCAGTCAGTTGATGGAGCGACTGGTCATCGAGAGTTTGCAGATTCAAGAGGCAGAACGTCGTGGGATCATTATTGATGACGAAATGCTGACCGAAGCCGTGACCAGCTTCGCCGGACAGAACGGAATGGACCTGGACGGCTTTCAGAAGTCGCTGGCAGACGAGGGCGTTTCGTATCGCAGCTTCCGCGAGGATATCCGCAGGGAAATGCTCCTTGGTCGCGTCCAGCGCGATATGGTGAATCGACAAATCTATATCACGGAGCAGGACGTAGCAGATCTGCGCGGTTCTCCATTTTTTCGTGAATGGGTGTCAGACCAATACCGCGTCGGCCATATTCTGTTGCGAATTGACGATCCGTTGTCCGATATAGCGGTCAGTGCAGCGAAAGATATGGCCGTGGATATATTAAGTAAACTCAGAGCGGGCGAAGAATTTGGCAAGCTAGCGATCGCCCATTCCGCAGGTTCAACAGCGTTGGAGGGAGGGGATCTAGGGTGGCGGCGAGCGGCAGAGCTGCCCTCGTTATTTAGTGAAACGGTGATTGAGCTCGAAATTGGCGAGACCCCTGATCCGATCACCAACTCGCTCGGAATCCACATCATTCAGTTACTCGATAAGCGCGGTGCATCCATGCAAAAGGAGCTGCGCACTCAGGTTCGTCATATTCTCGTTCAGCCATCAGAGATTAAGTCTGATGAGTCGGCACGAAGTGAAATTGATCGCGTTCGAGAACGGGTGCTGGCTGGTGAAGATTTTGCCGACGTAGCCCGCGAGGTATCGGATGACGCAGGTTCTGCGCTCGCTGGCGGCGATCTCGGATGGAGAGATAGCGCGGACTTTGTCGACGAGTTTAGAGCGGTGATGGATGCTATCCCGGAAAACGAGATTTCGGATGTATTTCGAAGCCAATTCGGGTGGCACATCCTCCAAGTGCTTGGCCGTCGAGAAGATGATATGAGTGAAGAATCGCTAAACGATATGGCGCTTCAAATTCTGCATAACCGCCGTTACGACGAAAAACTTGAAGAATGGTTGAAGCAGATTCGGGACGAGGCATACGTCCAAATACGCCTGAATGAAGATTGAAGACGAACTAATCGCGTAGCCTATGTCGGTAAGGAAGCGATTTGGACAGCATTTTCTCGTCGATGAAAGTGCGATAGATCGTATACATGCAGTGCTGGCTATCCAGCCACGCGACCAGGTTCTAGAAGTAGGCCCTGGCCGTGGGGCGTTAACAGCGGGTCTTCTTGAAACAGCGGATAAAGTTGTGGCGATTGAAATAGATCGGGAGTTGGTTGGGTTCCTTAAAGATCGCTATCAGACGCTTGAGGTCATCGAGGGAGATGTATTGGATCTAGAGATCGATAAGTTCTCTGGTATGCGAGTCGTGGGCAATCTGCCCTACAACATAATCTCGCCGTTGCTAACTCGACTCCTTGCACAATCCTTTTTAATTCGAGATATGAACTTCATGATGCAACGGGAGGTGGCGCAGAGGCTGACATCTAATCCCGGGAGCAAAGCGTGGGGACGNCTTTCTGTCACGGCTCAATACCATTGCGACGTCACGTACTTGTTCGATGTGGCTTCGGAAGCGTTTCGACCGCGGCCCGAAGTTCAATCCGCGTTTGTGCGACTTGAGCCACGGCCACGTGCGGTAAATCCTCTCGATATGGAACGGTTTAACGCGGTCGTGAGGCAGGCGTTCGGGCAACGGCGCAAGCGAGTTGGTAACGCTCTAAAAGATTTAGAAGTCCCTTGGCAAAAGGTCGGCGTCGATCCGTCGTTGCGTGCAGAACAACTTGATGTTGATGATTTCGTCAGAATCGCAAATAGCTGTGTTGCCCGCACCGCTGAAATAGGGGAACAAGACCTTGAGTGATATCGCCGTGGCGGTCGAGACGCGNTTTATTGAGNGAGAATCTGATCCGCGATCAAACCACTACCTTTTTGCGTACACCATCACCATATCGAACCACGGCTCTAGCCCGTCGCAATTACTTAACCGTTATTGGTTGATAACAAATGGAGACGGTAAAAAAGAGGAAGTTCACGGGCCGGGTGTTGTTGGTGAACAACCCACGCTGAACCCGGGTGAGGCGTTTCGCTACACCAGCGGAGCGGTGCTTGAAACCGCTGTGGGCACAATGGAAGGCCATTACGAATTCCGGGGGGACGATGGCGATCTGTTTAAAGTTGNTATTCCGCCNTTCAGCTTGGCGGTTCCACACGTAGTGCACTAGGGTCGTGGCAACNTACGCGATCGGGGATGTGCAAGGTTGTTACGAAACCCTCCGGTACTTGTTGGAGAAGATTAACTTTGACCACGATCGCGATCGATTGTGGTTCGTGGGNGATCTCGTGAACCGGGGTCGACAGTCACTCGAAACGCTCCGATTTGTCCGCGATCTCGGAGGACTCGCAAACACCGTGCTTGGTAATCACGACCTACATCTGTTGGCGATTTTCTACGGTGGTCATGAGCCTAGAAAGGGCGACACTTTGGATGAAGTCCTTAAGGCTGCCGATTGTGAGCAAATCGCAGATTGGTTACGAACGTTGCCGCTAATGCATGAGGACGAAAAACAAGTGATGGTACATGCAGGGATCCCACATATTTGGGATTTGCGGTTTGCTCGATTAGCGGCTCAAGAAGTCGAGACGGTGATACGTAGCTCGGCCCATTTAGAATATTTCGAGAATATGTACGGCGATTCACCCGAATGTTGGCNAGACTCACTCCAAGGTATGGATCGCCACCGCGCGATCACCAATTATTTTACGCGGATGCGTCTGATTTCGCGGNATGGAACGCTCGAATTTTCGCATAAGGACGAATTGGTTAATGTCCCAGAAGGCTACGCGCCGTGGTTTAGATTCAAGCGACTTGTCGAAAAACCTATCGTTTTCGGTCATTGGGCAGCACTTCAGGGAGTAACCGGACTGGATCACGTTTCGGCGATCGACACGGGTTGTGTTTGGGGTCGAAACTTAACGGCTTTGCGTCTGGAGGACGGGCAACGGTTCCAGTGGCCGGAGTCGAGCCGATAACTCAGATGTTTGTTGATGAAGGCCGGGTCAGTGGCGCTGGACCACATGTTGTAAGCCATGCTATTCGTAACCTTGATCTTCGAGCAATCTGGCAACTTATCTGATGCAAACGTATCTCGTNGGAGGTGCTGTTCGCGACCAGCTTTTGGGGCGACACGTTAGCGAACGCGACTGGGTCGTGATCGGTGCGACCGATGATGACATGCGCCGCCTAGGATACCGGCAAGTCGGNCACGATTTTCCCGTGTATTTGCACCCAGATACCGGAGAGGAATATGCCCTCGCTCGGACGGAGCGTAAGCAAGGTCGCGGCCATAAGGGGTTCGACTGGCATGTTGGCTCTGAAGTAACGCTCGAAGACGATCTCCGACGTCGGGATCTCACCATCAATGCGATGGCCCGAAATGCAGATAACGGGTTGGTAGATCCCTATGGCGGTTGCAGCGACTTGGCAGACAAGGTACTGCGACACGTTTCTGACGCATTTAGTGAAGATCCATTGCGCGTGTTCAGGGTTGCCCGGTTTACGGCGACATTCCCTGATTTCAAGGTAGAGGAGGAAACTGCGGAGCTTATGCGAATGATGGTCAAGGAACTCGCCGACCTACCGGCCGAACGGATATGGATGGAGTGGACGAAAGCCGCGGACCAGGATGCCCCATGGCGTTTTTTTGAGACCCTTCATGAGATTGGTGCTCGTCAACCGTGGTTTGACGATATCGATCTAGAAGCATTAGCGGCGTTGTATAGAAGCAAAGACCTACGCGGATCCTTCTCGTTAGCTGTAATCGGTTGGAATCATTCCGAAGCAGTTACATCGCGCTTCGCTGTTCGACTGAAGGTACCTCGTCGGGTCAGTCGCGCGGCTACCTTATTGGCACGCTGGGGCCGACGACTCGTTGAACCATCCGCACTGGGAGTAGAGGGATTGATGGAGCACTTGCAGGGTATTGGCGCATTCCGTAACGGAGCCGACGTGGACGATATCTTCGGACTCATCGAGTCGTGCGAAAAAATTGAACTGTCGAAATTACGCTCTTTCGCAAAAGAACTTGCGGAATTGAAGGTCAATGCTGTGGAAGGGCGCGCATACGGAAAAGCGCTGAGAATGGCTCGCATGGAAATGATTGAAAAGATGCATCCTGTACAACTCGCCAATCTTGTTTCTCGACCAGATGCGATGTAGTTGGATTTGTCGATCTTCAATACGGGTCATGAAATTCAGTGATTGGGCGGAATGGTGACTTCCGGCAATTCTTCCATCGACCACCTTGCTAGCGCCCGAATGGCGAGGGGTTCCGAAAACCCTGCTCTTAATCGTTCGTGTCCCGCGAACGCGATCATCGCGCCGTTGTCGGTACAGAGGCGCGGCGGAGCATAGAAGACGTTTTCCGCGCGTTGGCCAAGGCGTTGGCGTAGACGCTGATTTGCGGCGACGCCGCCGGCGATCACCAGATCGGATAAACCCGCCTGTTCCAACGCGCGTAAGCATTTAATTGTCAAAGTTTCTATTACAGCTTCCTCAAAAGCGTTCGCAATATCGGCTCGGTCACGTTCGCTGAGATTGTCGATGTTACGAATCGTCGTCATTGCTGCGGTTTTAAGACCGCTGAAACTGAAATTCAAACCCGGTCGATCCGTCATGGGTTTTGGGAAGGTGAAACGACCGGGGCGCCCAGATTCGGCGAGAGCGGCCAACGCCGGCCCACCTGGATAGCCGAGACCGAGGAGCTTGGCCGTTTTATCGAACGCTTCTCCGGCCGCGTCATCTAGTGATTCACCCATTAGCGTATAGCGTCCAATGGCATCAACTCGGACCAGTTGGGTATGACCGCCGGAAACCAATAGAGCGACGAATGGCAACGACGGCTTTGGGTCAGAGAGTAGTGGGGCGAGTAGGTGACCTTCCATATGGTGAACGGCGATGGCGGGCAAACTGCGCGCCCAAGCAAAACTCCGACCGATGGTGGCTCCCACCATAAGTGCACCGACTAGACCAGGTCCGGACGTATAGGCGACGGCGTCGAGATCGTCCGTCTCAAGGTTACCTGCAGAGAGAACTTCGCGGATGAGAGGAAGGGTCTTGCGGATATGATCTCGTGAGGCGAGCTCGGGAACGACTCCACCAAAACGCGCATGCATTTCGGCTTGGCTGTAGATCGCGTCTGCGATCAGCCCCTCATCAGAATCGAAAACGGCTATGCCGGTTTCATCGCACGATGTTTCGATTCCTAGAACACGCATGTCACTCCTCCGTCGGATTTACATTTTGCGGCCTTTACGGGTACACTCGCGGCCCATTTTCCAGAGCTGGCACATGCCGACCGTTAAAGTCCGAGAAAACGAACCCTTTGACATCGCCTTGAGGCGATTCAAGCGTTCGTGCGAGAAAGCCGGCATCCTTTCCGAAGTGCGCCGTCGTGAATTTTACGAGAAGCCTACCGCAGTTCGAAAGCGTAAAGCCGCAGCAGCGGTCAAGCGTCACCTGAAGAAATTGCAGCGCGAATCAAAGCGGTTCGAAAAGTCCTACTAAGCTGGAGTCTCTCCTAGCCCTACCATGGGTAGCCAACTGAAGCAGCGTATCGAAGATGCGACCAAGAACGCGATGCGAGCACGCGAACGCCAGCAACTCGGCGCGTTACGTCTGATCAATGCTGCGTTGAAACAGGTTGAGGTTGATGAGAGGAAGGTGCTGGGTGATACCGATGTACTCTCCGTTCTCAATCGAATGCTGAAACAGCGACGCGATTCGTTCGAACAATACGAAGCTGCCGGGCGTGAAGATTTGGCGGCACAGGAACGTTTTGAAATCGATCTCATCGAATCATTTATGCCAGCCCAAATGTCGGAAGCCGATATAGCGAATGCGGTGAAAGAAGCTGTTGAGGTGACAGCGGCGGAAACGATGGGCGACATGGGTAAAGTCATGGCGCATCTCAAAGATGAGCTAACTGGCAAAGCAGATATGGGATTGGTAAGCCGACAGGTAAAAACGCAACTGAACCGAGCGTAATCTCGATGACTTAGGTAAGCTGAGTTCATGCCTGGAAGGATCCCTCAATCGTTTATCAACGATCTGATCGAGCGGGTCGACATTGTCGAGGTGATCGATTCACGTATTTCGCTCAAACGTACGGGCAAGAATCTTCAAGCCCTGTGCCCATTTCACGAAGAGAAGACACCGTCATTCAGCGTTAACCCTGAAAAGCAGTTCTATTACTGTTTTGGTTGTGGCGCGACCGGAACTTCGCTGCGTTTTCTTATGGAGTATGAACGTCTTGAGTTCGTCGAAGCCATTGAAACGTTGGCGAGGATTGCGGGGGTTGAGATACCGCGCGAGGCGGGGGTACAGAAGCAAGTTGACACTGATTTGTACGAGATTCTGTCATTGGCGGATCACTATTATCGGTCGGTTATTCGCGATCATGGCTTGAGTGGGAATGCGGTCGAATATCTAAAGGAACGTGGAGTGACCGGGGTCATTGCGCGTGATTTTGGGATTGGTTTTGCGCCCGCGGCGTGGGATGGGCTGAAATCGGCTCTTGCTCAGTTTCCCGAGAACAAGCTTGTTGATGCGGGATTACTCGTCCGTAACGATGCGGGACGCGTCTACGATCGTTTCAGAGAGCGAATTACCTTCCCTATCAGAGACACCCGTGGACGCGTGGTTGGATTTGGGGGTCGGGTACTTGGTGATGAGAAGCCAAAGTATCTGAATTCTCCGGAGACCGAAGTATTTCAAAAGAGTCGCGAGTTGTACGGTTTGTTTGAGGCACGCCGCGCGTTGCGAGAATTGCCACGATTGCTTGTTGTTGAAGGTTACATGGATGTCGTAGCCCTGGCTCAACATGGGGTTCCCAACGTCGTTGCCACGTTGGGAACGGCCAGCAGCCAAGCACATTTTGAGAAGCTATTTCGTTATACGCGAGAAGTTGTTTGCTGTTTCGACGGTGATTCAGCGGGTCGCACCGCCGCCTGGAAAGCACTTTCGTCGGCCTTCCCTGTACTACACGAGGGCCGTCAACTTCGTTTTATGTTCGTTGCCGAAGGAGACGATCCCGACACACTTATTCGGTCAGAAGGCGAGGCGAAATTTAACCAACTTGTGGAGGCTTCCGTTTCCGCCGGCGACTATTTTTTTAAAGAGATTGGCAGCGGCCTCGACCTTTCGAGTATCGACGCTAGAGCAAGGCTAGCGGATGCCGCGCTACCGTTGATAGAGAAACTCCCAGACGGGCTATATCGGCGCATGATGGTCGAACGATTGAGTCAAGAAGCGAAAATATCGATCGCGGCGATCGAGAAGAGAGTGGGAATTTCATTTCGCGCGCGCCCCAGCCAATCAACAACAGCACCTCCCGAATCAAAGATTGCACGGAAACTGATGAGCTATCTTCTGCATGAACCAACCGTTGCAAAGGATCTGTCGCAAGAAACTCGGGACGAGCTATTCGCATCAGATAACGACACGCTGGTTGCCGAGATGTTAAGACGGGTGTTGGAGAAGAATTTAACGGATACGGGTACACTTCTCGCAAGTTTTGTTGGTGAACCGGCACACCAGCTAATGGTTGAATTAGCGAGCACGCCACCGTCGCTGGTGGGGACTGCGCTGGAAAACGAATTTGTTGACGGGGTACATCGGTTTCTAGAAGAGCGAACTAGAGATGCTCATCGAGCTCTGGCTCGCGGTTTGCAGGAAGACGACTCCTCCGAACGGTTGGCCGTTTATTGGAAGGCGCGTAGTGAAACCGACTCAGGGAATGTTTCTGAGGCAACGTAGAGTTTTTATAGGGACTCAAAAACCAACCTGTCAACAGCTATAATGGACGGTTAAGCAGGCTGAAGTCGGCAACATAGTTGCTTCAGCCGACATCTACCTTGAGGTTATATGGCCACACAGAAAGCGACAGCGAAAACAAAAGCGACAGCGAAAGCGTTGCCCGTGGCGGCGCAAACGGGTGAGCAAGAAGAGTCGCGTTTGAGGGACTTGATTGCTAAAGGTAAAGAGCAAGGTTTCTTAACCTATGCAGAGGTGAACGATCACCTTCCCGAGGATGTAAGCGATCCGGATCAGATCGAAGACATCATCCGGATGATCAATGACATGGGGATCACAGTTTATGAGGCCGCCCCAGACGCCGACGATCTGCTGAATGCTGGTGATAACACTGCTGACGAGCTAGCAGCGGAAGAGGCTGCCGCGGCGCTCGCCGCCGTGGAGACAGAAGTTGGGCGGACAACCGATCCTGTGCGGATGTACATGCGCGAAATGGGGACTGTCGAACTTTTAACGCGCGAAGGCGAAATCGCTATTGCTAAAAGGATTGAAGAAGGTATCCGTGACATTCTTTCGGCGCTCGCTCTCTTTCCGGGGCCGGTGGAGTACATTCTTGATACGTACGATGAGGTGCGAGCGGAAGATCAGCTCAGTGACTTATTGATTGGTTATCTGGACCCTACCGATGTCGTCGCAGCGGCTCCGCAAGTCGATCCGACAACAANAGATAAAAAAGANGATGACGAAGAAGAGGANGGNCCGAANGGNCCGGANCCNNTNGAAGCGAAGCGGCGATTTACNGCNCTNAAACGCGCNTANAACAAGTCTCAGAAGACGGTTAAGGCTGAAAAAGGACGGACGACAAAGGCAGCGAAAGCCGACCTCGATAAGCTGAGCGTGGCCTTTTCACCATTCAAACTGGTTCCAAGGCATTTCGATCTAATTGTGATGCTCGCCCGTGGAACCTTGAATCGTGTACGCCATCACGAGCGTACGATCATGTCGCTTTGTGTACGCGAAGCCCGAATGCCCCGCAAAGTCTTCCTAAAAGAATTTCAGGGGGGAGGCGAACTTTCCGTTACGTGGGTTACTCGCCACATCAAGGGAAAGCATGACTACAGCAAAGGATTGGACGCGGTTAAGGACGACATCATTCGTGCTCAGAAAAAACTTAGGCTGATTACGGATGATTGCGAACTGAGCGTGCCTGAAATCAAAGATATCAATCGCCGTATGTCCGTTGGAGAAGCAAAAGCTAGGCGCGCGAAGAAGGATATGGTTGAAGCTAACTTGCGCCTCGTCATTTCTATTGCCAAGAAATACACGAACCGTGGTTTGCAGTTTCTAGACCTTATCCAAGAGGGAAACATCGGCCTTATGAAGGCGGTCGATAAATTCGAATATCGCCGCGGATACAAGTTTTCGACGTACGCGACCTGGTGGATTCGTCAAGCAATTACTCGATCAATTGCTGACCAGGCAAGAACCATTCGGATTCCTGTGCACATGATTGAGACCATCAACAAGCTAAACAGGGTATCGCGCCAGATGCTCCAAGAAATGGGACGGGAGCCTACGCCGGAAGAGTTGGGTGANCGGATGGAAATGCCAGAGGATAAAGTCCGTCGCGTATTGAAGATTGCGAAAGAACCGATCTCGATGGAAACGCCGATTGGTGATGATGAAGATTCTCACCTTGGCGATTTCATCGAAGACGCGACCATCGGCTCCCCTATCGAATTGGCCACCGGCGAAGGTTTGAAAGAAGCAACCCGAGAGGTGCTAGGTGGTTTGACAACGAGAGAAGCCAAGGTCCTACGGATGCGATTTGGTATCGATATGAATACTGACCACACTCTCGAGGAAGTGGGCAAACAGTTTGATGTGACGCGTGAGCGGATTCGGCAAATCGAGGCCAAAGCGCTACGAAAACTCCGTCACCCAAGCCGGTCCGAACACCTTCGGTCATTTTTGGACGAACTGTTTTCCGAGAACCAGAGTCCTATTTGAGGACATTCTTGTTTTTTTGACGTCGGAGCGGAGCGCTTTCGAGGTTCTCGGGGTCCGCCGGNTGTCGATCTCTACTGTTTAAACCTGAGGGCGGATCGTTTCATNGATCATCGTTCTCAATNGGGCGTTACGGTNANAAAGTGAATCCCAAGAATTCCANTAGGGAAATGCCGTATCGGTCTCGGTAAGTAATCCAGGAGAGAACGATAAAAATAGCCGAAACCGACATGCTGAAAACAAATACCGCGATCAGCGCGATCAAACTTTCGCTGAATACCGCATCGACGAACCTTTTCCGCAATGATTTTTCCATGNTCATGTGATGTGGAATCGGCGAGGGTCAACTGGCCGGNAATCTCTGTGCCCATTGNGTAACACGGNTTCGCATGGATGGGACATCNTCCTCAAGAATTATTCCTTCTTTGACACACCGGTCAAGCTCACGCTCATATTTTTCGAGGAAAATGCTGCGGTTCGGATATAACTTTGCGAGTTTTTCGTCTTCAAAATCTTGAGATAAACCGTACAGAAAGGCGAAGCGATTATCGCTGCCCCCTCCGAACNGACCGGCTCCACGATGGCGTGCGGTTGGGACAGCCAAGTCAGGTAATCGAATGCCACCAACGGCATTGCCGTCAACATCACGTTCGATGGTTCGTCTGCCTGCCTGCGCGTTGGTCATGGCAATACGGGGCATCCTTGGAGGCTCAATGCCAGACACGATCCAGTTGTGTGTATGCCTTATAGCCGCTTGGTAGGCTGGTTGGTATGACATCCAGTTCGGTCCTTCTGCGCCGCCGGAAGCNGTCATGGATCGGGGAATGTTGACGTGTGAGGTGCCTGCGACTTCCCAAAGTCGAAAGATTTTTGAATCAGGTTGTCTTGCGGGTAGATAGGCTTCGACNTCGGTCTCGGAGTTGACGACAAAAACAGGCACATTGAGATCGTTCCGAATGGGGGTGCGTTGACCCATACCCCTTCTGCTCGCGCCTTTGTCTGCTACGAAAGGGATGGTGGAGGAAAAGTCGATGTATGGAATGAACCCGTCAAATACGTTTTCAAGGAGATGCACGCCGTTGATGTAGGTGCGCAACCGACCCGCGGATTGTGATGCGCCGGCCGCGACCAGATGCTTGACGTCGTGTCCGCCTAGCGGATCGACCCCCGTTTTTGTTCGCGCCGATCCCACGGCCCGACCTGCCTGGGTAAAGATGTCATAGGAATAGGCGTCGCCAGGATGATTGAGTGATCCATAGCGTTCAGGGTCCCATTGGCGGAGTCCCGCGGCTTCGGGCCCGGGAAAGCCATTAACACCAACGGCTTGCGCCGAAACACCAACCCACGCATAACCTCGAAGATATTCATCATCGCCNACNGAACCGAGCTCATAGCCTGCGGTGACATTCTGCCAATGCACGATAACAGTGCCGTTGAAGTCGGAGTCTTTCTGTGGGCGGACCACGAGTAGGCGTGTTCGGTAAGCGGTTGATTGTTGTTCGCGCTTGGTGTTCCAGCGGCCGTCCGGGGTGGACGTTGCCCCATCAGCAAATTCATAGGCGCTGGCGTCGCCGTCTAGGAAGAACTCTTCCATGANGTAACCGCGACTCGCAAGATCGATCCGTGGTGCTGAGAATGGCCCGCCTTTGGTACCGTTGGTGANGGGGCCGGATACGGTTGTGGTCTCCGTACCCGCGCTTTCAATGGCTGAACACAGAGCCAGCCACGTGAGAAAAGTGACGAACTTCGCCANTGGGAAAGATGATCCTCGGGCCATTTTCTTAGTGTTGTTCATTACGTCCTAGTCCTTCGTAGGTAAGGTCACAGTGGCCGTCCCAAATGCGGTGACCAGACCTGACTGATTTCGGTTTTCTATTTGTAGTTCGGTCCGATGTTCATCGTTCTCGACATAGGTTTTGGAGACNTTTCCGTAAACGGTGTTGGTATCTCCGACGACGTTAGGGTGGCGAATGGAGGCATCGAGCTTCTTGAGCGTGCCGGCGTCTCCCATCCAGTCGGTCACGATTTGGCTAAGCCAGCAAACGCGTTGNGGNCCAAAGTCGAATTGGCCTGGCATATTNCGGCGCTTTCGCGCGTGTTCCTCGTCGAATCGGCCTCCACCTCCGAGGTCTCCGGAACCTTCGGCTTCTAACGCGGCTCTAGGGCTTCGACCTGTACCGAGCACGCCATGGGTAAATAGGAAAAGTTCCGTCACGGTGTACGTTCCCTTCTTCAGGCTCGGAATGTCATCGCCCTCGACGACGTCTTCCCAATATCGGGGCTCGGCTCCCCGGCGTTCACGTTCGTAAACCAGTGGGTCGGCGGCTTCGTGNTGAACGTGGGCAGCCTCTTTTGGCTCTCGATCATATTCCAGCGTGGAGCCAGTATTTTGATAACGAGCCATCAGCGTTTTGACGGTGGTCACGACTTCCTGACGTTGNTTCGAATAGGTGACNAAGCCCGTATTGAANGCGATCGCGCCGATTCGTTTGCTCTCTTTCCGCATCGTGGGGCCGACTTGTTCTTGAGCAGTGATTCGATCACCAAGCCAAATCGGCCGATGAAATTCGATTTCCGCACCAGCGTAATTCACCGGAAGGTACGCGGTAGACACCCGNGCTCGATCGATGGCCCCGGTTTCGCCCGCAATTACACCAAGGCTCACTCCGTAGATGAAGGGCGGAGGAGCGGTAATCATTTGATATCGCGATTTGGCTGCGTGATCAGGGTCTCGCCAGAGCGGATTGTAGTCGCCAACGCCGTCACCGAATCGACGAATGTTGTCGAGGCTCGCTTGTTTTGTTGGGCGGTACGGCAGAAGGTCGCCGACGCCCTTTTTGTATTCCTCCTCGAAGGCTTCAATCGTCTGAATTAGATTATCGGTGGCCATGTCGTAGATCCCCCGGTCTCATGCGCACTTGGAAGCTTACTCGATTGAAAGAGCTAAGGTCTTTACGGAGAACGGGGACTGGCTCGAATCAGTCGTGGCGGAGAGCTTCGATGGGGTCCAACTTTGATGCCAGGTAGGCGGGCCAAACACCCGCAAGGAAACCGACGGATACNGCCACGGCCACTGCGATAAGGACTGTTTGCATCTCGACGATCAAAGGCATATCAAATTGGGACGAGATGGCCTCACTTCCAAGCCAGCCGAGAACAATGCCAAACAAGCCACCCAATGCGCCTAATGTAATCGCTTCCACAATGAACTGGGTAAGGATATTTCCACGCGTAGCACCAAGTGCTTTGCGAACTCCGATCTCTCGGGTTCGCTCGGTTACGGAGACGAGCATGATGCTTAGGATGCCGATGGCACCGATAAGTAGGCTAATCGCCAGGATACCGATGACGTAAGTCGACAAGGTNCTGGTAATTGATTGCATCATCTCGCTAAAAACNCCCCGATTCATGATCGTAAAGTCGTTTGGGTCACCCGGACGGATTTTGTGCTCGCGACGTAAGACACGTTCGATATCAACCATGGCCATGTCGACCCCGATGTTTTCTTTGACTTCGGCGGAGAGGGATCCGAGTCGATCCGAGCCGAACACACGAAATCGAGCCGTCGTCAGCGGAATATATATCGCGTCGTCGACACTTGGACCACCCATGCTTGATCCAACCTCGGCGAAGACACCGACGACTTTGAAGATGATACGACCTATCGAAATATCTCGACCTAGAAGACTGGTCGGTGCGAATTCAAGACTAGTAGGGATACTGTAGCCGAGCACTGCCACGCGCCGGCGCGAGGCAAGGTCGGACTGCGTAATCATACGTCCATGGGTCAATTCACGATTGTTAACGGCCATGTAATTGGGTGTCGTTCCGGTGACCGTGCCGTAGATGTTCTTGTTGCCGAATTTGACCTGACGACCGCTTCGCAATTCCGGAACGACNGCCGAAAGGAACTGACTGTCTCGACGTAGCGCGTCGTAATCGTCGATGGTGAGCGAGACCCGGTTCGACGACGCAACACCACCGCGCCCAAAGGATTGGCCGGGCCAAATTGAAAGAACGTTCGCGCCAAGCGTGCTCATTTGTTCTTGCACGGCGGCTTGCGTGCCNGACCCGAAGGCTGCACCGATAATTACACAGCCAACCCCGATCACAATCATCAAAATCGTTAACGCCGACCGAAGGGCGTTACCGCGGATTGCGTTCAGCGCAATACGAATGGACTCAAGGAGCGACACGGCGTTTAGCTGCGCCGGCCACGACTCATGCCCGGAATCGGGCTCATTCTGCTGGCTCGGTTCTGCCAGGTCTCGTTCGATTGCACCAAGGATTGGCTAGGTAGAATGAGGACCTTTTCGCCTTGGTTAAGACCAGCGACAACTTCGGAGTAATCCATGTCCGTGATGCCCGTTCGAATATGCACGGCGACTGCTTCAGCGTTGCGAATCACAAAGACAATGTAGTCGCCGCCGAACTGTTGATCGACGGATGATGCGACTCGTTGGGGACGTTGCTCGCCGCGTCCGGGATCCACGTTTGTTGGGCGCCCCCCCGCTGAGGCACGTGGGCCGCCACCGCTCGGACGTCCTCTGCCAGCACCGGAGCCGGCGATCTTCTGCATGAGCTCTCGGTTCTTGCGCATAAAAGCCACGTCTTCTTCGCTGGGTCTTGTACCGCTTCGCATTTTGGTCATGATTGCCTTCAGGCGTTCTTCATCGGAGAGATCGCTCTCCTCCGTAGTAGCAGCCGAACCGCTACCTCCAGCCACTTCCGGTTTTCCGGGTTTTGGTGAAGCAGCGAGCATCTTGTCAACGTCCTCCACTGTGTAACCAAGCACGCTGGCACCTGAATAGACATCGCCCTGAGTCCTGAGCGTTGCGTTAGGAATGGCGAGCACCTGATTCCGATCAGCGACCATGACCTCCACATCAGCGTTCATCCCAGGGCGTAGAAGTCCATCGCGATTTTCTAGATCGATCAATACCGGGAACATGGTGACGTTCTGGACTGTNGTGGCTTGCGGTTCAACTTTAATGACTTCGCCTTGAAAGGGACGATTAGCGTAAGCGGCGACATTAACGGTCGCNGAAACTCCTGGTTTCATTTTGCCGATNTCGATTTCGTTGACCAGCATGCGTACTTGAACACGAGATAGATCGGCCATTTTCAGGAGTAAGGTCCCGCCACTACTGTTACCCATGGGTGAAGAAATAACCGTNCCTTGTTCGACGGCGCGTTCGATGATCGTTCCGGTGATGGGCGCGTTAACGTCGCAGTCACCGAGCTGAATGACGGCGTTTTCGACGGCGATTTCGCGCTGCACGACTTCGGATTGTGCCGTAGCNTGGTCCANAGACGACTTTTCCCAGTCGGCCTTGGATACCGACTTATTTGCATAGAGCGAATTGATTCGTTCGAGTTGTGAAACCGAGTTCGCGAGCCTTGCTTTAGCGACAGTGAGACTCGCTTCTGCCTGCTTTAGCGTGTTTTTCAGAACGCGTTGATCGATTTGAGCAAGTAGTGTGCCGCTTTCGACCAGGTCGCCGGTATCTACAGCTAATTCAAGAATCTCGCCTGACGCCTTCGATTTAACTTCTACGGTCGTGACAGGTTCGACTTCTCCAGCGGCTTCTACGGCGACACGAATATTCCGCGCTTCGACGACAACTTGCTGGTAGTCGCTATAGCGAAGATTGGAGTTTTCTTGAGCAGCGGCTTCGTCGTCTGACGAGAAAGACGCAAGGTATTCGCAACCCGCTAGTAAACCGAGAGCGGTGATCAGTAGGATTCGAGCATGCACTAGGCGTTCTCCACAAGGTAATCTTCAGTCACTTCACCGTCCCGCAGGTGGATGTGTCGTTTGGCACGTACGGCGATTTCGGGTTCGTGGGTGACCAGAATAATGGTCTGCCCTGCGCTGTAGAGCTCTTCAAATAACGCCATGATGTCCTCGCCGGTACGCGTATCGAGATTGCCCGTTGGCTCATCGGCGAGGAGGATCGCTGGATCATTAACGAGTGCTCGCGCTACAGCCACGCGTTGCCGTTGCCCGCCGGATAGCTCGCTGGGCTTATGAAATGTACGATCGCTAAGTCCCACCCGTTCCAGCGCCTCTAGCGCTCGATTGCGCCGCTCGCGTCGGCCGACACCGCTATACAACAGTGGCGTTTCAACGTTTTGCAAGGCATTCGATTTCGACAAGAGATTAAAGGTCTGAAACACGAACCCGATCATGCGATTGCGTACCCGGGCCAGGGCCTTGTCATTGAGCTTGGATACGTTTTCGCCAGCGAGCCAATATTCCCCGGCAGAAGGGCGGTCCAAGCAGCCGATGATGTTCATCAAGGTTGACTTNCCGGAACCGGACGGGCCCATGATGGCNACGTACTCATTGACTTCCATCCTGCAATCAACCCCGTTGAGGGCNCGAATGGTTTCGGACCCCATATCGTAATTCTTATGAATTGATTGGAGGTCGATCACCTGCCCGGAGGGAGGCGCTGTGCTTTTTTCGCTTGGATTGGGTGTCGCCATAAGCGTCTTATCAACAAACCGAGTTAGCTTGTACGAACCCTATAGTTTAATCGGTCTAACCTAAAACCTCTTCTCTTCGTTTTCTAACGCGTGGTTTTTGTGCCGTACTACTTTTTTGACGCGTCGCGAACGTGGCGTTAGTTTGATTGTGCGAGGTTGGTTAGGAGGATCGATGACCAAGCAACAAGCGAAACAAAAAAAAGGTGTAGAGAAGAAAACACCGTTTGCCGTGAGTAGCAGAGGTTTGCAGAAAGCTCGACAAAAACTCGTTGCCGAGCTCGGCCTCGAAAAATACGTATTGGATCTGGATCTCAACGGGTACGCGGTGGTGCCTCCGGAGGTTACGGGCGTGACCGCGGCCCAACTTGACCGGCTTACGGAAGTTCTTTTGGCCAAGTCGGAAGAACTGGTTGGTTGCCCTTTTACGATTGCGGAGGGCGCAGCGTCCGAACTCGATTTCGGCGACTATCGGGGGACGTTGGAGCTGCAATCAGGAGCAAAACCTAGTCAGTTTCAATTGATGCAGTTGTGTACTTTTGATCGCTCATTTCGCGATCTCGCAGTCAATCCCGTTGCCACCGCACTCATGCGCTACGTGATCGGTCCTTACACGACCCGCTTTAGCTCGCACAATTGTTTCGTAAAATGGAAAGGGGAAGGTTACGGCGAATCACTCGGCTTACATTGCGATCAAGGCGGCGTCCCCCAACCCTGGGGTCGCGTTGCGCTCAACGCCAACTGCAATTGGTGTTTGACGGACTACACGTTGGCGGATGGCGCGTTCGCCTGTGTCGCGGGTTCACATCACCGCAACTCTCAGCCGGTGATGCCGCAA
>PBAA01000005.1 GCA_002715785.1 Gammaproteobacteria bacterium | reverse complement strand
TAACCACATGCGCGTGTCAGCCGGATCGATAACTTCGTCTACCTCGAATACATGGCCCGCATTCAACCCTTTGCCACGGTTGTATGCGGCCTCGACCATCCGCTCATAGGCAGCTTGTCGTTCACCAAGGTCGCCGATGGCTTCTAAGCGCGCGCGTTGACCGAGCTTCACCTGACCTTCAAGACCCATGCCGCCAAATTCGCTGGTCGGCCACGCGACAACAAATGCTGGCAGTCGATGATTCCCTCCGCCCATAGCTTGGGCTCCTAAACCGTAGGCCTTTCTTAGGATCACCATGTAGGAAGGCACCTTAATATTCGCACCGATAACGAACATACGAGCCGCGTGGCGTACAAGCCCGGTTTTCTCGACCTCAGGGCCAACCATGATTCCGGGGCAGTCACAAAGCAGGAGTAGCGGTATTTGGAACGCGTCGCACATCTTCATAAAACGAGCTGCTTTATCCGCGGCGTCGCTATCGATTGCCCCAGAGATCACGGCAGGATTGTTGGCGATCACACCGATTGGTCGACCTTCGATGCGAATAAACGAAGTAACCATCGCGGTTCCAAAATTCGGGCGTAATTCGAGCACGGAATCCCTATCAGCTAATGTGTCGATTAGTTGGCGAATGTCGTAGACGCGCAGACGATTTTCAGGGATCGCATGGCGGAGGAGTCTCTGGTCGTTCGCCTCCCAGACATCGATCGGCCCCTGAAAGTACGATAGATATTTCTTAGTTGCTTCGACCGCTTCTGCCTCGTCCTTGACAGCGATATCGACGACGCCACTGGGGACCTGTACCGAAATTGGGCCAACTTCCTCGGGGCTGTATACGCCTAAGCCCCCGCCTTCAATCATGGCAGGTCCTCCAATACCAATACTTGAGTTTTCGGTAGCGATGATGACGTCGCAACAGCCAAGCAAAACTGCGTTGCCGGCAAAACAAAAGCCGGCGTTCACACCAACGACNGGTACCCGTCCACTGAGCTTGCTCAGCAGGTTCCAAGACGGCGTATTTAATCCACCACCGCCTGAAATCTGTGGTGATCCTCCCTTGCCTGGTACCGCATTACGACTTCCGCCCCCGGCGCGACCGCCACCACCCTCGGTGAAAAGGACAAGAGGCGACTGGAGTTTTTCGGCGGTCTGGAACATCCGGTCCATCATCTTGTGGTTCATACCGCCCTGGGAGCCTGCAAGTACCGAGTAGTCGTAGGACATCAATACGCAACGCGACTTGGACTCCTCAAATAAGTTGCCATTTACGTGGCCCAATCCCATAACGAGTCCATCAGAGGGGGCGTAGTCGAGCAGTTCGTCGACGGTTCCATGGAGGGCCATTCCCACAGCCAGCGAGCCGTATTGGACGAAGGAACCTTCGTCGGCCAAATCGTAGATATTCTCTCTTGCCGTTCGGCCCCCCTGAGCGTGGCGTTTATCGACCTGTTTTTCACGCGACTCATCGGTGGTCAAAGCCCTTCGACGGATAACCTCAGCGAGGTCNGGTCTAGGGTTATCAAGNTCTAACTCAACGTCGTCGTGGACCGCCTCGCCCTTGACCGTTCCTTCTTCGATNGTCAGGAACACCGATTCTTNCGGGACGGTGTCACCTTCTGAGACCAGCACCTCGCGAACGGTTCCACTGACAGGGGCTTTAAACACATGNTCCATTTTCATGGCGTTAACTANGACAATCTCTTGACCAACCAAAACGTCATCGCCGGGAGCTACCATCAGCGAGAGGATCGTGGACTGCATCGCCGCGCGAACGGGAGCGATCCCTTCAGCGTATTCCACCCGCTCAGTAGCCTGAGCGCGTTCNTGTTCTCTCTGTTNGCGACCCTGACTCAATACGGCTAGAGGGTCGTTGGCATCGACCTGAGCGCCAGCCAAGGAGATCTTTGGCCCCAACTCAGCCGCATTGGGGTTGCCAGCGAGTTCACGATTCGCGAGCAGTGGTTCGAGGTTGTCCTCGATATAACGCGTATACATCACTCCGCGTTGGACGTCTGGATCGTCGACAATGTTCATCAACACCCCGAGATTGGTATCGACACCCTCGATAACGAACTCGTGCAGGGATCGGCGCGCGCGGGCAACAACATCAGTGAAGTTACCCTGACCACTGTGTACCACCAACTTTGCCAACAAAGAATCGTAGAGGCCGCTGGTTTTGTAACCTTCGTAGCCAAAAGTGTCGACCCGAACGCCAGGTCCTTGAGGAGGACGAAACGATGAGAGCGACCCGGTCCGAGGTAACGCAATGCCATCGTTTTTCAAGGTTTCCATGTTTACCCGGAGTTGAATAGCAAACCCTCTCGGAGTGGGGGTCGACTCCAGCCCCAATGACTCTAGGGTCTGTCCAGAGGCTAATCCGAGCTGAATACGGACGAGATCAANNCCAGTGACCTCCTCCGTGACGGTGTGTTCGACCTGTAACCTCGGGTTCGCTTCGATAAAGTAAAAGGCAGCATCGTCATTAAGGTCCGATC
Source organism: Gammaproteobacteria bacterium (assembly GCA_002715785.1). GTDB lineage: Bacteria > Pseudomonadota > Gammaproteobacteria > Pseudomonadales > Azotimanducaceae > UBA11889. Next base: position 13,792 of record PBAA01000005.1, on the reverse strand, counting down.
CATCGACCAAAAACTCGAAGGTGCCGACGTTGTCGTACTCTGCCGATAAGGCGAGTCGGACGGCGGCCTCGTGAATCCGTTCTCTTAACGCTTGTGGAAGTTGAGGTGATGGCGCTACCTCGACGACCTTTTGATGTAGGCGTTGAATACTGCAATCGCGCTCGCCCAGGTGAAGAATGTTCCCCGCCTGATCGCCGACGATCTGGACCTCGATATGTAATGCTCGGTCGAGCATGAGTTCGGCGTACATGTCGCCGGATCCGAAGGCTGCTTTTGCCTCCAGCGATCCACGGTTCAATGCATCTTCGATTTCCGATTCATTTCTGATGACCCGCATGCCGCGGCCGCCACCACCCGCCACGGCTTTGAGAATCATGTTTTGGTCCGGCTGGATTGAGGCGAAGAATTCGGTAGCGGTTGTAAGTTCATCGATCATGGCCGAGGCAGGTAACACAGGAACGTCATTTGTTAGTGCCAAGTTCCTTGACCGTAATTTGTCTCCAAAAAGCTCCAGTGCGTTGGGATTGGGACCCACAAAAACGATGTTTGCGTCGCGGCAAGCGCGTGCAAATTGATGGTTTTCGGCAAGAAAACCGTATCCTGGATGGAGGGCGTCGCAGTCGTTTTGTTCGGCGACGTCAATGATCTGTTTAATGTCGAGGTAGGCTGCTGCACCCGTGCCCTCGAGCTGCACAGGTGATTTAGACGTCAATGCGTGCAAGGCATTTTTGTCGTCGTCTGGAAACACGCTGACGGTGGCAATCCCCATTTCGTGCGCTGTTCGTTGAATGCGAACAGCGATTTCGCCACGGTTCGCGATAAGTAATTTACCGATCGTCACTTGGAACCTCCCCCGGGTTCTAGATCGTAAGACCAGCGCAGCAAGATACACGCTTGGGAGATGAGACTGAAGATCGGAGGGGGCGTAAGCCGTCCCGATATGGATGCCCAAAACTATGGTGATCAGACGATCTGATAGAGGTGGTTTGTCGAGCTTTGCCTACCGGCGAGAGCGCTCGTAAGATGGCCTATTCCTGACGAGTTAGTGGGCATATGGGGACGCCGACCAAGGACCCGGACGCGAATAGTGGGTTCAGCAAAGTGACTGTGACCAAAGCTATGCGAGAAGCATTTCAGCGCGATGGTTTCCTTGTCATGCCGTCGGTTTTTGATTCGAATGAAGTAAAGCGCATGGGCGAAGAAGCAGACTTTATATTGGAACTCGTGATCAATTCCTCGCTATGTAATGACCGTCAGAGCGGCCGGCTTGATATCCGTCAGACCGCCTCGAGAAAAATGATTGTGAGAAAGATTCAGCCGATTATCGATCTTTCGTTGGTACTAGCTAAATTTTCGAACGACGTTCGCCTGCTCGGTCCCATGGAACAATTTATGGGGGATGAGCCCGTCCTGATGGAAGAGAAACTTAACTACAAACAGCCAGTTTCCGTTGAATATGACTTTCGTGTTCCGCCAGACGACGATCGTTTTCCAATCCACAACGATTGGGCGTACTACAAAATGAACGGATACCCGTCGACCGTTATTTCGTCCGCTTTGACGATTGACGAGTCTCATCGTGACAATGGACCCATTCAGGTGTACCCGGGCTCGCATCGTAAACATGTTGAACATGACCGGGTTCGTAATGGTTTGGAGGTCCCTGAAGGTACGGTTCACTCGGACGAGGCTCTGTCTATCCTGGCTCCGGCCGGTTCGGTGATGTTTTTCCATAGTCAGTTGATCCACACCTCTCGGCCTAACACCACAAATGGATCGCGGCGCATGATGATTTACAGTCACTACCCAGCCTCGGCCGACATGGGCATCGACGTTCGCAATGGTCCAAATCGCTTGCGTGAATCCCCGTGGGAGTGGGAATACCGGCGCCAACGTGATGCGGGTCGCTACGTTGACACGTTTCGAGTGGAAGCAGCGGGATGAGCGCGCAAAGGGCCGCCGTGCAGGATGGAATGATGGTGTGAGCGGTCGATTGGCTGCTAATGTGGTTTTTCCGGATCCATGGCCAGCTGAGGTTGTTTCCTGGATCAAGAAGACTCCGCGCGGAGAAGAAATTGGATTATTGGAGGCGTAAAGGAATCGAATGCGTTTCGTGATTTATGGGGCCGGCGGTATAGGCGGAACCATTGGCGCCCGACTCTTTCAGCATGGTCACGATGTCCTATTGATCGCCCGTGGAGCGCATCTGGCGGCCATTAAGGAACGTGGGTTGCGGTTTGTATCTGCAACTATTGATGAACGCTTGCCGATACCGGCCGTTGCACATCCAAGGGAAGCTAATCTGGATGAATACGATGTCGTGATTCTTTGTATGAAGAGTCAGCACACTGAATCAGCCCTGAGGGATCTGATCCAATCCAGCCCGTCGAATACGCCGGTCGTTTGCTGCCAGAATGGTGTTGCCAACGAGCGCATGGCTTTGCGTCGGTTCGCAAACGTTTACGGGATGGTAGTGCTCTTACCGGCAGAACACTTGGAGCCTGGGGAAGTTGTTAATTTTGCCGAAGATAGTGCCGGGGTATTGGATGCGGGTCGATACCCGAACTCGGTCGATGTGATGATTGGCGAAGTCACGGCCGCTCTGAATAACTCGGGGTTCAGTGCGATAGCGGATCCCAACATCATGCGTCAGAAATACGCGAAGCTCCTAAACAATCTCAATAACGCTGTTCAAGCTGCGTGTGGCGAGGGATCAGCCGATATCGCGAAACAGTTGCGTGACGAGGCTTTGGCTTGTTATGCGGCCGCGGGGATCGACTGTGCTTCGTCGGAAGAAACACGAGGTCGGCGGCGCGGAATTCGTGGCACCTCGGTCCCCGGATTCACGCGAAATGGGGGTTCTTCGATGCAGAGTGTCATGCGTGGTACTGGAGACATTGAAGCTGACTACCTAAACGGCGAAATCGTCCAACTGGGACGTCTACATGGGATCCAAACGCCCGCGAATGGTGTCGTCCAGCAAGTGGGCAATCGCATGGCGCGCGATAGACTCGACGTTGGTGCATACACGCTCGATGATCTAGAAAGCCTGATTCAGAGCGAAACGCACTAAGGCGTTTGACATTATCAGGTGGAACTAGCCTGTATGCCCCCAGCTCGAATTGATGAAGGGAATTAGCCATAGAAAACCCCTAGGGGTCACGCTGCATCGATCGGAAGGGCGGTGAACGCCGACGAGTAACGATTAGGGGAGAGGGGGAGGTCGTTATCTCGCCGGCGTTGCACCGAGAGACAACGGCGCAACGACTAAAGCAAAAAACCCCAACAGGCTGTTATCCGTGGATGGATCACCTGTCGAGATTGACTCGTATGTCGTGGCATCTGTCTCATAGGGGCGCGGAGTCTAATGAAGGTTGCGTGGATTGCAAGGCTTTTTCTAGACTAGTTGAATATTTACTTAGCTCCTTTTTTACGCGAGTCAGAACGGGGCTTTTTCTTGTTAAGTTGACGGCTAGGAGGGCGAGCTTACAATACCGCGTTTTCATCGGTTCCCATTGTCAGAGTTGATAGATGGCCAGGTAGCTCAGTCGGTAGAGCAGTGGACTGAAAATCCTCGTGTCGGCAGTTCGATTCTGCCCCTGGCCACCAACTGCCCGAACGGCTGGACGGAGTCACCNTNGGATAGCNCGNNNTCTTTTTTGTGATCTAACCGACGAGCATCCAAGCCATCTATTGCCGGCTCCTGACTCTCCCGAATAAGGAGCTATGCTAAGATGGTGGTCTGGGGATTGGGGTTCAGCACTGAGGTTGCCTTGTTAGCGGCGTGATAGCGCCACAGCTTTTCGCGACCGTTGTTCTGTCGTTTCGTACGTCCCGCAATGAAGCACTGGCATTGCAGGAGTTAGGGGCGGTGACGATTAACCGTCTTGGCGCGTCGCCAAGACATCGCGTCACTGGGTAAAACTCCACAAGGATTTTTTCGGGTTTATGGCGCAGTTCGGTCAGTACACACCTCCTGTCTATAGGCGGCAGCGGATAGAGCGAGCACGTCCGTCCCTNAAGCATCTGGCACACCTGAAAAGGCTTTTCCCGTACGCGTATCANTACCGCGTAAAAATCGTGTTGGGTATTGTCGGCTTGATCGCGATTCAAATGTGTGGAGCAGCCATGCCCATGTTTATGAAGACTGCGATCGATTCATTAGCGATTAAGGATCCCGATATCTTGATGCCCGTGCTGGGTATTTTTGCGGTCGTTTTGGTCCGCTCCTTTATTTCGGTGTATTCGAGTCGGATGTTGCAGCGAGTTGCGATCAGTTCGTCATATGACATTCGCAAACGCTTTTTCAGTCATGTGCAACGAATGGGCTCGGCCTTCTTTAATCGTTTCGGGACCGGCGATGTGATGTCGAGGTCTTCAGGCGATATCGCAATGGTTCGTCGAGTGATCGCGTTTGGTTGGGTTCAAGTACTCACTTTCATTTTTTCGATCATCGTTGGTTTGTCGTTTATGTTGTATTTATCGCCGACACTGACGGCGTTGGTGTTGCTACCGACACCGTTTGTGGCATTCCTCGGCATCACGATGTCGCGTCGTCTTTTCCCCATGGTAAGAGAACGGCGTCAGGCGATGGACGATGTAACGTCCTTTACGTCTGAAAATCTCAATGGAATTCGAACGGTCCAGGCCATGGCGCAGGAGCAACAAGAAATCGGCCGATTCGACGACATGGGCACTCGCTATGCCAGTTTGGTCTACCGGACCACCAAATACCGAGCAAAGATGAATTTAGTCATGCCGTTTATCTCGATTTTTTCGACACTCCTCATTCTGGGGTATGGCGGGCAACTCGTCGTTGATGGCGTGATTACGGTGGGAACCTACACTGCTTTTTTTGCATACATGTACATGGTTACCGGACCGATCGGCCAAGTTGGCGGTTGGCTTTCGACGTTTACCAGCGCGGCGGCGGCCGCCGAACGGTTATTTGAAGTGCTGGATTATGAACCGGAGATTGAAGACGACCCGCGGCCGACTGCGAGTAGCCAGATCCAAGGTCGTGTCGAATTTTGTCATTTTTCTTATGCGTATCCGGGCGCAACTGACGAGGCGGTTCATGACATTTCGTTGACTGTCGATGCTGGAGAAACCGTCGCATTTCTCGGACGAATAGGTTGTGGAAAATCGACGGTTTTGCGTTCGCTGGTACGCATGAATGATCCTGCACCAGGGATGTTGCTGATTGATGGTGAAGACGTCCGAGCATACCCCTTACAACAACTACGATCGCAAGTTGCGTTGATTCCGCAAGATCCGTTCCTGTTTTCCCTCACCATTCGCGACAACTTGACGTATGACGAACCGGATCGCGATATGCCGCCAATCGAGCACGCGGCTCAACTTGCCGAATTGCTTGATGCCATCGATGAATTCCCCGACGGAATGGAAACCGTCGTCGGCGAACGAGGGATTACGTTATCTGGCGGTCAGAAACAACGGGCGACGCTGGCGCGAGGGCTCATACGAGACGCCCGGATACTTGCGATGGATGACTGTTTCTCGAGCGTGGATACGCGTACGGAAGAGCGCATCCTCGGTCGGCTAAAGGAGGTTCGTCAGGGCCGTACAACCCTTCTTGTTTCTCACCGAGTGTCNACCGCAAGGCATGCGGATCGAATTTTCGTGATGGAAAACGGTCGAATTCTCGAGTCGGGAACGCATGCGGAACTCATGATGAAAGGCGGCTACTACGCCGATTTGGAGGCCGTGCAGAGTAACCAAGATCAGGATCGAGAACGAAAAGCCGCGTTGCTGAAAAATCTNGACGTCGACGTTCGNGTGNTCAACGGNTGAATACNCAAGTGGACGCACCGCCTGCAGCACCGTCTCGGGACTATTCAGCGTTTGATGCGGAACTGACCCACAAAGCGCTTAACGTCAACATGTTCGTGCGTCTACTTGCGTGGCTCAAGCCCTATCGCTTTACGCTCTCCATTAGCATCGTGTTAACGCTCGCGTCTGCCGCAATAGCCGTCTTGCAGCCGATCGTTAACGGACGTGTCGTAATCGACACAATCTTGCTACCCGATCCTCGATCCAACGAACTGCCGGACTATGGCATGGGTGAGTTCGTCTACGGAGTTGCCGATTGGACCGGCGCTTCGCCGCTTATGTCGGCNGTGTTTGTGTACGCGCTCCTGGTGTTGGTCTCGTCGCTGGCGTCGTACGGCCATCGATTGCTGCTTTCTCGTTCGACGTTACAAGCATTACGGGATTTACGGAGCGAGCTGTTTCGTAAACTCGAAACCAAACCGATGTCGTTCTATGACCACGTCTCGGTCGGTAGGGTCATGACACGATTGACGAATGATGTAGAAAATCTCATTGAACTGTTGACCGGCGTGCTGGAGCTNGTTGGAGACTTTATTCCGTTCTTTCTATCGCTCTTCTTGATGTGGGCAATCAGTCCAGAATTGACGCTTTACACGATGGTATTCATCCCCGTTGTCGCCGTGGCAACGTCGCTATTTCGAAAGGTGCTTGGAAATACCTATCGGAATGTCCGCAACGCGGTCTCTAGCATTAACCAATACATGCAGGAAAATTTGATTGGCATGGAGGTAGTTCAACTGTCTCGCCGGGAACAGCTGAATACCGAGCAATTCGGTGAACGCAACGAATCACACCGCGATTATCAATTTCATGCGATGAATTTAGAAACGGTCTACAGCTCCTTTAATAACAGCCTGATCACGGTGGCGACCGGTGTCATTATTTGGGTGGGCGGTGGCGAAGTTATTCAAGAAGCGATTTCGCTGGGGTCGGTAGTTGTCTTTACACAACTCATCGGCATGATGATTGGGCCTGTCCAGGCGGTCGGATACCAGTTCAATACGTTGTTTCGAGCAATGGCTTCGGGAGAGCGAATTTTTCAAGCCATCGATTGGGATGAAAGCATCAAGGAGCCTGAGAACCCGGTGCCGCTCCCGAGCAATGTGCGTGGACGGCTCGAGTTTAGAAATATGTCGTTCTCCTACTACATGGGTGAGGAAGTCATCCATGATGTGTCGTTCACCGTAGGCGCTGGTGAAAAACTGGCGATTGTAGGGCCGACGGGTTCGGGTAAGAGCACGCTGATCAAGCTACTTGCGCGGTTTTATGATTTTGACGACGGCAAAGTTTTTCTCGACGACGTGGATGTCAATCACGTTGCGTCGGTGGATCTAAGGCAGCGGGTTGGCATTGTTTTACAGGACTTCCATATCTTTTCGGGCACTGTGCTCGACAACATCACACTCAATAATCCTGGTATTAGCCGTGAGGATGCGATGGAAGCAGCACAAATCGTGAATGCTGATCCATTTATTCGCGGGTTGCCGGAGGGTTACGACACGTTTTTATCGGAACGCGGTCTCAATTTGTCTCAGGGTCAGCGGCAGTTACTAGCTTTTGCCCGTGTTTTAGCNGCGGANCCGGAGATTCTGGTTTTGGATGAAGCCACGGCGAGTATCGATACCGCGACCGAGCTGGTCATTCAAGACGCACTTCACCGAATTATGGAGGGACGTACGTCGATCGTCATAGCGCATCGGCTACAAACGATTCGAGAGTGCGACAAAGTNCTGGTTCTTCACCACGGCGAGGTTCGGGAATACGGTACCCACGAGGAACTCATGGCGTTGGAAGGGATTTATTACACNTTGCACGAGTTGCAGTTCCAGGATAGCCGCATTGCGGCGGAGTTATCGGGCGACACCGGTGTCGAACGGGTGCAACCGCGTGACGANCCGACGACGGAAGAACCAGACGANGAAGACCGATAGTTTGATCAGACAATNTTNTAACGCTATGAAAGTCCGTGGCACGCGAGTGCTATTCGTTCTGGCGCACTTGGCTGTGATCACAGGNTTTTTTGGGATAACGATCACGGCGAATTCCGAGGAACCTGTNGCGAACGAACTGGGAGCGGCGGCGTTGCGCGTGTTCCTTGANTGCGAGCGTGGCTGCGATATGACGTTCATACGTGGCGAAATACCCTATATCAACTACATCCGAGATCGACTCGATGCCCAGGTGCACGTGATGGTGACTCGAGAACGAAGCGGCTCCGGCCGCGAGTACACACTACTGTTTTACGGTTTAGAAACATTTAGCGGGCTCGATCAACGACTTCGCTACTACGGAAGCGATACAGATACAGACGACGAGCGACGGCGTGGCTTAACCCGTGTGCTCAAGTTGGGCTTGGTCCCTTATGTTATGCAAACACCGGCCGGCTCGGCCCTTAAGGTTTCCTATGCGGACACGTCTAGGGAAGTTCCACGCTTGACTTCGCTGGGCGTTCAGCCGGCNGACGACCCTTGGAATTACTGGGTGTTTCGTAGTGAGGTTCGCGGCCAAGTTGACCGGCAGGATCGTCGCGACGAGACAGATGTCAGAGGTTCTTTTTACGCGAGTCGTACNACTGAAAATTGGCGTTTGGGAATGGGTACCTCCCACAGTCGGATGGAACGAAACTTCGAATTCGATAGTGGCGACACACTAAGAGACGTCAGCCGTAGATCAAGCTTAAGTGGCTGGGGAATCAAATCGTTGGGGGAACACTGGGGCGTCGGNCTGGGTGCACGTCGTGAACAGTCGAGTTACCGAAATCTTGATCGTGTCGCTCGGGTGGCGGGTGCCGTTGAATACAACCTTTACCCTTATTCCCAATATGCGGAGCGCTCGTTGACGTTCGGCTATTACACGGGAGTGACGCGATTGAATTACGAAACGCAGACTATTTTTGGCGAGCTTGAGGAATCGAGGGCTGATCAAGGACTATTTATTGAATACGACCTCGAGCAGCGGTGGGGGGACATAGGGGCAGATATTAAGGCGTCCCATTTCCTTGACGATATGGATTTGTACCGGATATCGATCAAAGGCGACATTGATTATCGGATTGTTCGNGGACTCGATATCAACTTCTGGGCCGAAGCGTCCCTGGTTCGCGATCAAATCTATCTCGCTGCGGGGGGAACCACGGATGAAGAAGTGCTTCTGGGCCGCCGCGCACTGGACACGGAATTTGAAACCAAGGTGGGATTGAGCCTCAAGTATACGTTTGGCTCGATCTACAATAATGCGGTCAACAATCGTCTGAGTGGGTCTAGTTTTACGCGCCTTTTCTGACCAAAGACTAATCGGCTCGNGTTGCGTTTCGAATGCAACGTGCGTTAGTNGACGTTGAGGCGTGGTTGTTATTCTTGATGGGGCCAGGTGGATTGGCTCCATACGTTGATGCCGAGAGAACGTGGTATTGGTTTGGCGCCAGCGGTCCGAAGCGTTCGACCCGACCATCCGTCCAGCGAACGTGAATAAATTGATCGGTTGGATCGCCCGGGAAGCTGAATCTTAGTCGGTGGTCATGGGCGGATGCGTAGCCGCCGTCTGTCGCCGCATAGTGTACTTCACGGGCGTTTGCCTCACGCCAAGCACTCGCGCCGATGGCACGGCGACGTGCGTTGGCGTCAAATAATTCGATACCAAGCCAATTGGACGAGTGGGTTTCGTTGCGGAGTAGCGTCANTGGACCGTTGTTGTTTGTGACGACGATGTCGGTGTCGCCGTCNTTGTCGAGATCGCCAAAGGCAGCACCGCGACTCACGTCCAAACGAGACAAAGCTTCTTCCGAGATAACTTCATGGAATATCCCGCCGCCGTCGTTACGCCAGAGCTGATTACGTTGACGTAGTGGTGGTTCAAATCCTGCCGTACGCTGTGATTCGATGATGGTGACCGCACCATTTGCACTAAATAGATCAAGATCGCCGTCGCCGTCGATGTCGATCCATCCGTTACCGAAACCGGTAAAGGGAACGCTTGAGGTTGCGAGACCCGATGTGCTGGATTGATCGTCGAACCAACCGCAGCCGTCGTTGACGTAGAGCGTATTGCTCTCTTTGACGTCGTGCGTAAGAAATAGGTCAGGGTCGCCGTCCTGGTCGTAATCGGCTACGGCGACCCCCATGCTGGCTTCAGCGATTCCATAGATATTGAGCGCTGCGCCGGATAACAAGCCATCGTCCGAGAACCGCAGGGCACCTTGATTGAGCCAAAGAAAATTCTCACCGGCGTCGTTTGCGACGTAGAAGTCCACTCGTCCATCACCGTCAAAGTCCCGAGCCGCAACGCCCATACCGCGTCGTGATGACCCCCCTATTCCCGACGATTCGGTTACGTTTTCGAAGCGACCATTACCTAAGTTCCGATAGATTTGGTCGGTTGACGGTGGGTAGTTTTGTGGTCCGCAGTAGGTCGTCCTTGAAGAGTAATTCCGACATACCTCGTGGTCTTCAAGAGCGAGTTGGAGATAATTGACGACATAAAGATCGAGGAGCCCATCGGCATCGATATCGGCAAAACTGGCGCCAATTGACCATCGGTCACCTTTGAGTCCAGCTTTTTCAGTGACATCCACGAATCGCCCGTCACCCAGGTTTTCGAACAGCTGGTTTGCGCCGAAATTTGCAAGAAATACGTCGGTATCGCCATCGTTATCGATGTCAGCACTGGCGATTCCCATCCCATATCCGGTTGCTCGAACGCCCGACATCTCCGTGACGTCTTCGAAGCGCAGGGTTTCACTCGTACCGACATTGCGGAACAGACGATCGCCCGTTTCGGCTGAGTGTGTCTTGCGCAGAGGCCCGCCCTGAATGGCCCAGATATCCATACGACCATCGTCATCGAAGTCGAGAATCCCTACCCCGGCCCCGACGATTTCCACCGTCCATAGTTCGTCTTCATTGCCGTTCTCGTGCGTAAAATCGAGCCCAGCATCCGCTGCCATTTCGAGAAATTCTGCGCGCTGACTCGGCGCATACAAGAGCGAGATCAACAAGATTGCACGAAAGAGAAATGCTGGCTTCATGGGCGTGTCACGGCGTAACGGGTTTCGGCGCATCGATTCGACGAACGGTTCCTTCTCCCTCACGCAGGTAGACCGTACCTCCAGCGTTAAAGTTGCCGAAGACTTCAGTCTTGCCCGTCGGCCATCGCACTTCGACATCACGGATTCGGGATTCGGTGCTCAAGCCAAAGTGAACGCGTGGATCGTTGGAATCAAGGTAGCTACCCTCCGGTTGAACTCGACGGGTGATTTTGTTGGATCCAACGATGGCAGTGACCAGGGCCCCGTGTGCATCGCGGCCTTCGCGCAATAAGACCTTAAAGCGTACCCAATTCCCGAGTTCCGATACGCGATTCATGAGCACGTACGCTGGACCATCACGATTCACGACAAGCAAGTCGAGACCCCCGTCGTTATCTATGTCTCCCACCGCAGTCCCACGACTGCTGTGTATCAGTGTTTGTGTGGTACCACCTTTAGGGTGGATTTCAACGAATCTGCCGTTCGGTGTACCACGGAAAAGCACATTGGGTTCGGCGCGAAGATCGCTCGTGTAGGCGGTCGATGGATCGACCCGGCCGTTTGCTTCGTACAAATCGAGTCGTCCATCGTTATCGAAGTCGGCCAGAACGACGCCCCATCGGGTATAACGACGGCTGGGCGAAGCAAGGCCAAGCGCTGCCGTCGCGTCCGCGAAGTAGGTTCCCTCGTTGCGGAAAAATGAGTCGGATTGTCCCTGGAGATTAACGACCAAGAGATCGATGTCGCCGTCATCATCGATATCGGCGGACGCGACACCCATGCCGGCCTTAGCCACGCCGTATTCGTCCACGGCGACCCCTCGAAGCATCGCTTCCTCATCGAACTGAAACGAGCCTCGGTTGAGCCACAGTTGGTTAACCATCATGTCGTTTGCGACGAAAATGTCGGCGTTTCCATTGCCGTCGAAATCACCGCTCACAACGCCAAAGCCGTTTCCAAAGGAGCGGTTCAAGCCCACTTCCAGGCTCATGTCCGAGAAAGTTCCGTCACCGTTGTTGCGGAATAGTCGGTCGACGGCGGAGGATTGATAATTTTGTGGAGGACAATACGTCGGCACCCCGCTAATAAAACACTGGAGTTCGGTCACCTCACTCCAATTGATGTAGTTCGCATGAAATAGATCCAGATCTCTATCTCCGTCGAGGTCCACGAATACGGCAGCGGTGCCCCAACCCGGATCATCGAGGCCAGCTTGGATTGACACATCTTCAAAATTCCCTTGGCCATCGTTACGAAATAGGGCGTTCGGCCCAACGTTGGTGACAAACAGGTCGATATCGCCGTCGTTGTCATAATCCCCAACGGCGACACCCATGCCATAACCCCGATCGTCAGCGCCATGGGCATTTTTCGCTTCCCTAAACCTTCCATCGCCCTGATTGATATAGAGCTGATTGGCGGGCTGTTCGCGGCCCGGCTCGGGATCGTAGAGTGTGCCGCTTTGCACGAGATAGGCGTCGAGGTCGCCGTCTCCATCGAAGTCGGCCAGTGCTGCCCCACTACCGACGATTTCGGGGAGCAAGTGCCGGCCGGCAAATCCCGTTTGATGCCGAAACGTAATGCCTCTAGAGACTGCTTCTTCGTTGAACCAAGCGACGTTGCTCCCGTCGACGGGTACAGCTGGTTGTTCGGAACAGCCCGCCACGCCAAGTATTAGCAGAGCCGTTAGTCCGGGATACGCCAGTCGAGAATGAAATGACGATCGATTAGGAGAGGTCCGGCGGGCCATCGGCCTTACGAGTCTCAAGCCGCTTCCAGAACGCTCACGCGCATCCGTGCCGATGCGAGTTCGCTTGGATGAGTACCTAGTTTTTCGGCCCAATCAAGCACCCTTTTCGCTTCATCAAACCGCTTGGCTTCGGCGAGACAACGGCCGAGATAGATATGGCCCATGGTAAATGAGACGTCAATTTCCACCGCGCGTTCGAAGTAATGGATGGCGGCATTCCAATTTTCACGCGAGCCTTCGATCAGACCCCCACTGTGCAATGCCGCGACCGGATCATTCACCCCATGGTTGATGGCTTTCTCAAGGGATGCGAGCGCTTCGTCATAGTGGCCTTGTAGCAGCAACATACGGCCGAGTTGTTCATGTCCTTCGGCTTGATTTGGGTTGATTTCAATCGCTCGTTGGAGGTGTCGTAGAGCATCATCGATTTTTCCTTGCTCACGGTATAACCCAGCGACATTGACATGAAAATAGTAATACTCGGGATGGCGTTCGAACCCTTCCAGAATGGTGCTTAACGCTTTCTCGGTGTCGCCGGTACGTAAGTACGCGAGACTGAGATGGCTAAGAAGTGCCGGATCGTCTGGACGAATTTCTCGCAGTTGCTCCAACAACGCCAACGCATCTTCATAGGCCCCAGCTTTGAGCGCGTTTTCGGCATGGATAAGACGACCTCCAAAGCCTCCAATGTAATCGACCTTTTGGCTCTGAATGGGATCGCGCCATCGAAGCGGCTCATCTCGTCGGCCTCGAGCAAACGCTATCCGCGCATCGTCCGCGCGACCGAGGGCTCGATACGCTTTACCCAGCATGCGATATAGGTGCGGGTGTTGCATCGTTTCGCTCAGGGGTTCGAGTAATTTGGCTGCCTCCGAGGGACGTTCTTCGAGCAGTAATATCCGAGCCGAACCCGCGATTGCCGGCGATCCGGCGCCTAAACGAGCAGCTTCGTCGTATGCGTCTTTTGCGTCGTCGAATCGACCAAGATCGATGAACCATGTGCCTTTGAGTAGCCACGCTGGCACATACTTTGGATCGAGGGAAATGGCTCGATCCATCGCGACAATCGCGTTTTCTGGCTCATTTCTTTTCGCTAACAACATGGCTTGAAAATAAGGCCACGTAAAGGTGCCGGGATCGAGTTCCTCAGCTTGCCTATACGTGAT
>PBAA01000004.1 GCA_002715785.1 Gammaproteobacteria bacterium | reverse complement strand
CCTCGATGAAATACCTACATACGATGGTACGCGTTACCGATATAGACACTTCGATTGATTTTTACTGCAACAAACTCGGCCTTGAGGAACTGCGTCGTATCGACAACGAAGCCGGCCGGTTCACACTCGTATTTCTCGCCGCACCGGGCGATTCAGATGCACAGGTCGAATTAACTCATAACTGGGACCCAGAACCCTTGAGTGGGGGTCGTAATTTTGGGCATCTCGCCTATAGCGTCGAAAACATCTACGCGACGTGCCAACGGTTGATGGACGGTGGCGTCGTTATCAACCGTCCTCCCAGAGACGGTTACATGGCTTTCGTTCAATCACCTGACAATGTCTCAATTGAAATTCTGCAGCAAGGCCAACCACTCGCCCAACAAGAACCATGGCAATCAATGTCCAACACGGGCGAATGGTAAAGACAATCTCGGAAATGGGGGACGAGCCCAACAAGTGGCGGGCAATCGCCTCTATTTCTCACACCACTAGAACCGGTTGAGCTCTGTTATTCTGTCCAACCATTTTGCGTATCGCGGTCGTATCTTATGGCGTTGTCATTAGGAGTCCACATCGGACAACAAAATCTGTCCATGGATGAACTCCGCGTACTCTGGCGTAGGCTCGATGATGCCGGCGTCGACTGGATTTCTATTTGGGATCACCTCTACGAGGCACCCTATCAGGGGGGTAACGAGCCGCATTTCGAAGCATTGACGACGCTGGCAACGCTGGCTGCTGATACTCAACACGCCCGCATCGGATGCCTCGTGTTTTGCGTCGGTTATCGAAACCCAGCCTTGCTCGCCAAGGCAGCCACAACCCTCGATCACATCAGTAATGGACGTTTTGAGTTGGGTCTAGGTGCAGGGTGGCACATATGGGAAGCCGTCGCCCACGGGTATCCGTTCCCGGACATTGGGACCCGCTTGGACATGCTCGAAGAAGGGGTTGAGATCATTAGTCAAATGCTGACTCAAGAACGAACGAGTTACTCGGGAAGACATTACCAAGTCGACGAGGTGAGTTGTTTTCCGAGACCCCAACAATCGAAACTTCCGATATGGATTGGCGGCAGGGGCGAAAAACGCACCCTCGAACTCGTTGCCCGATACGCGGATGGGTGGAATGCAGCCTACGTTAGCCCCGAAGAATTTAAGCACTTGAACGAAGTGCTGGAAGAGTGGTGCTCAACGAGCGGAAGAAATTCTTCTGAAATTAAGCGCGGCGTCAACGTGGCCTTCGCAATGGGTATCGATCAATCCAGCGTCGCCCTACAACAAAAAGCGATGCACGATTCCTGGGGGAATACTGCAGCTAACATCAGCGAAGGGGCACTAATGTGTACACCTGACGCTGCATCCGAAAGAATTATCGAATATGTGGAAAGCGGAGTGGACGAACTCAACATCGCCCTACGCGCTCCTTGGGATGATGCAGCTCTTGAGGTTTATCTTGAAGACGTCGTTCCGACGATTAGAAAAGCGACGGCATAACAACTGTTTCTCAATCCACGGCAGCTAACACGCGCACCGTTATACGTCTTCAATTAACTCGGAATAAGCGATGAGACGGCAGGCTTCTTCGTAGTGAAGTTTCTCGATCAGCTGTCCGTTCATAACCGCAACGCCCTTCCCTGCCGACAACGCCTCGGCCCATATTTCCGTTATCTGTTTCGCACGAAGTAGCACGTCCTCGTCTACTCCGAAAATTCGGTTTGCGGTCGCAATCTGGGATGGGTGGATCAGGCACTTTCCGTCGAACCCCAAGCTACGGCCCTGCTCGCAGACCTTTTCCAACGAATTGTTATTCTCAAGGTCAAGGTGGACGCCGTCGAGAATGTCGCGCTGTTCCGACCGCGCCGCATTTACACACCTCGAAAGTGCATAAAGAACACTGTCGCGATTGTCCGTGTGTTGGGCCCTTAAGTCGGCGACCAAGTCGCTCGTACCCATGACTAATACATCCGCACGTGATTCCGCGATTTTCTCGACGTTGGTAACTCCACGAGGCGTTTCTATCATGACCCAAACGTTCTTTTTCGGACCATCCAATGCATCAAGACGCCGGCGTATCTCATAGACCTGCTCAGCTCGCTCCACCTTCGGAAAAAGAAGGCCGTCAACGTCAGTCGTTACCATTGTTTCGACGTCGTCGTGACACCAGGGCGTTTCGATCCCGTTACAACGAACCACAAGTTCCCGATTCCCGTAACCGCCCTGCTCTATGACCTCCCGAACTAGTCCTCGAGCATGAATTTTTGAGTCGGGCGCCACCGCATCTTCTAAATCGAAAATAATGACGTCACACCTCAAAGAACGAGCCTTTTCCATCGCACGCTCATTAATCCCTGGCATGAACAAAGCCGACCGACGCGGTCTCATAGACAGAGTCTCCTTACCTCGGCTATACCCACGAAAGCACGGTTTCGCGTAGAGTTCTTCGCCCGTAGATTCCATCGCAATACACGGCCATTAGCTGTATTGACAGATCTCAACTGGCGTCTGGAAACAGGCGGACGTGACCCCGATGAGTTACCCCAATCACGGGCAACTTCCCCAGGTTGACCGATCTTGGACCGAGGTCGTATCGCTCCATCAAGGTTCAAATCGAGGCAGACCTTCATCCAGTTGTACGCCAAACGTATTCAGAGCCATCGCAAGCATCGTGTATTGCCCCACCGTAAAAACGACATCCATCACCTGTCGAGTATCGAAGTGCTCGGCAAGTTTTCGCCATACGTCAGCTGACAACATTTGGTCCCGCACCAGTTCGTCCGCGGCGTCGCAAAGAAGTTTTTCGAGTTCCCCCAGACCATCACCGTTGCTTCCAATCGCCCGTATCTCGTCGTCATTTATGCCGGCTTCGCGAGCGATTACGACATGTTGCCCCCACTCGTATTCCGCGCTGACAAGCTTTGCGGTCCGGAGAATTAATATCTCCCGCTCCCTAACCTCGATCGTCGACTTACCAAGGACATGGTTCGCGAACACGAGCCAACGACGAAACAAGTCTGGGTGATGAATTAATGTTCCGAATACATTGAATACTCGACCACCAGTTACAAAGGGCTGCATAAGATCCCTCTGTGCCTGACTCCAATCAGATTCGGGTACTGGTGCGATCCGTGGTTCCGACAAGCGCATTTTTTACCTCGCTCAAAATGAAATAATTCTGTGATCTATTTTGCACGACATACTTCCGTTCAGAAGCGCCGGGTTTCGTACGCAACTATCAAGACGTACTATCCCCGCCAATACATTCTAAACACAGGGCTCCCTCATGGCCTTTCGCGCGATCGAAGACACTCATTTCGGCGTCTCCATGTTCCCAACCGATTACTCGATTCAACCCGTGGAACTCGCAATTGCGGTCGAGGAAAGGGGCCTGGACAGTTTATTTTTTCCAGAACACACACACATCCCCGCAAGTCGCAAATCGCCCTTCCCCGGAGGAGGCGACCTGCCTAAACAGTACTGGCACAGCCACGACCCATTCGTCGCGTTAGGAGCTGCGGCTGCCGTAACCGAGCGTATTCTTTTGGGGACCGGAATATGCCTAATCATCGAACGTGATCCAATTACCACGGCCAAGGAAATCGCCTCACTCGATATGATTTCGAAAGGCCGAAGCATCATCGGTATTGGTGCCGGTTGGAATCGCGAGGAAATGGAAAATCATGGTGCAAATTTTTCGCGCCGCTGGGCCATTGTCCGAGAAAAGGTATTGGCCATGCGGGAAATTTGGACGAAGGAGGAAGCTGAATTTCACGGCGAGCACGTCGATTTCGACCCGATTTGGTCGTACCCCAAACCTATACAGGATAATGGTCCGCCGATTTGGATCGGAGCGAACTCAAAGTGGGTCTTCGATCGTATCGCCGATTACGCTGACGGCTGGATGCCTATCGGAGGTTTAGGGTCTGGAAACATGGACCGTCTACGCGACGCATTCGAAACCCACGGCAGAAAAGTCGAGGACCTCGATTTAGCACTGTTCGGCAGCCCGATGGATGCAGATCATGCACGCGGCAGGATCGAACAGGGCTTCGACCATCTGATCTTCAACTTGCCATCGGAGGCGGCTGATGAGGTTCTGCCTATCCTCGATCGTTGCGCGGAGGTCGTAAAGGCAATTCGCGATTAAACGAAGCACCGTCCACCTACGTCCAAAGAGCAAGGGTCCAAATTGCGCCAGCCTTGAGCCATGGCGTTAAAGAACCTACTCATCGTTTATCACTCTAAGACGGGAAAGACCCAACGACTCGCCGACGCGGTATACGCAGGCGCAAATGACAAGTCGTTCGAGACGATTTCCGTCACCATGAAAACTGCCAGCGAAGCGGGCCCTAGCGATATTATCGAGTCGGATGGTTTACTGCTCGGCACGCCCGAAAACTTTGGCTATATGTCCGGCGCCATGAAGGACTTCCTCGACCGAACTTTCTACGAGGTCGAAGGGAAAATCCAATCACTGCCATACTCAACGTTCATCAGCGCGGGAAACGATGGCAGCGGTGCATTACGAGCGATCAGAAGAATCGCCAATGGCTATCCATTTCAGGAAGTCCAGGAGCCAGTGGTAGTCGTAGGCGATCCAACACCCGACGATCTCATTAGATGTAAAGAGTTGGGCATGGCGCTTGGCGCAGGTATTGACGCCGATATTTTTTGAGTCAAGAGCTGACACTCAACGGGTAGCCCGCGAGGATATCTCGATTTAATTCACGTCGGGCCCACACGTATCCTAATAGCCCGACCAGGACGTTGCTCACTGCGATCGCGACAAAAACACCGCGATACGCCATGAAGAAGTTGAGAACTAACGCAAGGGGTATCTGCACGACGACCATACGAAGTATGGAAATCACTAATGATGGCATCGGTTGGCCTAACGCCACAAAATAACTAGTAGCCATCATCGTAACGCCGAAAAAACCGAACGTGATGGGAACAATCAACATAAATTCATATGCTGCTCTGATCACATCCGTGTCATCGACCATGGCGCCCACAATCGAGTTCCCGAACACCGCCAAGACTGCAAAGGCCAACAATCCCCATACCATCGAAAACCGATATGAAATTGATAGCGCTATCCGTATACGCTCATTTTTTCTAGCGCCATAATTCTGACCAACGAATGGGCCGATACTGGACGAAAGAGCCATGAGTACCATGGTTGCCAACGACTCAATTCGGGTCGCAACACCAAACGCCGCAACAATCGCGTGCCCGTGGGCCGCTAGAAGCGCCATCAGAACACTCATGGATACAGGCCCAATCAAGCTCGAGGCTATCGACGGAACCCCGATTCGCAATACCTCGGTCCAAGATCGAAGCATCTTTTGTAGAGAACCCGGACGTCCAAAGAGTCCGAATCGACGGAAAACAATGAGCGCGTAAATAGAAGGTGCCGCACGCGAAATGATGAATGCCCACGCTGAACCGTCCACTCCGAGGCCATCCATATCGGCAAAACCGAATATCAATGCCGGCGCAATCAACACTTGGAATACCGCGCCGGAAGTCATGATGATCCCAGGCGTGCGTGCGTCGCCGAGCGCTCGCAGCATCATGCCCCCGACCATGGGTATCGCAAACAACGGCAGCCCAACGAACCATATGCGTACATATGCAACGGTAGTGGGCAGGATCTCCTCGCTCGCTCCTTGCCATCTAAAAAGCACGGGCGCGTACACGTATCCCAGAATCGAGATCACAACGATTAAGAGCAACACTAAGATCAACGTGTGAGCGCCGATGAGCAGGCATCGTTCTCGGTCACCGCTACCAAGGATGCGCGACATAATTGAAGTCGCACCTACCCCTAGTCCCATGGAAACGCTCGATACGGCCATCACTAGCGGAAACGTAAAGCTAACGGCGGCAAGTTCTGCGGTCCCAATCCAACCGATATAGACCGTGTCGATCATCGACGCGACAATCATCGATGAAATACCCAGAAACATCGGCGCGGTCAGACGACTTAGATGACCGGCGACTGACCCGGAGGTGAGATCAAAGACGGGCACGGCTGACTTCCCTTTGCGGAGACCACGGAGCGAGATATGTCCGCGGTCCGCTCAGCCACCATCATACCACTGCGAAGAATCACGCAAAAAACCTCATCGCGAACGAAGCTCGGGGTATATTAGGTATCGCAATTTCGGAACTTAGTTTTGACCGATCGCACGGCCCATATACTCCAGAACATCACTGCGATTTCGCCAGACGATTGGAATCACTGTGCCAATCCGGCCGGCGACGAGTACAACCCATTTCTAGACCACCGTTTCCTTCGCGCGCTGGAAGAAAGCGGCAGCGCCGCAGCAGAAACCGGCTGGCAACCATTTCACCTCTGCCTAAAAGAAGCAAAAACCACGGTCGGCGTTGTACCCATTTACCTCAAATCACACTCAAGAGGGGAATACGTTTTCGATTCGGGCTGGGCGGACGCGTTCTACCGAGCAGGCGGAGACTATTACCCCAAAATGCAGGTCAGCGTTCCGTTTACTCCAGCTACTGGGCGCCGACTACTCGTGAGCGATTCGCCAAAACGCGATCAAATCGAAGAACAGCTTTTGCATTCCCTTGTCCAAGTCGCAAAACAGATCAAAGTCAGCTCACTACACCTGACTTTCCTGCCTAAAGCGCAATGGGACCGGGCAGGCAAATTTGGGATGCTGCAACGGATGGATACTCAGTTCCATTGGCGCAACAACGGTTACGACACGTTCGAAAAGTTCCTTGAAGATCTTTCCTCGAAGAAACGCAAAAACATTCGTCGAGAACGCCGCGGCGCTGTCGCTAACGACATTACGATCGAGTGGATCACCGGCAGTGATCTAAAAGAAAGTCATTGGGATGCGTTTTACGAGTTTTACATCGATACCAGCAATCGCAAATGGGGGACCACCTATCTCACCCGTTCCTTTTTTAGCTTGATTTCAGAACTCATGCCCGAACAAACACTACTCATCCTGTGTAAAAGAAACGGTCGGTACATTGCCGGGGCAATTAACTTTATCGGTGAAAAAACGCTATTTGGGCGAAACTGGGGCTGCAGAGAAGACCACCGATTTCTCCATTTCGAAACCTGTTATTACCAAGCCATCGAGTTCGCAATCGCAAACCAGCTTGAGTCGGTGGAAGCTGGAGCCCAAGGATCACATAAAATCGCTCGCGGCTATCTTGCACGGCCCACGTACTCGGCTCACTGGGTTCGAGACGCCGGATTTCGTGAAGCCATCAGCCAATTCCTCAACGACGAACGGAGATATGTTGAACAGGACATTGAGTGGGTTGAATCACACACGCCATTTCGGACCGATGTCGACCTGGAGAGTTTTCAACACCGCCTTAAGCTCGATCAACTAGGTAACTAATCCCACGCGAGCAAAACTCGGACGTAAAAGGCTCGTCTCCTTCAAACTCATCGACCCTCGTAGTGAATAGATACCGGAAAGTTGCACCTAAACCGCGATTTTCGCCCAGACTGCGCATCAGAACCGTTTCTATTCCTTTATGATAATGGAGGTTCCTTGGTCCGAGTTGCACATGCACCGCCACTCCGTAAAAGATGTACTCGAAGACGAAGTCGGACTCGATAATCACGTCCAAATAAACGGTTGGGTTCGCTCGCGGCGGACGTCAAAAGGGGGATTTTCATTCCTCAGTATTCACGACGGTTCGTGTTTTGACGCCTTACAAGTAGTTGCCGATCAGACTCTGCCTAACTATGAATCAATTACTGAAATTGCGACGGGGACCGCAGTGTGCGTCTCCGGAGAAATTGTGCAGTCCCAAGGTCAAGGGCAGGCCCATGAACTTCGGGCTGAACACGTCGAAATTATTGGGATTGTCGACGATCCCGAGTCGTATCCGATCGCAAAAAAGCACCATAGCTTCGAATATCTGCGGACAGTGGCTCATTTAAGACCAAGAACCAACACTTTCGGGGCAATCGCGAGGGTAAGAAATGCCGTTGCTCAAGCGGTGCACAGCTATTTCGCCGATAACGGATTTGTTTGGATAAATACCCCCATTATTACGGCAAGTGACTGCGAAGGCGCAGGCGAACTTTTCCGTGTAAGCACGTTGGATCTCGCCAACGGGAGTGCGGACAACTTTGACGAGGACTTCTTTGGTCGAGAAACATTTCTGACAGTTTCCGGACAACTTAATGTTGAGCCCTACTGTCTATCACTAAGCAAGGTCTATACATTCGGCCCAACCTTCCGAGCAGAAAATTCCAACACGTCGCGCCATCTAGCTGAATTCTGGATGATCGAGCCCGAGATCGCGTTTGCTGATCTTCACGCCAACGCAGATCTTGCTGAAGACTTCCTCAAAACAATCTCTCTTCGAGTCCTCGAACGCGCACCTGAGGACATGCGATTTTTTGTGGACAGAATCGATAGCACTGCCATAGAGCGCCTGGAAAACGTTATAGCAAGCAAATTCGAACGTATGGAGTACACCGACGCAATCAAGATTCTTGAACAATCTGGCGAGACATTTGAACACCCCGTGCGTTGGGGTCTTGACTTGCAGTCTGAACACGAGCGATTTATTACGGAAAAGCACGTCGGCGGGCCCGTCGTCGTGATCAATTACCCAAAAGAAATTAAAGCGTTCTACATGCGCTCTAATGACGATGAAAAAACTGTTGCTGCCATGGACGTTTTGGTCCCTGGCGTCGGAGAAATCATCGGCGGCAGTCAACGAGAGGAACGGCTCGACAAGCTCGATGAACGAATGGATGCGGCCATGAAAGAAGAGCTGTGGTGGTATCGCGACCTAAGACGATATGGTTCGGTTCCCCACGCCGGTTTCGGTCTAGGCCTCGAACGTCTTGTTCTTTACATAACCGGCATGGAAAATATACGCGACGTAATCCCGTATCCACGCGCGCCACGTAACGCCTCATTCTAAGCTGAATAACTCCAATAACATTGGTCGTCGCGTTTGTGGGCGGCCTCAAATTGACACTGCACTCTCTGCATTTTCAGAGTATTTAAGAACCGGCAGTGAATTAATCTAGCAATTCGATTGCCCGATGGATCAACGGTTCCATCGACAGTCGTGTCTGTTCCCACGATGGATCAACACGTTTTCCGCGCCGATGTAAGCTGAGATTGAACCCTGTGATGATTGCAAACTTGTACGCCGCTAGAGCCCGAAACCAATTGAGATCCGGTAACGGGTCGCCATATGCCTCAACGTAAAGATCCACCAGGATCTCCGGTTCGAGAAATACCGGGCGACCAGCCCCCTCGCCGCCCCAAGCTTTTCGATCACTAAACGTACAAATCCAGCCAACGTCGTTAAGTGTGGCGCCAATTCCCGTGAGTTCCCAATCGATCACAGCAAGCAGCTTGCCTTCAACCGAGCAAAATAAGTTGGATGTTTGGAAATCCCCATGAAATATTCCCACGGGTGCTTCCTTGGGCAACGTCTTAAGCAGTTGCTCCCGGCACTCAGGGACCCTGGCCAACAACTCCCGATCTGCAGCTCGCTCGTAGAACCGGTCCCAGCGCTCAACATCCTCGACGAAGGGAACCGCATTGCCAAGATAGGGTGTCTTCATAGGATCGATTGTGTGGATCTTAGCCAGTGCCGACATCACCTGACGAGCAAGTTCAAGCTTCTGTTTCTCGCTTAGTTTCTCGACCCACTCGCCTGGTCCGATCCGCATCACGTCGCCGTCGAGGCGTGGGACAACGAAATAGGGGCTCCCAAACCACTGGAGATCGCTGCCAGACCACTTGACCGTGCAGTGTGGGACATCTGTCCCATCCAGAGCTGTTAGGACTTCAACCTGTCTAAGTACATCCGCAGTTCCGCGCCAATTGACGTTGGGGGGAGGTAGCCGAATAAACCAAGATTCAGTCCCATTTGACGTTCGGACACTGAATCCATAAGCGAAGCCCGCATGGCCCGGCATGTGGTGCACGTCAAAGACTTCAGCGTCCGAGGTTTGATACTTCGCCGCACAGAACGGGCCAAGACAATGCGCCAGCTCGTCAAGATCCATCTCTAGACGGCAGCCGGCCCGGGAAACTGGTCGCGAAGCACACGTTTTAGAATTTTGCCACTTGGGTTACGTGGGATCTCGTCTACAAAGACGACTCCTTTGGGCATCTTGAACCCGGCAAGTTTGCCGTTACAAAAATCCAAAACATCGCCTTGACTCAGTTCCTCATTGGTACGTACGACGATCGCAAACGGTGATTCACCCCACGTTTCACTTGGCTGTCCAATGATCGCGGCCTCTGAGATATCGTCGTGTGTCTGGAGGAGGTTTTCGATTTCCGCCGGATACACGTTTTCTCCACCAGAAATAATCATGTCTTTAATACGATCCTGAATGTATACGAACCCCTCGCCGTCCATGCGAGCCACATCTCCGGTGTGCAACCAACCATCGACGATTGTCTCGGCGGTAGCATCGGGGCGATTCCAGTACTCACGCATAATGTGCTGACCTCTGACCAGCACTTCCCCAGCTTCATCGCTAGCACACAGCGACCCATCTGGGCGAACAATGGAAACATCCGTATGAAAAAAGGCTTTTCCGGTTGATCCGATCCGTTTGAGGGCATTCTCAGCATCAATTAGGCATGCCGGCCCGCACGATTCAGTTAATCCATACACCTGGTGAATCTCGATCCCCAGGCCAGCGTACGCCTCAATCAAGGATTCAGGTACCGGTGCCGCGCCCGATAGACACCACCGCCACCGCGAAAAGTCGTAGCGTTCGAGTTCGGGCACCTGAAGCATAAAATTCAACATCGCGGGTACACACAATCCGGTTGTCACTTTCTCCGAATCGACGAGTTCCCAGGCCCGAACTGGGTCGAAACTACGCATAACGACGCTCGTGGTGCCGCGGTACACATTCACGGTGAGGGGCGTGAGTGCACCGACGTGGAACATCGGCAGCGGTGACAGAAATCGATCATTCTCTTGATAATAGGTAGTCCCAGCGATCGTTAATGCGCCCCATGTCGAGGTCTCATGCGTATGGACAACGCCCTTTGGTAGTCCGGTCGTACCGGAGGTGTACATGATGTACATCATGTCATCTCCGACTGCCTCAATTTCCGGTTCAGCATGATCGGCGGCATCACGGAATTCGGCATACCCATTTGCAAAATAAGCGACATCGTCAGCACCTTCGACCTGTAGCCATTGTCGAATGTCCGTACGCTCACCACGGCTTTGAAGTTCTGCAACCGTTTCGGTGAACTCTTCACTAAAGATCAGTCTCGAGGTACCGCTATCTTTTAGAATGAACTCCAGTTCATCCGCAACCAACCGCCAATTCAACGGAACGGCCACTGCACCAATCTTCCCCAAAGCAAAATATGCCTCCATGAATTCAGCGCTATTCATCAACAATAGGCCGACCCGCTCACCCTTCTGTATCCCGTCAAGAACGAAGGCGTTGGCGATTCGATTACAACGCTCATTAAGCTCCGAATACGTCAACCGTAAGCCAGTATTACCGTCGACGTAAGCTTCCCGATTCGGGGAGAGTAGCGATCGCTTCGCCAACCACAATCCGATGTTATTTTTCATGCGAACCCTTCAAATGGTGGACCGAAACATCATTCTATGACGATTTCTCGTTATCGAAACCTAATTCCAAATGTTATCTATTAGGTGAACGTACTCCAGCGTTGCGTCCACCATATCGGTTTGAGATAGCTAGACAAATTTCTACAGAGTGGACAGTCGAACCAAACTCTGTACAATTCGCGACCCCTTTTTGTTCAGTACAGTCATGACGGAAGAACTATACAGAATTGGTGCGGTGTCGAAGCTCACGGGCGTGACCGTCGAATGTTTGCGCGCGTGGGAAAGACGCTACGGTATGAAACCAGCGGAAAAAGCGGGTAAGACGCGGTTCTACAGCGAAACTCAGGTTCATCGGTTAACTCAAATCAAGCGTCTTATCGACCAAGGTCACCCCATCAGTCAACTCATAAATCTAAGTGATGCGGATCTCGCGTATCGATTACGTCAATATTCGTCTGCGTCAACTCTCCCCAATCGACGACCCAAGGTCGGCCTTGCCGGAACTGCCTTGCTTTTAGCCGCAGAGCGACACGCTGACAGCAACCACCTGGAGATACTCGATCGTTGGTCGACGGCAGATGAGTTTGCCACCCATCGATTGCAACAACGGCCACTTCAACGACATCCAAACCTCGATGTAGTCGTGCTGGAAATGCCCAGTCTAGATATCCAACTGCTTGATAAATATACAGAATTTACAAAGGCACGCGTCGTGGTTGTTTATCATTTTGGTACCACGAACGATCTTCAAGTCGCAACTGACCGCGGGCTGGAAGCGCTTGCGTGGCCAGCAACGTGGCAACAAATTGAGGAGGCGTGCTTGCACCCACGGCGCGGATCCCGTACTACGCCTTCGACCCAACGTCGTTTCTCCGACGAGCAACTTTTCCACTTGGCGACTAGAACAAGAATCGAAAGTTGCACCTGCCCCCGCGACTTGGTCCAACTGATTACACAAATTAGCGCATACGCGATTCACGCGGAACGCTGCGGTACCGTCGATTCAGCCGCCAATCATGTCGAAATAGGGCTCGAAGCCAATGCGGCGAGAGCCAGCCTCGAAAATGCTCTCGGCGTTCTCATCGAAGATGAAGTGCTGGTTCAAAACGCCAATTAGATTACTGTACAAAAACTAAACAAAAAGACTTGACAAATATATTGTACTGTACATAATGCATAGCCAAAGAGTTTAGGCGTGCAACACAACTTCAATGCAGTCCTCCCTTTCAAGTGTCCTTCCCCCAGCGAAGTTGTTTTCAGCGGCTCCCGCCGCTGACACGCCTTTTTACTTTTCCTTGCCGGGGGGCGCATAAAGCGTCTGGGTCGCGGGATGGGTCTTTGCACCCGTAGGTCCCGCGAACCGCTTCTTCTACGTCCACTTTAAGTCTGGATTGATCGTCGTCTACGAGCGTTAACGCGCACCAGCAACGTATCCGCGCTATTTCGGCGGGTTTATCGAGGCGAGGGGTTTTAACCCTTCAGTAGTTTGAGTGCCGAACGGGCGCGTACGGAAATGCCTTCCTTGTACGCAGCCAGATCGAACTCCTGTTTCCCCATCGCGCCAACGAGATAACGCTTGTATACCCCCTGGGTTATCGCCCCCAAACGCCAGTGTGAAAACGCCCGATAATAATTGATCCGTTCGAGACTTCGCCCCGTGGCGGCCTCGTATCGTTCCTGGATCTCATCGCGCTCGGGAAATCCTTCGACTGCTGTCGGTGCATTTTCTGCTCCGGGTTCCCCGACGGACGGCCAATTATTGAGCATGTACCCAACGTCAGCGAGAGGGTCACCAAGCGTGCAGAGTTCCCAGTCAAGTAGTGCAGCCATTCGACCATCCGCGACGATCATATTGCCCGGACGATAATCACCGTGAACGATAGCAGCCCCGACTTGTGCCGGTAGATCCTGGTGCAACAATCTCAGACTCTCATCCATTTCAGGAATCTCGTGCGTTTTCGTGGCTTCCCACTGCTTTGTCCACCGTTTAAGTTGGCGTTCAATGTACGCTTCCTTACGACCAAGCTGACCNAGACCAACATCGTCCGGGTCAATTAAATGCAGGTCAGAGAGAACTTCGATGGCGTGCAACCCAAATGAACGTCGCNCCACTTCCCTCATCTTTTGCGCGGGTCGTTGGTCATGCAATACCACACCGCTTACGAACCCCATTAAGTAAAACGGCGCTTCGTTAACGTCCGCGTCTTCGCATAGCCCATGCGTTGGTGCCACCGGGACCGACGAACCCGATAACGCGGACACTATCCNGTGTTCCCGACCCATGTCATGCGCGCTCTCTAAAACGTGTCCCAACGGTGGGCGCCGCAGGACATACGCAGATCCTTGGGTATCCGTGAACTTATACGTAAGGTTCGAATGGCCTCCCGCGATGAGCTCAAAATCGAGTGGGGGCACAATTCCCGGGATCCTGTCCTTAACCCAATCCGTAACTTTCGATAGGTTGATTCCATCGATCATGATTCCAGCATCCCTGGCTCCTCCGTGCCGTGGTGATAACCGGTCTGGGCACACCGCGTCAACCTAAGCGATGGATCTAGGTCGATCGCCACCGCCGCACTACATCCATCAATGTTANGTTTGACCGACATTTAGCGGGTTCTNACACACATTATTGCTGCCTAAAGTGAGCCAAAGTCGCTAAAGTCAAATCTCGCCATTCCATTCGCAGGAACGTGTTNCNCCAACTTACAACTCCTGTCAACGCTCTCCTACGCGGGTTCTTTTTGATCCGTCAACCGCGTTTACGTTACTACGTGTGGCGACCCATAGCCTGCAGTTTGATCATCGTCTCCGTATTGGTTTTCTTTACATTCCGCTACGTCATGTCCGTCGCTCAAAGCATCGTGCAACTATTGCCTGATTGGCTTTCGTTCTTGGGATCCGTTCTCGTACCGATTCTTTACATGGCCGCAATTGTGGCGAGTGGTTGGTTGGTTGGGTTCGTCGCGTTAATTATCTCAAGCCCTTTCTTGGGAAGCTTGTCATCGCGCACAGAAGCTCATGAATATGGGGTGGCCATCAACACAGATGAAAGTCTCATCAATTCAGTTTCCTCCGCGTACAAACGAGAACTCTCTAAACTTCGATACCACGTCAGTTTGCTGTTTATCGCCTTGATCGTAGGGTTAATACTCAGTCCCATTGCACCTGTCATTTGGCTGTTAGCTTGCGCTTGGTTGACGGCAGTACAATTCGTCGATCACGCGTCAGAAAATCGCAGCCTCCCTTTCACGTATACACGCACGCTTTTGCGCGCAAACCCGGCCCCCACAATAGTATTCGGATCGCTCGTGGCGGGCTTGTTAGCACTACCTCTCCTTAATGTGCTCGCCATCCCTGCGTGCGTTTGCAGCGGGACCATACTCTGGCACGTTCTGCACGAGCTTCCGGAGAAGTCTTCACCAACCATCACCCACGAACACTGATTTCCATCGCTGGAGAGTCTCTTACAGNTGTTCTTTTANCCGACCCATCCGCTCTATCGTCGCCAGTGCCTCGTCCTGATCCCTCGATATATTTCGNATCAACACGTCCGTAAATCCGAGCTCTTTATAGTCGTTTAAGCGTTCCGCAACCAAAGCGATGTCCCCCACGATCAGTGCTTCCGGATCAAAACCTCGGTAATTTCCGAGATAGGGTGCCATTCGCCGATTTGCATCGGCGACTGATTGACCAACAAAAACGTCCCTTCGCAATGCGACGGCTCCCTCGCCGGTACCGTATTTCTCACACGCTTCGCGATAAACACTAAGTTGGTGTCGCGTCGCATCAAACAGGCTTCCGGGATCACCCAACCAACCGTCACCAAGTTGGGCCGCTCGTTCGATTGCTACGTCCGCCGTCGCACCTATCCAAATATCGATGGGTTCCGGAGGGACTGGCGAAATCCGAGCACCCCTCAATTGCCAATGACCATCGTGATCTAGCGTTTCCCCAGACCACAGTCGCCGCAAGAGATCGACCGCCTCCTCAAACATCGTCCGCCGGTGACGATGTGAAACGCCCATCCCCTCGCTCTGTTCTCGCTCACCGCCTAAAGCACACTGTAGAATGAATCGACCTTGGGCAATGCACGCGAGCGTTGCTGTTTGCTCTGCCACAAGAACCGGATTCCACAACGGCAATAAGTACAGCGCGCCACAATCGCGGTCATCCCATTCCGCAAGTATTCGCCCGATCACGGGACTGTTCTGATAGTACGGTGCCGCCGTAACGTGATGATCTCCAACGAACAGCGAATCGAGCCCTGCTTCCCCGGCCCGACCAGCCCGTTCAACAATGTTCCGCGCACCCTCACGATGATCACGGGTTAGCTGCATCGTGGCAATGGAAATCCCTATGCGCACCTACACCTCTCTCTTAGCCTTGACCGAATCACTCTCAACACACTGTCGAATTTCAGTTTGATCAACCCGTTCAATTTCATGGGATCTCAAACGATCGTTTTCGAAAATAAAGTCCCCGAGAATACAAATGCCGGCGAGTACCTGAGGTAACCACAAGACGTCATCCTCCCACATCTCGTGGTAAGGAATTTCGTCTATGCGGCACCAAAAAGGATCGGCTTCACTACTTGAGACAGCGTCGCCCTCGAATGATCTCGATGTAAAGACGTAGCCAGCCATGGAAAAACCGTTGCCGAAATCATGAAATCGCAGTANCGCCGCGGGACGAAGCGTCGCCACGCGAACCCCGACTTCCTCACGTACTTCACGTACCGCGCAATGCCGAATTGACTCATTTTTCTCTAGGCGCCCACCCGGCGCGTTAATTCGTCCCGCTCCATGCCCACTAAGCTTGTGTATTAATAACACCGAAGACTCTCGCAACAAGTACACCAGGGTGCCCTGCTGCCCTGGAGTCCAATTCGACGGTATNGCAACTTTGCTAGTCACCTTCACAGTATAGACGCCGCTTTAGTCAAGCTTGACTTAGGACGATAGGGTGATTTGGATGCTTCGCACAATGCTGCCAACAACTATGTTCTTCAATGTTGAACCGACTTAAACGAAATAGCCTGAGACCACATTGAAGATTGAGTCGTATCTCGGCGACATCACGAACGAGCATGTTGATGCGATCGTCAATGCCGCCAATCCTACGTTGCTCGGTGGTGGAGGTGTTGACGGAGCTATCCATCGAACAGCGGGACCGGGATTGCTCCGTGAGTGTCGGCTTCTTGACGGCTGCCCTACTGGTGAGGCACGTATTACCCGTGCGTATCGTCTTCCAGCTCGCTATGTCATTCATACGGTCGGGCCTATTTGGCGCGGCGGTAGCGCCCGGGAACTTGACCTATTGGGCAGCTGCTACGAACAGTGTCTCTGCCTTGCCGCTAAAAGTGGAGTCGCTAGTNTCTCCTTCCCAGCGATTTCGACCGGCGCATACGGGTTTCCGTCACGCCTCGCAGCAACCATCGCAGTGGAAACAGTGCAGAGTAATCCATACCTCGACTTGGTCCGTTTCGTCTGCTTTGACCAGCTAACAGCTGAGATTTACGACGAACTTTTATCGGGATAACGCCTTTCGAGAGCGTCGAGGAGCTCCTCCACGAACGAGTCCGATAGNGGGTTCAGTTCGNCGAGNAGTTCACTTAGGTGCACATTGTCTTCGCGCCCTTGCCAAACTTTTTGNTAACTGCCCGCTTTATAACCATGAGCCTGTCGAAAGCGGTTTAAAACGTTTTTACCGATGTACTTTTCAAAGAGTTCATCAAGCGACATCGGTAACGCGTTTAAAACATCGATAAAACTTGCAACGTGAAACTTCGGATCGACAAGCGCGCGGGCAGCAAGCGACTCAACGGCTTGGCGAAACTTNCCATCGCTCTTGNTCGCAGCACGCTGAAACATCTCGTGCGCNAAGTCCGNGCCAACCAAGTCATCCCGAATAAGATCAGACAACCCGAAGTGCCAGATATCAACAATTTCGAGCTTTACCTGCTCGANATCGGCAACCTGCTTTTTCCACCATTTCCATCCGAAATGATCGAGTAATTCTGCACATTCAACCCACACGGCTCGGTAATACTCAAATCCTTGGTTACGCCAATCAGGGTGTACCTCATCGTTATGCGCAGCCTGCATCCTCGCCATCACGGACAAGCGTCCGGCAAAGATCTCCTCAGGGTTCGTCAATCCAATTTCTCACTTACGCAACGCCTTTATTTGTTATTGTGCGTCAATGCCNGCACCAGCGACAGCTCTGGTCATGCACCCTTTCGTGCGGGAAGAACTTCTGCATGACAAGCATATTGCAAGACTCGAGACGTTTTGTTCACTCGCTTCTCGAAGCCCGTTCCCGTCTTTCGAGAACGCACCACAAAAAACGCTAGCGAAAACAGAAATTTTGATAACCAGTTGGGGTTGCCCAAGCATCGATCGGGCCGTTCTCAATCAGCTACCAAAACTAAAGCTCATCGCGCATCTCGCNGGCAGCGTTAAAGGATTCGTCGACGAGTACGCGTGGCGACGGGATATTAAGGTTACCAATGCGGTCGCCGCCAATGCCGTGCCGGTCGCAGAATACACACTTGCTGCCATCCTGTTCGCCAACAAACGCGTTTTCCAACTCAATCGAGCGTATGGACAGGCCCGTGAAAACAGGTCTCCCTGGTCTCGGGAAGCACCCGACGTCGGCAACTACGGAAAAACCGTCGGCATCGTCGGTGCTTCTCATATTGGTCGACTGGTGCTGCAGTATCTACAACCACATGATTTCAAACTCCTTTTGTACGATCCCTACGTGTCACCGTTGGACGCACGAGATCTCGGCGCTGCAAAAGTTGGTCTCGCCGAGCTCGCCAGTCAAAGCGACGTGGTTTCATTGCATGCCCCTTTGCTACCGGAGACCCGCAACATCTTTGGTGGAAGAGAACTGAGTCTAATGAAGGATCACGCCACGCTCATCAATACTGCCCGCGGTGGGCTCGTGGATCACGTTGCCCTCACCCAAGAATTGGTTAACGGTCGGCTTTTCGCCGTGCTTGATACCACCGAACCGGAGGTTCCCGCGCCGGACTCGCCCCTCTATGAGTTACCAAACGTATTCTTAACGCCCCACATCGCCGGATCACTGGGCAACGAAACACAACGATTAGCCGACTGTATCCTCGAAGAAATCGGACGCTTCGTGAAAGACGTGCCACTACAACATGCCGTCAAACGCGAGGAGTTGGATCGACTCGCCTAGTCCATCGTCTTGTACACACTAAATTCTTATCCCCTTCTGTAACTATTCGATGATCAGGTAGACTCCTTTTCGTCAGGGCCCTTTGGAGACAAGATGGATCTTTCTTACGGTCCCGAATACGAAGCATTTCGTCAGGGCGTTCGGGAATTCATCGAGACGAATCGCGACCGTGCACCACGTGGTGAAGCGATGAAATCCGATCGTGTTCAAAGTTGGCAGAAGCTTCTTATCGATAATGGTTATACCGCCCGGACAATACCTCGAGAATACGGTGGTCATGGGGGTGAACCCGACATTATTAAGGCAAGGATCATCGGCGAAGAATTCGCACGTTCGCAAACACCCGGTGGTTTAGGGGGTCAGGGCATTTCTATGCTAGTGCCTACCTTGTTGGAACTCGGGACCGAGGAACAGAAAAAACGATTCATTCCACCGACGCTTGCTGGCGAAATGATCTGGTGCCAAGGATATTCGGAACCGAACGCGGGAAGCGACCTCGCGAGTTTACGCACATCAGCAGTCCTTGACGGCGATGAATGGGTCGTCAATGGTTCGAAGATCTGGACTTCTACTGCACACCTGGCGGACTGGATTTTCTGTCTTGTCCGTACCGAGCCGGATGCTCCTAAACATCAAGGCATCAGCTTTCTACTATTTAAGATGGATACGCCCGGCATCGAAATTCAACCGCTCGTCGACATGACCATGGCACGTAATTTCAACGAAGTTTTTTTCACCGATGTACGAGTACCCAAGGAACAAATTGTAGGAAAACGCGGCGAGGGCTGGTTTGTCGCAAACGCTATCCTAGGCCACGAGCGCGACTCGCTCGGTGATCCGAATTCGACACTTACCAGGTTGAACCGATTAATCGAAATTGCACGCCAGGAAACCGTGGGTGGTCAACGCTTGATCGACAATCCTGTCTTCCGCGATCGCATGATGAAAATCCAAGCACGTGTTATGTCGCTACGCTTCAACGACCAACGCGTCCTCTCGTCACGGATCAACAATACTGACGCTCGACTCGCCCGTATGATTTCGAAGCTTCAGGGAACTGAGCTGCGACATGATTTAGAGGGTCTCGCGATCGACATCATGGGAGAAATCGGATTGATGTATGGCCGCAGCGACTACCTCACTGACAACGGTTCATGGCAACAGCAATACATGTACTTCCTCGGGCTCATCATCGGCGGAGGAACGTCTCAGATTCAAAAAAACATCATTAGCGAACGCGGTTTAGGCATGCCGAAAGAACCGAAGTTCGACCAGCAAGCTAAGGCTTAATATGGAATTTGGGCTCTCGGAACAACAGACAGCTCTTCAAGACAGCGTCAACCGATTTCTGGACGATAAAGCCCCACTGGAACGTGTCCGGCAGTACAGCGAAGAGCGACAAGAGCGGGCGGACGATATTTGGGATGGCCTCGTGGAACTCGGCCTTCCCGCTTTGCTCGTGCCTGAAAGCCAAGGCGGTATCGAACTCGGAGCGCTCGACGCGGCCGTCGTGTGCGAATGTCTAGGTCGGCATGTCACGCCATCGCCATTCCTGTCTACGGCCGTGCTCGCGCCCACCGCGATAAAACTTGCCGGTAGCGAGGAACAACAAAATCGATATTTACCTGAAATAGCCAACGGTAGCGCAACGTTTGGTGCGGCTTTGTCGGAAGCNACCGGCGCCCGCCGCGACGCTGGCGTATCAGCGACGAGAGGGAAACTCAACGGTAAAGCCCTTTTTGTCATCGATCTCTACTCGGATAACTATCTGGTTGCCGACACCGACAACCAACTGCACATCGTCCCTTCCGACGCGAGTGGTTTGACCATCAACACACTCCCACAGATCGACCGCACACGTCCGATCGGCGAAATCACCTTTAATAGCACGCCCTCGGACGCCCTCGCCGACGACGGTCAAGGTTCGGCGCTGCGTGCTGTCATCGATATCGGCCGAGTGATGATCGCTGCAGATACGCTCGGAGCTTCCCAGGAAATGCTAGATCAATCGGTGCAATATGCGATGGGGCGCGAGCAGTTCAATCGCGTCATTGCATCGTTTCAGGCGGTGAAGCACATGTGCGCCGAGATGGCAGCGGAGATTGAACCCAGTCGGGCCCTATTATGGTACGCGGCGCATACGATCGACGAAGACCCAGAAGAATCACATTTGAACGCGTGTCACACCAAAGCCCACCTCAGCGAGGTGGGTTCATTTATCGGTAAGACGGCGACCATCGTTCATGGTGGGATGGGCTTCACTGACCTGTTAGGCCTC
Source organism: Gammaproteobacteria bacterium (assembly GCA_002715785.1). Taxonomy (GTDB): domain Bacteria; phylum Pseudomonadota; class Gammaproteobacteria; order Pseudomonadales; family Azotimanducaceae; genus UBA11889. The sequence goes on along the minus strand of PBAA01000004.1, from coordinate 103,074 downwards.
CACTACTGGTTTAAGCGAATCGGATACAACCGTCAGATCTTGGGTGGCCCCGAATCAGTGCGTGAGGAGGCCGCCAGTGCCCAAGGGCTTTGTTGATTTCAAATCTTCCCTTAGGGGTTGAAATACGTCCTCAGCGACCGCACATTAGCCTGTGACGCAAAGAACTTCTGGAAAGTCCGTGCCGACCCTGCCTCTTCTGCCCTTAAAGAATCTGATCATCTTTCCCACCCTCGTTGCACCGGTTGCCGTGGGAAGAGCCCGATCCCTTGCATCAGTCAAGGCTTCGGCAAAAGGAAGCCATGACGTCATTGTTGTCCTGCAACGCGATCCGGAAGCAGAAGAGCCAACCCAAGAAGAGCTTCACGAGATCGGTACCCTATGTACCGTATCGCGGGTCGAAGAGCGCAACGGAGGGGCTCAGGTGATCGTTCAAGGAAATCATCGCGTTCGTATCGATAGCGTCGANGAAGTGGATGACTACCTTTCCGTCACATATACGCCCATCGACGACCTTTCGATCGCCCTGGACGACAAAGTAGACCCGAGAATTGAAGCCTTGCACCGCGAAGCGCTTGAGCTTGCAAGAGACATCGCGAATTCGCTAAATCCCGATAAAGGGGACCAGATTTTTCAGCAGTTTATCGGTCAGATCGACGAGCCCATTAGCCAGATGTACAAGATCGCGTCCGTGGCACAAAACCTTTCGACCGACGAACGCCAAGAAATGCTCGAAATTAACTCTGCAGAAGAACTACTGACCCGCATCCATGAAGTCTTACAACACGAGCATGCGGTCACGGAGATCCAAAAGGAAATTCAAAGTCAGGCCCGTGAAGACGTCGAGAATCAACAGAGGGAGCACGTACTAAGGCACCAAAAACGCGCCATCGAGCAAGCATTGGGCGAGGAAGAAGGCGATGAGGATATTGCCGAACTAAAAGAAGAACTTCGCCAGGCGAACCTACCCGAGCCCGTCCANAAAGAGGTCGATCGAGAACTTAAGAGACTGTCGCGAATGTCGCCCAACGCAGCAGACTACCAAGTTTCACGTGGCTACCTGGAACTCGTCGCAGAACTGCCCTGGAACGTCGTTACCGAAGACAACCTCGAACTACAATCCGCCAANGAAGTTCTCGATGAAGACCACTTTGGTCTCGACGAGATCAAAGAGCGGATCCTGGAAGCCTTGGCGGTGTTGCTACTTAACCCCGATACAAAGGCCTCCATTCTCTGCTTTATCGGCCCGCCCGGCGTCGGTAAGACGTCGCTGGGACAGTCGATCGCACGCGCGATGGGTCGAAAGTTTGAACGTATGAGTCTCGGTGGCTTGCACGATGAAGCCGAGCTCCGGGGTCACCGGCGTACCTACATCGGCGCTATGCCAGGACGTATCTTGCAAGCCATTCGACGGTGTGGAGTTCGAAATCCTGTGCTAATGCTGGACGAGTTGGACAAGATGGGTCGTGACTANCGAGGTGATCCGGGTGCAGCGTTGATGGAGATACTCGACCCAGCGCAAAACAAAGAATTCCGAGATAACTATTTAAATCTTCCCTTTGATCTTTCGAAGGTGTTCTTTATCACTACCGCGAACACGCTCGAAGGCATACCTCGAGCCCTGATTGATCGCATGGAGGTGCTAGAGCTGACGGGATACAGCGAGCTCGAAAAAGTTGAGATTGCTCGCCGCTACCTTATCCCGCGACAACAAGAGAATGCGGGCTTGAAGTCCGAACAACTCGAACTCACGGACGAAGGGCTGCGTCTCGCGATTCAGAGGTATACCCGCGAAGCTGGCGTACGCGAACTCGAACGCACCATTGGACGACTGGCTCGGAAACGAGCCAAGGATAGTCTGCTGAACACGCCCCAGACCCAACCTATTGACGAGACATCCGTCACGGACATGTTGGGACCGGAGCGTTTCAAGTCCGACAAAAGTCGAACTCGGTTGACAAATGGAGTCGCAACAGGACTCGCATGGACCGAGGCAGGCGGCGATGTCCTCTACGTCGAGGCTTCGCTAACGCACAAGGATGAGAAAGTAACGATCACGGGGCACATCGGTCAGGTAATGCAGGAATCCGTCAAGGCGGCCCGATCTTGCATCTGGACGGAGGCAGATGCGCTCAATATCGACAGATCAAAGATCGAAGATTCCGGAGTTCACGTACACGTCCCCGCGGGAGCAGTCCCCAAGGATGGTCCTTCGGCCGGTATCACGATGGCAACGGCTCTAGCCTCGGCTTATAGCGAAAAGCAGGTCCGCGACGACATCGCGATGACGGGCGAATTGACACTCTCTGGACTCGTGCTCCCAGTCGGAGGGATTCGTGAGAAAGTTCTTGCTGCCCATCGGTCCGGTATCCGTCACGTGATTCTTCCGAAAGAAAATGAGTCCGAATTGGAGAAGCTCCCCGAGGTTATTCGCGACGAAATGGAGCTTTCTTTGGTGGAGACTCTATCTGACGTCGTGAAGCTAGCGATCCCGGAGCTCTAAAGCACGCGGCATCGTTCTCGACNCTATTTCGAATCGGCCGTAACAACCGGATATCGCTGTTCCTCTCCATCAAAAAGGCGCGCGGCTAACCTTCCTATCTCATCGGAAGATTTCGCTCCCTGACCGCAACCTCCAACGGCAACCGCCATTCGATCGCCCAACCAATCAAGGTAAGGGTAGCCAGTGGNCGTATATGTAATTACNCAACGTAGTTGCCGCATCTTGCCGTCACGAATACTCGGTATCAGTGCTTCAATGGTTGTTTGAAGCGCTCGAATGTCGCCACTCACATCGCCCTGGCCTTGAAACCATGAAATTTTGTCGGCTCGAGAATTCAACGGATGGTCAAATTGAGCTGTCCCAATTTTCACGAACCGTTTGCCGTCTGGGTATGCTACCGGCGGAAGAATGTAAAACTCGGAAAGAGCTAGTCCCCTCGCATCTTCCGCAATGAGCGATGGCATCGCGGATGCGGCTTCTTGATTTGACTCGACCAGCAAAACGACGCGACCCTGTACGTCCAGCTGCAAGCCTNCCCCCTCGAGCGGGAGATCACTGAAGCCCCCCGCNGCAATGAGAACGCGCTCTACCTTGAAGCTATTACCTTGGGTTGTCCGGATAGAAACACCATCTCCAGCATTTGGTTCGATCCGCGCCACTTCTTCGTACCGAATTTCCGCCCCTGCCCGTTCAGCAAGCATTAGCTGTGCTCGGACGAGGTCGCGTGGATTGATCACNCCAGCATCCGAGNCTTGCGCTTCAATTTCCGTGTTCGCACCGAAATCAACGTTGCCAAAGTCCTCGGGTTCCATGNTTCGCGACTTGGTTGAAAAATCGTTAGCGATATTCCTCACGCGATCCACGTAGCGAGAGCCTGGAGGNCCGAACGCGGCGAAGCCAACTTCGTCGTAAAAGGCAACTCCTGACTCACGCTCCAAGTCCCGATACCGGTCCACTGATGCCCGTGCCATACGCGCCCAATCCTTGTCAGGATCCAATGTACGGGTGATGCGACCGGCGTCGTAGTGCGATGCAAAGACCCCGTTGTGCTCCGAATATAGCGGCGGTTCACGGGAGCCAAATCCCACCACGTTGGCACCGGCAAGTGCGAGATATTTAGCGGCTGCGGAACCGATCATCCCACAACCGATCACGGCTATCTGTGCCACGTGACCTGCCACTAAGAAAGACAACCCCGAAGGACCGACATGAGATTCAGCAAATCACTCGTTTCCCTTACAGCTCACGTACGACCCTGAACCCCAAGGATTCGCTCGCTTTCGTCCCAACATTGCGAAAACTTACCCGCGCGTCGTAGGGTGCAGCAAACCAGTCGCCGCCACGCACGACATGGCCCGGCGTATTACAGACGCTGGTCCGGGCCTTCGCGGTCGATGGCGCGCCCTCGTGATTTCCGTGCCAACAATCAGCGACCCACTCATGCACATTTCCCAACATGTCATATAAACCAAACGGNTTCGGTTTAAAACTTCCAACGGGCGCGAGTCGAATGACACCATCAGTGCAAGCAGCAATCGTGTCTTTTTGGAATTGGGTACGCATCGACTGATCTCCGACGTTCTCGTACTCGCACAGTCGACTTACATCGGATCCGAAATAATAGGCAGCTTTCGTACCAGCACGCGCGGCGTACTCCCATTCGGCCTCACTGGGTAGTCGATAGGTATAGGACGTCTGCCGGCTCAGCCAACTCAAATAACCATCGACCTGGCCCCAACTCATATTCGTCGCCGGAATTCTATCTTCCCCCCCTAGGTCTTCGAACCGATTGTATTCACCAAGCGTTAATTCATAGACGGCTATCGCAAACGGTTGCGTCACTGTGACCGTGCGCGCGGGCCGTTCGTCGGGGTAGCCATCCGTAGCACCCATGACAAAGCTCCCAGCGCTCAAGATTTTCAATAACGGTCCTTGACCACCTCCCTGCAACTCGTCCCGGAATTCACGCCCAGGAGTGATCGTGAATTTTTTCATCCCGATGTTGTGGCTCAGTCCGGCCATCGTCATCTTCAAGTTCCTTTCATACGTTCGGTAGCCCAGAGCCTTCGCACGAATCATCATGTTCCCCGTAGGCACCTGCATACGGTCAAAATACGCAAAGTTTCGTGACCCGCTACCGGCGTCATAGCGAACGGTAACCACCGCCTGTGATGGTGAGATCGTTAAATTTAATCGTCCGTACTCCCTTTCTAGTCGAATTCGCCTCGTGTTCGCCTGCTGCCGAACAATCATCCGAAATGCTTGACTCGTGTAACCTGGATACGACACCTCGACGTCGTAACTTCCGATCGGCAATAGCATCCTAGGTTCGTATGCTTTTTCCATACCGATCAGTCGGACCGCGGCTTTTGCGGGTACCTTATCGATCGTCAGGGAACCCATCGGAATTCGGGCGAGTTCATAGGTGCGGGAAATATTAGCGTTTGGAGTTAGAGCTATCTTTTCGGTGATCGGCTCCCGCCCGTATATGAAAACGCGTACATCATGAGTACCCGTTGGGAGATCCAATAGCTTGACCGGCGTTCGCTCCTCGACTTCTTCACCATCGAGTACCACCTGCGCGGACTTCGGGTTGGTGATAATTTCTAAGGTGCCAAACGCGGGCTCCAATGCAATATCGAGCACTTTAGTTTTTCCGCGTAGCAATTGGAGCCGCTCAACGTAGTTCGGATGAAACGGGTGTTCTAACTTCAACACCGTCTTCCCCGGTCGCGCCTCATGGCGTAACGGCGTGATCCCAACAAGTTGTGCGTCCAAGAACACGTTGGCGCCCCCGGGATTCGTGCTAATGCGTAACGTTGTGGTGCCAAGCACCAGACGCGTGAGAGGGCCCTCGGAACTCCAATCAATTAGGAGCGCTACGGCGATCACCATCGGTAAATAAATCCACTTTGATCTCGCCATCGAGACGCACTTCGTCAAACATTGCGTGGGTGCGCAGTTTACGGACCGCTATGAGAATGTCGATGCCCAGCACTCGTTTCGAAAAAACTAACGCGACTGGCGACCCGTCCGAACCGTTTGGCGTTCACGTTGATTTCTCGTAGACCAGCTCGTTACCATTCTTTCCGCACACGCGGGTTAGGCCGGCGACACGAAAACAATATGCGGCTTTTTGTCCCAGTGATCGCGATCGCCTCATCGCATGCCCAAGATCTGCGGACGTAAACGTGCTCGCCAGGTCCCCGGTCATGCGGCCAAACAAATCTTCCATTGAACCAATGTTCACTACCTCCAATACCCTAACCAAATGTCGCCCTGTGGTTACCCATCCTCTCTTCCTACGCCCGCGACGGCCGTCGTATTCCCGATGCTCCTCTTCTTCAATCAACACCACGTCGACCTCGAAGTTCGCGTCATTCAGCATCTGTGGGATGTAAACGAGCTCAGAGAAAATGTCAAAGAGCGACCCATGTTTCGGAGAGACGCGCCGGTTTTCAGCATCGTTTTGAACTTTTACGATGGTCCGCGTCTGGGCGATCGGATGGACTAACTTTACCTGGTGTGTGGAAAGAAACACCGGCAATTTTTTCTTTAGCGCGCCGAATCCCCTCGTTTGGATTTCGATGATTTGATTACCATCGACGACATCGCCGACGAAGTCATCGATACTGACTTCCTGGCGTGAACCGGGGCGCGCGTACAGCGCTTTTAACGCCTGATGTAGTGGGCCCTCATTAAGAGTTCCGATCACATCGGGTCACCAGATTGATTGGTGTTTGCACTTTACCTCAGCGAGAACACAGAGGCATACTCAAGCAGGCGAAGAACACACTTGAAGGAGAATCGCATGAGTAGTGCTGACGGCCAATGGGAAACAACCATGAACACGCCAATGGGCCAGCAGAAAGCAACGATAACCCTCACTACCGACGGGGATACGTTGACGGGAACGATGGAGGGGCAACAGGGAACGCTCGAACTTAAGGATGGCGCCGTCGACGGCGACACGGTGTCGTGGAAAGCGGATATCACCAACCCAATGCCAATCACGCTGGAATTTTCAGCGACCGTTGACGGCGACAGCCTTTCCGGCGACGTGAAACTCGGCTCTTTCGGAAACGCCTCGTTCACGGGCACCCGCATCGGTTAGGAATGTCCTGGGAAGACGAGATAAAGGAACTTCGTCACCGCGAACAGCTAGCATTGAGGATGGGCGGCACGGACAAGGTCGCCCGCCAGCACGAATTCGGAAAACTCACCGTTCGAGAGCGCGTAGCTGCGATCTGTGATGCGGGCTCGTTTCACGAGATCGGTACCCTAGCCGGAGTCGCAGAATATGATGACGCTGGCAACCTCACCGGATTTACGCCCTCCAATTTCGTCCTCGGTACGGCTGATATCGACGGGCGTCCGGTCGTGCTATCCGGTGATGACTTTACCGTCCGAGGAGGGTCGGCCGACGCGTCTATCGGAGCTAAGCGGGCGCGGGCGGAAGGCCTAGCGCTTGATCTGAAGCTCCCCCACGTCAGACTTGTGGACGGGATGGGCGGTGGCGGTTCGGTAAAAACCATCGAAATGGCAGGACGCACATACATCCCCGAACTCCGTGGTTGGGAGACTGTGGTTCAGCATTTAGCCGTCGCCCCCTCTGTATCGCTCGCTTTGGGATCCGTCGCAGGTATCGGAGCCGCTCGCGTCGCGACATCGCACTATTCGGTGATCGTCCGAGATACTGCGCAAATGATGATTGCGGGACCAGCACTCGTCGACTGGGCAAACCTTGGCGACGTCACTAAGGAAGAGCTCGGTCATGCGCGAATCCACACCCGGAACGGAGCGATCGACGACGAAGTCGCTACGGAATCCGAAGCATTCGATCGTGCTAGGCGTTTCCTATCGTATTTACCTACGGCGACCGACGAGCTACCCCCACGGGTGCAAAGCACGGACGATCCGCGACGAAAGCACGAAGCCCTTATTGATCTGGTCCCCAAAGACCCCAGAAAGATCTACAAGATGCATGACCTGATCACTGCCGTCGTTGATAACGCATCCTTTTTCGAAATTGGCGAAAAGTGGGGCCGTTCGATTATCACCGGCTTGGCGCATCTGGATGGCATCCCAATCGCCCTATTTGCCGAAAATCCTGCAATATATGGAGGCGCATGGACAGCGGACGCATGCCGAAAACTCATTCGATTTCTTGATCTTGCATCGACCTTCCATCTACCCATCGTTCATCTAGAAGATTGCCCGGGCTTTCTCATTGGCAAGAAAAGCGAAGAAGAAGCGACCATTCGGTTCGGTTCATCAGCACTCGCCGCGCTCGGCCAGAGCAACGTACCCTTCTGCTGTGTCATTGTCCGTAAAGCATTCGGTGTCGCGGGAGGTGCAAATCACAAACCCGGGGCGCACCACATTCGCGTCGCGTGGCCCTCTGGCGATTGGGGCTCCTTGCCCATCGAAGGAGGAATTGAAGTGGCCTACAAAGCGGAATTAGCCGAGGCAGCAGACTATGACGCGCACCTCGCCAACATACGGAACCGTCTCAACCGCGTCCGCTCTCCGTTTCGCAGTGCCGAGTACTTTGAGATCGAAGAGATTATCGACCCTCGAGATACCCGCTCGGTCCTTTGTCGGTGGGCGCATCTCGCAAGAAAAGCGACTCGTGCTGAAAGCCCAGCTTTTTCGTACCGACCGTGACCATCGGCAAAATCTTGAATTTGATCGACAAAGAACATCGCAACCACGATGGCGACCTATTGTTCGCCACCTATGCGCGATAGCTATTCCGTTTCCAGCAGGCGTTTTTTTGCCCGGTCAATAAACTGGATCATCACGTCGGGCGTCTGGGCACCTGGCAACAGAAATGCACCCCCCAGCCGGTAGCAAGGAACCCCAACAACGCCTGCATCAAAGGCACCGGCAATATCGCTCAAGGTCGCGTCAACACCCGCGTGGCTATCAAGGAACTCCTTGACGGTTCCGCTATTCATGCCGACGGTGGCGGCACAATCCGCAAGAGTGTCGACAACGCCAATGTCCAATCCATCGCAAAAATAAGCTTGAAACAACGTTTCAGCAAGCTCGTGCTGGCAACCCATTTCTCCCGCCATCGCTAATAGCCGGTGAGCTAGTAATGTATTGGGGACTCGATCTATAGACCCATAATCAAACGCAATACCCACCTCCTCGGCCTCCATGCGAATACGTTCAGGCGTTCGAGCACCATCCGCCGATTCTCCGTAACGAGCGCGCAAGAATTCCCGGCGGGCTATTCCACCCATCGGGAGATGGGGATATAGCTGATAAGGTTTCCATTCAAGTTCGATCTCGCCCACGCCACCGTTTTTGAGTACCGAATCCAGCCTCCGCTTACCGATGAAACACCAAGGACAAATAACGTCGGAGAATATTTCAATCTTCAAAAGGCTAGCCAAGTTGCATTTGAAGCTCGATCATAGGCTGAAGGGGAGGACGCATCCATGACCATTCAACTACGCCAAATTTGTCTTGTCGCGAGAGAACTCGATCCCGTAATCGATGATCTGACTGACGTTCTGGGTATCAATTCCTGCTTTATCGATCCAGGTGTCGGTGCATTTGGTCTTGAGAACACGCTGATGTGCGTCGGACGTAATTTTCTCGAGGTCGTCGTGCCCGTTGAAGAGGGAACCGCTGGTGGTCGATATCTAGATCGGCGTGGCGGCGATGGTGGTTATATGGTCATCTGTCAGGCAGACAACAGAGCGACCCAGCGAGCGGTACGTCAACGGGCACTCGATAACGGAGTTCGAATCGCACACGAAAGTGATCGAGACACCTGGAACATATGCCAGATTCACCCTGGCGACATGCGAGCCGCCTTCTTTGAGATCGACTGGGACCAACAGGACGACTTCAACGGCAACTGGCAACCATCCGGGGGCCTGCAGTGGGAAGACAAGGTCAACCAGTCCGTCACCGTGGATTATCTTGGCGTTGAACTTCAAGGACCCGATCCCGTCGAACTAGCGGACCTGTGGGGCAAGGTATCTGGCCTACCTGTGGATCGAAACGGCAGCGAACTTTCGATCCGTCTGAACAACATTACTTTACGGTTTGTCCAAGCGACCGACGGCCGGGGTCCAGGCCTTTCTGGATTAGATATTGCCGTCGCCAATAGGGATCAAATCCTGGATCGGGCACGACGACGCGCCGCCTACGTCTCAGACGACGAGGTCCTACTCTGCGGGACGCGCTTCTACCTTCATCAAGTCTGACTCAGACTCGTGCATGTAGCGCCGCACCAAGGGGGCGGAAGCCATAACAGCTGCGCCTAGAGCGATACCAACATAGGCGAGCCAACGAAATGTATCTGTGTAGACGGGCAACGATGAAACTGCGTCGACGGAGCCACCAGGCATAGCATCCACCGCGGCCATCCCGGCGATCATGCCCGCTAAGTAATGGGCTCCGGCGGACGACAAAAACCAAACGCCCATCATCAACCCCACGATTTTCGGTACCGAAAGTCGGGTCACCATGGACAATCCCACCGGCGATAAACACAGCTCTCCGGTTGTGTGCAACAGGTAGGCGAGCACAAGCCAAATCACCGCCACTTGGCCCGCTGCATCGGCAAAACCGGCGCCATAGACGAGAACGGCGAAACCCAATCCTGCCTGCAAAACACCTAGTCCAAACTTCATCGGTGTCGAGGGCTCCCAGCCCCGCCGACCCAAAAGTTCCCACCCAATAAAGAACAACGGCGCGAGCAATATAATGAACAGCGGGTTCAAAAACCCCATCTGGGAAGCCTGCATATCGAAACCCAAAACGTTCTTATCGACATTGCGGTCGGTAAACAGCGTCAAGCTGGTACCGGCCTGTTCAAAGAATGTCCAAAAAATAACGGAGACGATAGTCAAGAAAACGACGACCAACAAACGCTGTCGCTCGATTCGAGAACAACCCATCAGTGCATAACCAACGATGCCCACCACGGCTCCTATCGAAGCAATAGCGAGCATCGCACCGACGAACTCACGGGACTGCATAAGGCCCCAAGATATGACGACAACGATGAAACCGGCCGAATAGATGATCGTTTCCCGACGTACCCCCATGACGCGGCTGGTCAGCACCAGCGGGCGGGCGGGAGCTCCGACACCGCTCAGCCAGCGCCTGCCCCTTACAAACGTGATGAGACCAACAAGCATTCCAACCCCAGCCAGACCGAAACCGTACGACCAACCGTAGTCCTCGTGCTGCCCAAGCCAACCGCAGAGGAGCATCGCCGACAATGCCCCGAGATTGATACCCATGTAAAAGAGCGTAAATCCTTGATCACGACGCCGTTCGTTCTGCTGGTATAGCTCGCCGACAATGTTCGAGATTGAGGGTTTGAGGAACCCTACGCCTACGATGATGAAAGCGAGCGCCAAATACATCACGGCCAGCGCCAGCTCATCCCGTACAACCGTACCATCCACCACGTCAGCGGGTGCGCCCTCATAGGCCATCAAGAAATGACCGCATACGAGCAATGCTGCGCCAAATATCACCGACTTTCGAAATCCCAGGTATCGATCTGCAATCAAGCCACCGAGCAACGGCATGAGATAAACCAAAGAACCATAAGAGGCGTAGATCGTTGCTGCGACACCATCTTCAAACAAGAAGTGCTGCGTGAGATAAAGAACTAGCAGGGCACGCATGCCGTAGAAGCTGAAGCGCTCCCACATTTCCGCGAAAAAAAGTACCACCAGTCCACGTGGGTGGCCCAGGAAAGTCGTACTGTCCGTCGCCGCTTCCATGCAGTCGAGACTACCATGGCGTACATTGTCGACTCGTCCGCTGGCCGGGGAGCCCCATGCACATTGTCATTGCTCAAATGAGCCACGAGACCAACACCTTCTCACCCGTCATTACCGACTTGGCGAGATTTTCAGGTGGCCGCGAGCGACCGCTTCAAGGCGACGATGCCATCAATATTTATCGAGATACGGCGAGTTGCATCGGCGGTTACCTCGCCGTTGCCGAACGGCTGGAAGGCGACATCCATATTCCGATCGCGGCCGGCGCTGCGCCTTCTGGACCCGTTGAGGATGATGCCTACGAGTACATAACGGCACAAATATTACAGGCGCTGGACGACTGTGACGCTTTAATGTTGGACCTACATGGAGCGATGGTTACCCGTAGCCACGAAGACGGCGAAGGCGAATTATTGCGCCGGATCCGCGCGATCGCGCCCGATCTCCCCATCGCTGTCTCTTTAGACATGCACGCCAATATCTTTCCAGATATCGTCAACTTAGCGACGATCGTGACCGGCTACCACACCTACCCGCATGTGGACATGTTTGAGACCGCCGAGCGCGCGGCTCGCGTACTAATCGCCGCAGTCGAAAATCACGTGCGTCCCACCATGGCCTGGGGCAACAACCCCATGNTGCCGCACGTAATGCGCCAAGGAACCGACGATTTTCCGAATCGAGAACTTCAGCTGCGGGCCCAGGAAATGGAGACCGATGGTGCACTCGCGGTTAGTCTCTTCACCGGCTTCCCACATGCCGATATTCCNCAAGCCGGTCTGTCNGTTGTGGTTGCGACCAACGACGATGTGNAACTCGCCNAACGACTNCGCGACGAATTATTGGAAAGCGCNTGGAATNAAAGGTCCGCATTCGTCTATACGGTCGAGCCCTTAGATNCGTCCGTCGCTAAGGCCAAACAGCTCGGCAANGTCGACCAGGCCGATGGNCCNGTAGTTTTGCTTGATCATTATGACAACACGGCNTCNGGTGGAACCATGGACACAACCGACGTACTCAGGGAAGTACTNCNTCAAGAACTTGACGACGTNGCCGTNTGCGCTATTTACGACCCAGAAGCNGTTGACGCCATGGTCGCTGCGGGCGTGGGCAATACCGTGACACTATCCTTGGGCGGAAAATTACCCATGCCTGCCTTATCGAGAATTAGCAAACCGGTGGANNTACAGGGCCGCGTTCGACTGATTTCCGACGGACGTTTCCCNACGACGATCGCAATGGGGAGAGGNTTGACGACCAATATGGGAAGGACCGCTGTGTTATCTACCGGAAGCGTAGACATTATGGTTGTTTCGCGTCATTTTGAGCCTGTGGATCCCGGCTGTTTTCGTTGCGTTGGTATCGAACCNACCGAGCGACGGTTTCTATTACTCAAAAGTCGCATTCACTACCGCGTTGGCTTTCGNGACATCGCGCGGGAAATCGTCGAATGCGCAGGACTNGGNGTCTGCACGTCCGACTACTCCGAAATTAAATTTGAACATGTACGCCGGCCGATCTATCCCCTTGACGGGCTCAANACACGCGACAGNTCCTGANAATCCNGTTCGTCATGGCTTAATNAGGNCCAGGCGGCGATATATTGCCACCACTCAAAATNATGCCTGCTCGTTTAGCNACGCGCNGAGGATCNAGGAGCATCGCNGCCAAACAGACNGCNGCTGACGGTTCGACAACAATTTTTAGCCGATTCCAGATCAACNCCATCGCCCTNAGAATNGCTTCNTCGTCCACCAATACAACNGCTANCCTATTTTGTCTNAGAATTTCGAAATTTAGTTTTCCGAGCGCNGTCCTNAGTCCNTCNGCCACGGTGTGCGGCGGCATCGCCGGTTGGAGGTCGNCCATTGCNAGCGAATCGTGCGCGTCCCTTGCCAACTCNGGTTCTGCACAAATGACNTCAATTTGACCGTTTGCAACAATGGTTGTTCCAGCCGCAAGGCCNCCACCTCCGANCGGCACCCACAATTGATCCAGNTCACCAACTTCTTCCAGCAACTCNAAAGCCGCCGTACCTTGACCAGCAATGATCTNCGCNTGGTCGTACGGGGGAACAAACACTGCCTCGGGNTNTGATGCCATAACCTCCGCCAGAANAGCTTCGCGGTCCGCCAANTTTTCCCCACAGTCAACNACTTCGGCGCCGAGTCGTTCAATCGCTAGTCGCTTCTCCGGCCTCGCGTCCTTTGGTACAACGACCATGGCCGTTTTACCGCACNCCCNCGCNGCGAANGCCAGCGCGGCACCGTGATTNCCGGACGAATGTGTCACCACCGTCGAGACATCTTGTGAAAGCTGCAAGGTCGCGTTCATNGCACCGCGCAGTTTGAACGATCCGGTCCGCTGGAAGTTNTCACANTTNAAGAATAATTCCGCTNCGACGGCCTCGTTNAACGACGNNGACGTCATCACNGGCGTTCGGTGANTGTGGCCCGAGAGACGTTNGGCNGCCGCCNCAATGTCANCTAGGNCAGGTGTCTTCAAACTACGCCGTCGTGGATTAGGTCNTGCAACGTCTCGTCTGAAATTTCGAGCAGATCACGATAGATCTCNGCGTTATGCGCNCCAAGTTCGGGGCCAGGCCACCTAATTTTTCCTTGGGACCGGGACAGCTTCGGGAAAATATTCTGCATTTTTAGATTCTTAAATGCTGGNTGGTCGACGTCGACGATNGATTCTCGCGCTTGAAAATGAGGGTCNTCGANCATCTCCGGNGCNCGATAGATCCGACCCGCNGGAACACCATGGGCTTCGAGCTGCTGNAGCAGCGCGTCGGCATCGAGCGTAANNGTCCAACGCCCGATNAGCTCATCGAGTTCCTCTTGGTGTTCTCCTCNCGAGACGTGGTCCGCGTAATCGGGATGTTCCGCCAACGANGGATNGCCCATGGCTTCCGCGAGTCGCGTAAACACAGAATCTTGNTTGGCACCCATCACTATGGAATCGTCATCGGCGGTCGGATAGACATTGGAAGGAGCGATTTTCGGCAATATAGCGCCACTTCTTTCACGAATCTCACCTCCTTCTGTGTATTCTGGGACCGTTGATTCCATCACNGCGAGCACGGCTTCGTAGATNGCGGAATCAACCACTTGGCCNTGTCCAGTTCGATCTCTTTCGTGCAACGCGGCAAGNGCGCCGACNCAAGCAAACGTCGCGGCCAGGGAGTCNCCNATCGAAAGGCCNACNCGGCTCGGTGGGCGGTCCGGATCACCCGCGAGGTAGCGAATACCNCCCATAGCCTCGCCNATGGATCCATAGCCTGCCCTCGATGAGTAGGGCCCTGATTGACCAAANCCCGAAACCCGAACCATGACGAGNCCGGGATTAATGGNAGACAAGNCTTCATAGTCGAGNCCCCATTTCTCCATCGTGCCGGGACGAAAGTTCTCAATTAGGACGTCNGAATCCTGGAGCANNCGCTTCAGCAGNTCCTGNCCTGCCGGAANCCGGAGATTCAGGGTAATGCAGCGCTTNTTNCGAGCGATCACCGGCCACCAGACCGGGAGTCCCCTGCCCCATGANCGCATGGGNTCGCCGATACCCGGTGNCTCGATCTTAATGACGTCGGCACCCATATCACCAAACAATTGNCCACAGAANGGCCCCGCAATTAGNGTGCCCAGTTCGAGTACCCGCAGGNGAGTTAGTGGNCCGTCCGCCATCCTAACGATATTCCTGCANANCTCGTNTTGGTTGACCGCNAACCCGAGGATTCATAATCACGGCTTCCAACTGTCGCGTAGCGAAACCGTTCGATTAAATATCAAGGAGTNNNCGNTAGCGTCGCTTTCCAGTCCTTCGNTACTCGANGAGTCACGGTAGAAATANCCTGTTCGTTCNAACTGAACGTGGGCGTCNGGCGCTTGGGCGATACCGCTTTCAACAAAGCCNTCGGTCGAGGTGACCGAGTTGTCGTTGAAATCTNGGTNTANGTCCTTCGGATTCGGCGTGCNGAAAAGATAGCCGAACGATTGGACCCTANCCCGACGNGCGTTAGAAGCCGCAACGAAATGAATCACGCCCTTTGGNTTCAGGCCACTGGTATCGTCACCGCTNCGCGAATCNGGGAAGTACGTTACCTGGATGGATTCTATTTCCCCCGAGGCGCTCCTAACCACCTCGTCGCAGCGAATGATGTACGCGTAACGAAGCCGAACCATTGNGCCNGGGGAAAGCCGTTTGAATTTATCCGGCGGATCGTCATTAAAATCAGACCTNTCAATAAATAGCTCNCGGCCAAATACTAGCTTTCGAATCCCCATTTCAGGTTGCTNGGGATGCCANGGAGCATCGAGTACTTCGTCCTCGCCCTCAAAATTCGTTACCGTCACGCGCAANGGTTCCAACACCGCCATGACTCGCGGTGTTTNCGCCTCTAANGCCTGGCGGATACAGAACTCAAGCANCTTTACTTCAACCAGGTTGTCCTGTTTCGTTACNCCAACGCGCTGACAAAAATCGCGAATNGCGCTNGCGGGTACACCGCGTCGACGCAGCCCGGCAAGTGTCGGNAGTCGTGGATCGCTCCATCCATCAACTTTTCCTNTGTCTACCAACTCCGCCAGGACGCGTTTCGACATCACGTTGTACTCAAGACCCAAGCGTGAAAATTCGATTTGAGGGGGATGNAAATTGATGTTGNTGTTATCTAAGACCCAGTCATAGAGAGGCCGATGGTCTTCAAATTCCAACGTNCAAAGAGAATGAGAGATACCTTCAAGAGCGTCGCAAATGCAATGGGTGAAGTCGTACATCGGATAAATGCACCANCGATCNCCGGTTCGGTGGTGACTCNNATGCATGATTCGATATAACACGGGGTCTCGGAGGTTGATATTGGGNGACGCCATATCGATGCGCGCACGCAACACGTGNGCACCATCCCCGAATTCGCCNGCNCGCATACGCTCGAANAGNTCAACATTGTCGGCAACNGNGCGATTACGGAANGGACTATCCCNCCCNGGCTCNGTGAGAGTTCCTCGGNTTTGCCTCANTTCNTCTGCNCTCTGGCTGCAAACAAANGCCTTNCCATCAACAATCAGCTGTTTCGCAAATTCNAACAATTGATCAAAGTANTCTGACGCAAACGTCAAATTCTCACCCCAATCAAATCCAAGCCANTTTATGTCGTCCTGGATCGATCGAACGAACTCTTCACTCTCTTTGCTNGGATTGGTGTCATCAAATCGCAGGTAGGTTTTGCCNCCGAACTCCNGCGCAACACCAAAATTNAGACAAATGGACTTCGCATGGCCGATATGNAGATNGCCGTTAGGCTCTGGGGGAAACCGTGTNACCACGCCTTGNTCNAGGGCACCTTCNTCGAGATCCCGACGTATGCGGTTGCGTATGAAGTCGCGTAAGTCAGCGGTCATACGTTATTTTACTGTATAGAGAATCAANGGTCTCANCGCGTCCACGNANATTCAGGANCACGATTNNTCCACCCNCAANGTCTTGNANTTTCGATANNGNGGCGCGCAATTCAACNTNCCTCCCCGTAAACTTCCCNCCGTTATCGCAATAGACTNCTTCCTGGCGATGGACGTCAAAGAAACACNAAAACGATGGGGCCTGGTGTGCCTGNCCACACTGATNGCGGTGACCGCAACTTGGTTGTACCAACAAAACNCNCGCCAATCGCTCGTGGAGATGATCCAACAAATGGAGGGCGAACACTGGTACCGCGTGTCGTTAAACCAACAAGCTGTCGGACAATATCGAACCGCGGTTCTCCTCGATCGGACGATTCGATTCGTGACCGAAATGCGATTCCGTTTAGATAGTAAGTTTGNGACGCACATCGAAGAAGTCCATGTGTTTGCNGCTGAACCGCCTTATCAGCTCATCCGTGCGACCCATACTCAACGCCGTGGNCCGGGTCATANCNACGTCCTTANCGCGCGTGTCTTGAGAGACCGAGGCNAGCTCTANGCCGTCGCACCGACGGGGGCACGGTTGCCGCTNACGACCGATTATNGTCTAGCCGATTACCTCGATATCGAGTTGTGGTTGATGAGNGACTCGCCGAGGCCAAAGCTGTCTCGAANGACCAAGCACATCGATTTCGAAAGGTTGGATATTGCAACCAAAGTCTGGTNTANCGTCGAACGAAATAATCAAGGTTACATTGTGCGGTCCGCGAACGAGCTCGGNTTCGCCGAAATTCAACTTGATCCCAAGTTCATGGCCAAAGCAATGGTGGATCGACACTTTTTTCTCGACCGAGTCACCGATGAAGCNGCGGCATCGATTTGGCGTCAACGAGCAAATTCTCCNCANCNCCCAGACTTTTCAATTNCTACGGCAGAGCCGCTACACAACCCGANGAAACTNTCACGGCTTGTATTGAAGCCATTTGGGGAAATGCCTTGGGACGACGNAANCTTGCTTGTTGGTANCAGCGTCTCGCACATCAANGTCGATCCCAATACGCTAGCTTCGTTTCTTCGGGAAACACTACAGCATCCTGTCTCNGACGAATNGATCNCAGCNCTCGCCANCGCTGTGGCNCAAGANACANNATCACCANTNAANCGCGCCGAGGCTTTGATTCATTTTGTTCACGACTACCTAGTCTATGAAGACCTCCAGCACATCCAGAGCGTCTCNGAGACGCTCAGCCGCCGTCGTGGGGACTGTTCCGAGTTTGCGGAGCTGTTTACCACGCTAGCTCGTGCCGCTNGGCTCCCTGCTAAAACTATCGTGGGTCTCGCCTACGATGCNGACAACGGAGTCTTCGCCAAACACGCGTGGAACGAGATAGCGGTGGACGGCTTGTGGATACCCGTGGATCCAACATGGAATCAAGTAAGGGCAGATGCCACCCACNTACGACTTTCGGATGANACAATGGCTGCATTGGATCAGTCATCGATGAGCTTCAAGGTAGTCGAAACCGAATACGTCAACGCCGNTTCTTAGAACATCTGAAGTAANCGGAAATACTCCAAGATNGATANCAGGATATCGTGAATAACACCGTGAGTAAGACCAGTCNCAATAGTCTCTGGGTCATTACCCNAGGACAACGCACTCGCTACTCCCTCGCNCTANTCGCTATGGGANTGGCGAGCGTCTTTNCCATTGNCGCCCCGTTGGTCGGCATGTATGCGCTTGATGTCGTCGTCTANCNGGATTTCAGCCTCGGTNCCAATGTCCTCGTTTCGCTCACCCGCGAGTTGAGCGGATCAGACTCGTTTNCNTGGTATCTATGGCTGTCGGCTGCTGCCGGAGTNNTCCTAACNCTNCTCGNNGGGGTATTTAGNTTTCTCAAAAGCCGCTGGGCNGCGATCGCTTCTGAAGCCTTNGCANAACGACTGCGNGANGAACTTTTCNGACACCTCCACCGACTGCCNGCNGCTTTTTTTGANNCNGCCGACAGNGGCGATTTNGTCCAGCGCTGCACTTCAGACGTTGAAACNATCCGCGTCTTNCTNCAAGCCCACGTCGTCGANATCGGTCGNGCCGTGCTGCTCTTATNTGCCATGTTGCCNNTCCTCTTTTGGCGTGATTACCGACTCGCATGGTTGTCGATNTGNCTCATGCCCTTGNTGGGTGTGGGNGCCTTNGTGTTCTTCCGTCGAATNAAGACACTGTTTGAAATCACCGANGCATCGGAAGGCGTTNTAACCGCGGTNCTAAAAGAAAATCTCACCGGTATCCGAGTCGTNCGGGCTTTTGCTCGNCATGACTTCGAACNNGANCGATTTNGCNAACGCAATANAGCATTCCGCGACAACTACTACCGGTTAAATAAGGTCATGGCCNTCTACTGGTGTNCCAGCGANTTTNTNGCGACCTGCCAGATTGGGATTGTNCTGATCGCCGGNGGCGTNTTCCTNGTCGAAGGTTCNCTAACCGTCGGTGAACTGTTNGTCTTTATNAGCCAAGTCTCGATGGTCATTTGGCCGATTCGCCACCTNGGGCGCGTCCTTACNGANTCNGGCAAAGCTATNGTGGCNCTCGGACGNGTTGANCATATNCTTAANNCGCCCGAGGANAGTNTCGAGCCAACACCCNCGANAGGACGNGGGCNCGGCNCNATTACCGTTNCNAACCTAGATTTNAGNTACCCCAACGGACAGGNCATTCTTCGGNACATGTCGTTATCGGTCGCNNCNGGCGAAACGGTCGCACTGGTGGGNCCNCCNGGCTGCGGNAANACGACGNTTATCCGNGTGCTGCTNCGGTTCTANCCNTACCAAAGAGGGCAANTAAAGATCGACGACTTGGAGATAAACGAGANNGACCGCGNGTGGATTCGNGCCCAAATCGGAGTGGTACTCCAAGATCCNTTCCTNTACGCNCANACGATTGATTCNAACCTNCGNGTNGGNCGNCCTGCNGCNCCGCACGAGGATTTNCTNNAAGCNGCNNAAGACGCNTCGTTGCACGNNTCNATATCCAANTTCGCCGANAGGNTACNACACCATGGTCGGNGAACGCGGCGTGACGNTATCNGGTGGTCAACGACAACGNGTCGCNTTGGCNCGAGCCCTNCTCAAAGATCCGCCCATACTCGTNCTTGATGATTCACTATCCGCCGTCGATACGGATACCGAGCACCGCATCCTAACGGCACTGGAACAGCGTCGTGGCCGGCGGACNACNCTNATCGTTGCTCATCGACTGACCACNGTGCGNAACGCNGANCGTATCCTCGTCATGGACAANGGCNGCATCGTCCAGCANGGANCNCATCAACAACTTGCGNAAGAGCAAGGTCCGTATCGNCGNCTNTGCGAAATCCAGGGNGCCCTCGACGAGTCGATNCGCAACGATCTCGAGGGNTTGNACCGTGGATAACTACGACGACGAGAATTATGACGATGGCTTCGACGAANTACGATCCAGNGCCNCGATGCAAATCAGCCTCTGGCGACGTTTNTTCACCTTTACGCTCCCCTANAANGCCGAATTATGGGTAATGGTAGTCGCCGGAAGCGTGACTGCGCTTATGGAGATGGCGTATCCCCTTATTACCAAGTGGTTAATCGACGATGTCGACGCAAACGGTCAAGAAGCCGATCTATTTTTCTGGGCAATGGTTTACTTAGGAACCTGTTTCCTCATGGCCGTTTCCATTGGTAGTTTCATATGGATGACGTCGAAAATTCGTGTCTACGCGAGTTACGACATCCGCAAAGCGGCATTCGCGAACTTGCAGAATTTGTCGTTTTCATTTTTCGACTATCGACCCGTCGGCTGGTTAATGGCACGTATGACATCCGACTGTGAACGCCTCACGAACATTCTGGCGTGGGGGTTGCTCGATCTCATTTGGGGTAGCGCGGTCATGCTCGGTATGACCGTTGCGATGCTTGTGATGAACTGGAAATTGGCACTGTTGGTGTTGGCCATCGTCCCATTCCTTACTTGGGTGTCGATAAAATTCCAACGAACCATTCTCGGGAGTGCGCGTGCCGTGCGCCGTACCAATTCGAGGATCACCGGCGCATATACGCAGGGCATTATGGGGGTTCTCACGAGCAAAACGTTTTCGAGAGAAGCGCCCAATGCAAGCGAATTTCACCACCTGACAGGCGACATGTACATCGCATCTGTCCGAAACCTCACCTTGTCGGCAATTTATATTCCAATCATTCTAATAATGAGCAGCCTGGCGGTTGGACTCACACTCGCGGTCGGCGGTTCGGACATGCTGGTTGGCATTGTCGAGGCTGGGACGTTAGTGGCTTTCATGATGTTCGCTCGACATTTCTTCGACCCTGTGGAAGTGATGGGGTACTGGTTCGCGGAAATGCAGATGGCACAAGCGTCGGCCGAACGAGTCTTGAGTCTCATTGATGCTGAACCCGAGATTAAAGACTCAGATTCTGTATCCAACGCCGTGCGTATCCATCGGTCTACACCTCAACGCGAAACCCGAGCTGCAGACGGCGGGCCTGTCGATATTCACGAAGTCGAGCTAGTAAACGTCAACTTCGCATACAACGCTACGGTCCCCGTCCTCCGCGACATCAACCTGACGGCGCGTAAAGGTGAAACTATCGCCATCGTCGGCCCTACCGGTAGCGGGAAAAGTACACTCGTCAACCTGGTCTGCCGTTTCTACCAGCCAACATCGGGGCAAGTCCGTATCGACGGTATCGACTACCGCAACCGCAGCCTCCGCTGGCTCCAGTCCAACCTCGGCGTCGTACTACAAAATGCGCACGTCTTTCGAGGTACCGTCCTAGAAAACATTCGCTATGGCCGTTTAACTGCTTCCGATAGCGACGTGATCGAAGCGGCGGAAACCGTTGGTGCCCACGAGTTCATTAATGCGCTCGAGAACGGCTACCGGACCGACGTCGGAGAAGACGGCGATATGTTATCCGCGGGTCAAAAACAGCTCGTCTCGTTCGCGCGGGCGATTCTTGCCGACCCGCAGATATTAGTGATGGACGAAGCAACCAGCTCAGTCGACACGGTCACCGAGGCTAAGATTCAACGCAGCCTCGGCCAGGTCTTATCGGGCCGCATCAGTTTCGTAATCGCTCATCGGTTGTCGACGATTCGAAATGCAGATCGGATAGTCGTTCTCATCGATGGTCAAATTTCAGAGATTGGTGATCACGCCGAACTCATCGCCCGTGGCGGCCATTACGCCAACCTCTATTACCAACAAAGCCTCCAAGAGGCGACTAGGGATTGGCCATCCAACCGAGCAAACGACCAAACCGAGGACGGAGAAGACCTAGTAGAACCCTCTCCCGCCTAATTCCTCCCAAAACCGTTGCCCCGAAGCTCCTGCGGGCTCCATTCTCCAAATTACGCTCATCCAATCCCTCGAAGTTTCCCGGCTAGCACTTGTCTTGTTGTTAGTCAGCGCAATCCGAAATCAGCGCCCACGCGCGATCCGCTCCCACGGAGGCGATACGGCAACCGATTAATTGCTGCCACTCTTTCTCGTGGCCGTATTCGTCTCGCCACGCCCATAGCCGACGCGTGTAATGATGCAGTTCATGTTCGTGGGTAAAACCCATGGCGCCATGAGCTTGGTGCGCGATTTCAGCGACGATGCCAGCGGCTTCGCCAACTCGAACCTTGGCCGCAGAAACTTGTACGACGAATCGGTCCGTGTCCAAGGCTTCAATGGCGGCATCGCTAGCGCGCGTCGACGCAGCCACTTCGCCCGCCATGCGCGCGACGTTATGTTGAACCGCCTGAAATCCCGAAATGGGACGCCCAAATTGCTTGCGTTCGCCGACGTAGCTGATGGTCAACTCGAGTAGCTTCTCAAGTGCTCCACTCATCGCTGCGACTCTGGTCATCGCCATGATCGCTCGGAAATTCGCTGGCAATTTAACCGATTCCGAGCGTTCAAAGATGATTTCATCCCTCGGCTCGCCCGCAACATTAGTGCCCTGAACAACATCGAATTCGTCCACCAGTTGTCCATCATCTGTGATAACGCGTTCGGCACGACGAGCCCATGGAGCGATCACTCCCTCGGCCACAGTCGTTAACCCCTGACCCATAACAAACCGATTGCTGATAAGAATTTCCGGGTAAGGCAGTGGTAACGCAAATTTTCCTGCCAATCGGATCATGCGGAACGCATCGGCCAGCGAAGTACCGGACTCCTCACCGCCGACTTGATGCAAACCGGTTTCTTGCATGAGAGTCCATAGATCTTCAGGAAACACGCCATGCTGATCGTCTTTAGATCCCGATTCAGCGTTGTCGCGTAGTGCCTTGGTGCAGTGATCGGTGAATACCCGCTCTGCCGTACCGAGTATTAGGTCGTACGTCATCGAAGCCCCAATCCACGGGCGATGACGCCACGTAGAATCTCGCGGGTACCACCACGAATCGTAAAAGAAGGCGAATGCAACAAGGTCTGTTCTAAGCTGCACCGTAACGGATGTTTCGGCCCGAGACGCGGAGCAAAAAGACGGACCAATTCGGGTAGGGCTTTTTCAAAATCGTTGCCAAGGGACTTGACGAGCGCTGCCTCGGTCGCGGGATTCTTTCCTGCTTGCAACATGGCAGCTACCGAAATCGACATCTGACGTAATGTCATGATGTGGCTAGCCAAACGCCCAATGAGGGCTGATTCTTCGTCGGACGGACTGGCACCCACGTAACGAACAAACTCGACAAATACGCGAAAAGCCGAAAGGAACCGCTCCGGACCGCTCCGCTCGTAACCCAGCTCACTCGTTACTTGTTCCCAGCCGTTTCCGACGGCGCCCACGAGGTTCTCTTCCGACACAACACAATCCTCGAACACCACTTCGTTAAAATCTTCGTCCCCCGCAATATTCTTGATGGGTCTTACGGTGACGCCGTCGTCATGCAAATCGACGATAAACTGGGATAAACCTTCGTGGCGACTCTCTCCCGCCGGTCCGGTGCGGACCAGCGCTACCATATAGTGGTTGCGATGAGCATCCGTCGACCATAGCTTCGTTCCGTTCAGGATCCACCCACCATCCACGGCCCTGGCTCTCGTTTGCACCGACGCAAGGTCTGACCCAGAGTCCGGTTCGCTCATGCCAATGGAAAAATAGGATTCCCCGCGGGTGATGGGCGGCAAATATTTGAGTTTCTGGTCCTCGGTTCCATAACGTAGAAGCAACGGACCACTCTGACGATCTGCAATCCAGTGCGCACTGACAGGGGCTCCAGCGGCAAGCAGTTCTTCGGTTACAACGTATCGTTCAAAAAAACTGCGCTCCCCACCTCCGTATTGCTTAGGCCAGGTCATCCCAATCCAGCCTCGCATGCCGAGCTTGCGTGAAAACTCGACGGCATGGCCCTCGTTAAAGTCCGAGTTGCGTAGATAGTCGCCAGGCAATTCCCGTTCGACGAAATCCCGAACTCCCGCACGAAGGGCCTCCGCTTCCGGAGGTAAACGCGCTGGTTCAAAATCAAGTCCCGAAAACACCGTATGTCGTCCCTGCCTCTATGCCACACGCACCTCTTCAGCTGCCGAACCTATAGGCTCAACCATGGCATTGCAATCGGGTGCAACGTTATGATTCCCGGCGTGACTGATCCCTTCGAGAACAACTTTTTGCAGCGTCCAAGCACCAATTCGACTTTCCCGGCATGAACCGCGACAAAATTGCTGAGATGCTCGATCCCATCCTTTCGCAGATCGAAAAACGATCCGCCGTGGCTGACACATTTGTGGACAAAGAAACCTACCGTCTTTATTTGACAACGTTCTGGGCAAATCTAGTGATGGATCCCGAAGAAGCACAACTGACCGAAACTGACCTAGAAACAGCGCACAGCGTGATTAACGAAGTCGCCAGTGAAATTCTCGGAGAATCCGAGGCTATTACAGAATCGTTTCGATTTATCGCAAGTCGCTCAGGCGATACCGCGATGGACAAGGCCAAGCTGTCCAAATCGCACCGAGATCTACTGACTTATTTTTCGTCGATGATTCTCGATCCCGACGGCCACCGCAAATGGATGAGCGAGCTTCGAGACCGGTGACCGCGACTTAGTGCACGCTCACGATGAATTTCCGTTCTTTTGGACCACGCCGATGCTCCCAAAGGAAAATCCCTTGCCACGTGCCGAGCGCTAAGCGGCCATCCATCACTGGAATCGTAATGCTCGTGGACGTAATCGCGGCTCGGATGTGCGCCGGCATATCATCCGGGCCCTCAGCTCGATGCGCGTATAACTGGGCATCCTGAGGAACCGATCGATCCATCCATGCTTGCAAGTCATCAAGAACGCTAGGATCCGCATTCTCTTGAATGATGAGGCTAGCTGACGTATGACGAACGAAAATCGTCACGAGACCCTCATCGACTCCACTACTAGATACGATCCCTGAAACTCGCTGGGTCAAGTCATATAAGCCCGCGCCCTCAACAAGAATTTCGAGTTCAACATTCACGCACCCGTACGCCTCAACCAATTCACACGAACTCCCGGGAGCATATCCGTTTAGGCCGCAGACAAAGTCTCGTCACGCGGCTTATCCGTCTGAAAAGAAAGCAATAATGGTAGGACGAATAGCGTAAACACCAGCAACAATGTGACAGCCAGCGTTAACAAATATCCAATCGACGCGGTTCCTTGATGCGGCGAAAGTGTCAGTGCCGCAAAGGTCCCGATGGTCGTGAGCGTACTCAGAACAACCGCTAGCGGCGTACTCGAATGCATCAACTCCGAGACGGCACCGCTCCGACGAAAACGCTCAACGACATGGATGCCATTGTCCACCCCCAAACCAAATATCAGCGGGATCACGAGAATGTTCGCCATATTCAGCGGCATGTCGATCAATACGGCAACGGCGACCGTAAAAAGAGCCGTTAGCGCTAATGGGATAAGGACTAATATCGGCGTGAGGGCACGTCGTAGAAAAATGGTCAATACCGTACCTATTCCAATGATGGCGAATGCCAGCGCCCATATGAACGAATCGACGACCACGTTTCCGACGCCCCATTCCACCACGGGGCGCCCCGTCGCAATGGGAACCTCAGCCCGAACCTCCTCGATAAATCGCGACAACTCCGAGACATCGCTGATGTCGAGTGCCGGTAACGCCATGGACAAATATTCGCCGTCCGCGCTTACGATTCTATTTCGCAAACTCTCTGGTAAGTCGCCAAACTGTATCTCGTCGGCCGCAATTGCCCGGCGAAGCCATTCAAGTTCCTGGACTAATCCCGTAATCACGATCGATTGCCATTCTTCAAGCAAGATCGGTTTGATTCGAGCTGCGCGCTCCAACAGACGAACGCGAGCGTGATCCAACTCACTATCTGCAAGCGAATTCTGTTGAAGAGCCTTCTTGAAAAGTTCGAATCCTTCTTCCAGTTCGGACAGCGTCGGAGCCGTGGAACTGATCCCCGGTTCAAGGGCACTAAGCAAAATGGCCTGTGCGTCTTCAAGCAGAAAGAGCTTATCTTCCTGTTCGCTCGGCACATAATCGAACGGCGTCGTGACCTTCCCGACTGTCGAAAGGTCCAGAAGTCGATCGAGATTCCGCGTTTCTTCCTCGTCCCGCGTGAGAATTGACAGGGTGTAGTCCGTCACAATTTCTTCTTCTTGAAGAAGTGCCAGCGTGCGCATCGACTCCGAGTCGGGATCGCGCAATGCGAGAACGCTGTAGTCAAAATACATCCGGGTTCCAACAACCGCTGCAACCATCGCGAGGAGAGAAACGCCAGCGAGAATGGGGGTTCGCCGGTCGGATAACCATTTTACCGCCAGGTCGCCGCTGGCCATCTGCGCATCTTGCCCTCGCCCCGGCGCTCCTACCAATACGAACACTGCTGGTAACAACGTGAAAGTAAGAATCAAGGCGACGATCATGCCGCCGGCAGAAATAATCCCTAGATCTCCTAGACCTTTATAGTCGGTCGGCGCGAATCCCATGAATCCGATTGCCGTAGTCACCGCGCACAGCAGGATCGCCTTGCCTACCGTCGCACCAGCTCGTTCAAGCGCCGGTTTTAGGGCTAAATGTTCTCGACGCATGGCCTCCCGAAAACGTAGCGAGAAGTGCACGGCTGAACTGACCCCAAGCCCAAAAAACATGACCAAGAAAATGATCGACATGGTATTGAATTCGCCCACCGTGAGCAGCGCGTATCCCGTTGTCCAGACAATCCCAATCCCAATCATGGCGAATGTCGCACCGATAATACGGACCGAGCGAATGCCGATGCCTAAAATAACAAGTAGCACCCCGAGAGAAATAAATCCAGCGATGCGCACGCCATCTTGGGCCGCCTTAATTTCCTCGTGAGAAAGTGCGATTTCTCCCGTCACTGCAACGTCGATATCCTCAGGAACAGTGACGGCTGCTAATTCCGACCTGAGATTTTTCATGACAAGTGCGTTGGGTAGCGTATCGGCGTAATCGACTTTGCCGCGCAAAATAATCAGGCCAACAATTCGCTTTTCGCCACTGTCAAAGAACTCGTCAGCCCAACGTACTGGCGCCTTATCTCCGGCAAGTAGCGATTCAGCCGAATCTGCCAAGATCCGTAAGACGCGGTCGAAACCGGTATCCGCCTCATTTTCGAGCGCGTCACGAACCAACGAAAATACCGACCGTAAACTGGGGTCCTCGGCAACGCGCGTCAGCATTGGTTGCGCTTCCGCGAGCCGATCCACCATCGACTCCAAGGCATCAAGATCCATCATCAGAAACGCGTTATCGCGGAAGAACGGATCCGTCATGGGCGAGTACACATCGGAAAAAACGTCGGAACGCGCCAGGAGCCGCTGGTGGATGGATTTGGACGTATCCTCCACCCCCTGCATTGAGGTGCCGCTGACGACGACAACCGCAGTATCCACGAGTTGGGGGAAGCGCGATTTGAACGACTCAAAATCATCCTTCCATGGGGCGTCCTGACGGATTAGTTCGCTCAGATTGGAATTCATCCGGAATTGGGTCACGGATACCTGACCCAGGAGCGCGGTGATCACGCCAATCACAAGCAGCGTACTCAGCGGCCATGCCGCAACTATGCCAACCCATCGAGCGAGCATTCGGTCCAACGTCTGTTACTCCTCGTCAAAATCCTCTAATAGAAGATCGAAGCCCGCCTCAACCGGAGGTTCGCCGTTAAACACAGCATCGCGCCGACGCTGGTAAAAGGCTTCTCGGGTGAACGTGTATGGATCCAGAGAAGCTTCGTCTCGCACATCCGTATCCATAAGGACCTCGGCACGTGCACTGGCAAGATCGATGGTGCCCACCCAAGCATTGTAGTTTTCGCGCATGGCTAATCGAGGTAGTGACGCCCGAACAATGAGATGTGGAAGGTCGCGCACCGTAGTCGGTCCCAACACCGGAACGTATAGGTACCGAGACCTCGTATACCCCCACGATGCCAAGACTTGGCCAAGATCCTCGCCCTGGGCGTCCATGCCCAACGCAGTCGCCACATCAACTAAGCCCCCGAGCCCAAGTGTACTGTTGACGACGAACCGGCCCGTATCGCGAAATCCACGCTTCGGGGCGCCCTGAAGAAACCCCGATAGAGCACTCTCGCTGGAGCGAATATTCGCGAAAAAGTTTTTGACCGCATCCTCGGCAAATGTTGGCATGACCTTGCGGTATCCAACAGCGACTGGTCTTAATACGCTCCGGTCCAACGCTTCGGAGATTTCGTAGGAGCGTCGATTGACGGACTCAACAGGATCGTAAACACCATATTCTGGACCCGGACTGAGCGCACAACCGGATGTGAGCACAAAAAACACCGCCGGAGAGACTAGGCTACCCCGCATCAGAAGACCGATATTCCTCGATACTTTCCCGAATGCTTTGTCTTAACCCGGTTAGACCTCCCGACTCGATAATGGAAGCGTAATCAGCACGGCGCAACGATAGATCACTCACACCATCAGCAACGACATTGAAAATAAAACCATCTCGAAAATAGTAATCGAGTCGAACAATCCCGCCGTCACTCTTCACAAGGTGTGTCTTTACTACCCACCGGCCATCTCGAACTTCAGTCGCTTCTATCAACTCAAAGCGTTGATCGTTGAAACTCGAAAAACGACTTGTATAGGTAGCGACAATCAGCTCACGCAACAACACACTGAAGCCACGCTGTTCTTCAGTCGATTGCTCGCGCCAGGACTTCCCCAGGCTGATCCGGGTAATGGTCGCGACATCAAACGCTTTTCCGACCGCTTCGTCGAGAACCGCGTAGCGCTCATCGAACGCGGCCTCTGACTTCATTGAAGAAAGAAGCACGTCGTGAAATTCGGATACCACATGCTCCGGTTCGCTACCGATCGAAAATTCAAAAGCCAGAACTATCAATACGATTCGAAACATGGACTTCACCAAGCGAGCCGATCAGCTTACAGGAACCATAGCGAGAGTGCGGGAATATAGGTAATCAGGAGCAACGCAATGAGTAGGACCACCATAAACGGCAGGCATGCGGCATAAAGATCAAGCACAGGTCGATTAAACCGATAACTTGCTATAAACAAATTCATACCTATCGGTGGTGTGAAATAACCAATTTGCAAATTCGCGAGAAAAATAATCCCGAGGTGCAACGGATGAATACCGTAACCAATAGCCACGGGTAGAATCAGCGGAACCATAATCACGATAGCTGAAAATATATCGAGTAGTGCGCCTAGGAGTAACAGCAAGACGTTGAGCAGTATGAGGAACATCACACGGCTCGAAATACGCTCTTGAATCACCTCAAAAAGGCGTTGCGGAACCTCGGTATCAATCAAGAAATTCGTAAACGCCAGTGCACAACCAAGAATGAGTATGATGCTACCGACCATGACCATCGCATCGCGAATGATTGTTGGGATTTTCGCGACTGCAACCTCACGGTATACGAATACCTCGATCACCATCACGTACAACGCGGTCAGCGCGGCGGCCTCAGATATCGCGAATACGCCCGAATAAACGCCGCCGAGAACAACGAATGGGAGTGCCACTTCCCACTTGGCTTGCGTCAAACTTGTCCAAACCTTCCGCGCATTGAACGAAGTTCGGTTTGCGTCGCCGTGTCGCCACATGGTCCAAGCAGCGAGTGCCGACACCATCAAAACCACAGGTAGTAGTCCCGCCAAAAAAAGTTGTTGGATGGTAAATGGTTCGCCGACATCGAGCTGCTGGGCCACAATGCCGTACAGGATGAGAGGTACTGAAGGGACGATGAGCAAGCCAAGGCTTCCTGATGTGGTGACGAGACCAAGACCATATTTTTCGCTGTAACCCGCCTCCTTCAACATGGGAAGAAGTAGGGCACCGAGGGCAACGATAGTCACCCCAGACGCTCCGGTGAGAGCCGTAAATAGGGCACACGCGACAAATCCCACGATGGCCAAACCGGCTGGCATCCAGCCAAACAAGGCTCGCGTTAAAGCCATCAGACGTTCCGACGTTTTGGCCTCCGCCATTACATATCCCGCGAACGTGAACAGCGGTAACGCGACCAACAACGGGGTGTCCGTGATTCTGTATATCTCAATCGCGACGACGGATAAATTGACGTCAGTCGCGAGAAAACCCAGCATCGCAGCCGCCAACACCACCGCGAAAAGCGGCGCGCCAAGGAGCGCGACTACGACAACCGTGATGATGCCCATCCAGATCATGTGATTTCCGGTTTAAGCGTCCGCATCAAATACCGCAGCCCCATTACAAACGCAGCCGTCGGGATAATTAGCTCGCAGATCCACGCCGGGATTGGACCAAACCCGGGGGTCTGGTAAACATAATCCCCATAAAGCACGCCAATTGAATACCACCCCAACGTCAAACAAACGATGGAGGTAAAGAAGCTTGTGAAACGGCCAATTACGTGGCGGGCCCCTTGGCCGGCAAATCGGGCAACGATGTCAATGCAAATATGACTGTTTGCGCCCGCCGCCGAGGTGGCACCAAGCATGGTCACCCACAACACCGCATTACGCACCAATTCATCGCCCCAAAGTAAACCGCCGCCGAACACATTTCGAGCAATGACTTGGTAGAACGCAACACCCAGCATCGTGAGGAAAAGCGCGCCCAGCAGGTACAGCTCCAGCTGGGCGAGTAAACGCTGCACACGTGCTAGCAAAGCGTTATCTCTGCGCCTCAAGCGCCGATTGGAATCTCTGGTAAAGACCTCGGCTAACGATACCTCTATCAACCCATTCTTCCGCCGCCTCTTCCCCAACGCGTCTCCATTCGCGGCGCTCGTCGTCCGATGGAGTCAGAAGCTGTATACCCTGAGCAAGCAGGACGTCGAACGTCGCCACATCGTCGGCTCGATTTTTCCGGTCCGCCTGTCTGACGACATCTGCCATGATCGATCGCACGGTCGTCTGATCAGTTTCACTCAGGCGGTCGAACTGGGTTGCAGAAACCACAAACAAGCCATAGACGTACATTAACGGCAGATCAAGCACGTACCTCAACTGCGTGTGCCATTGAAGCGCTACCGCCGCCACGGGCGGAGACGTAATGGTGTCGAACAGACCCGTCTGAAGACCCGGCAGGACATTGGCAATCGACGACGGTATAGGAGTAATTCCGAACGCAACCAATGTCCGCATAGCGGCCTCGTCACCCTGCGGCGTCCAAACCCTCAATCGGCGGGCTCCGGCAATACTCGTCGCACGCTTTTTACCCATGGCATACGCCATCCCAACTTCAGCAATGCCAAAGCAAACAAAGCCCGCATCTTCTAGGCCTCGCATCAATACCGGGTCCAAAATCGCGCGGACGCCATCAATCTCCTGAGGCGTACGGAAATGCATTGGCAGGTTGTAGACCTGAACATCAGGGTATATCTGATTGAACACGCCGGTCGTGACAATGCCCCCATGGAGCTGTCCAACACGCATCAATTTCAGGACGGTCTGGTCATCGCCCTTGACGCCGCCGGGGTAGAACTTGAACTTCACCCGTCCATCGGTTGCCAGTTCGACAGCACGACCGCCTTCGCGGAGTAACTTCATCCACGACGATCCGTCGGGAGAAATCGTTGCGATCTTAAGGTTCGTCGCCCCGTCGGCTAGATACGTGGCAAACATCATGCATAGCGAAACAACGAATCTAAAAATACTCATCAGCACTCTTAAGCAACGCCGCTGCCTGATCTTGAGCCACCAAATTAATTAGCGTTAATGCCTCGCCGTAGGGATCGGCGATCAGCACTTCGGTGAGGAGCGCGTCGTGTAACTGACGATCAAAAACGAGCCGCGCGTACTTTTCGGCAAATAACACCTTCGCCATGAGATAACGGCCGTCGCTTATTTCGATCGCCCTTTCAAAGTGTCCGCGGCCGACTTCCGGTCGTCCCCCCATAGCCGGCGGAAGTAATGTCTCGAAAACTCCGAGATACATGACAGCTGCCCCGTCGTCATACCCTGCATCGAGTTCAACAACTCTCTCCATTAGCGCCTTCACTCTGGCAAGTTCTGCAATTGCGGCCCAATCATCGCTATGTGACTGAATCCACCCTGCCCAACTGCTGGCATATGCGTATATGGTCGGCACGTCTTTTTGTTGCAACCGAATCAATTGGGATTCCAACTCCTGAAACGGCATTTCGCGTGCATTACACAACCAATCGATATCGCTGCACGCGGCACGATACGAGAGCGCCATCGCCTTATCGGTCAACCGACTCTGGCGGGCTTGGTCCGCCACAAATCCAGTCGCGTACGACGCGTTCAGTCGGGCAGCCGCTGTCAAAAGATCTGGATTATCTGGATTAGAGGTCAGTAGCGCGTCGAGCACGATCAGAAAAGCGGGAACACCCTCTCTTACCGTCGCGAGATCGTCGTTATTGAGTATCGCGCGCGAAAGGTCTTCGGCTAGTTTATCTGTGACCGAAGAAACAATGCTCGCGCATCCACTCGCGACCAACAAGGCAAGCAAAAACGCTATTCGTTTCATGACTCGACATTAACGGCGATAATTTTAGAGTTGTCCACTGCCGCTCGCCTATGCGTATCCGTATTCCTCGTCTCAACGTCGAGCTAAGGCATCCGTCATTTCGTGGGTGCGCTCGATATATCTGTCAAGCGCAATTCGGGCACTATACAATTTTGCGTTTGGTATCGAAGTGCCCGAATGCCGTCATTTAACGCTCGATCCGGCGAGATTTACTTCGAGCAACGAGGCGCTAGGGCCAATCCGCCAGCCTTGCTGATCCATGGCGTCGGTTGTCAACTCGTCGAATGGCCCGACACGCTGGTCGATGCATTGGTCGGCGCAGGCTATCGCGCCATCCTATTTGACCATCGAGACGTCGGATTCTCCTACGAGGTCAAGGCCGATGTTCCAAGCACCGAAGATCTATTCTCGGCATTGTCCGATCCCTCATCTATTCAACCACCCTACACGCTCGGCGACATGGCCAACGACGTAATTGACCTGCTCGACCATCTTGGACAATCCGGCGCTCACATCATCGGCTGTTCCATGGGCGGAATGATCGCCCAATTGTGCGCAATCGAACATCCTGACCGAGTGTTTACGCTCACATCGTTGATGTCGACGACAAGCAACCCTGCGCTTCCAAAACCATCAGACGATGTCATTGCGGCCATGGCTATGTCGCTTCAAGCTACTAATGGCGGCGATTCGGCCGTGGCATCCATTCACGCCGCTAACACCCACGCGGGACCTTACTATCCATCTTCCGAACATGGGATTGCCCGATTCATCGAAAGCGCACACGTCCGCGCCTATCGACCCGCCGGGTCCGCGAGACAAATGGCCGCCATTCTAACGGCCCCCGATCGATCCGAATTGTTGAGAGACTTATCGATGCCAGTCCTCGCTGTTCACGGTGAGGAAGATCCCTTGATTGATCCCTGCGCAAGCAAGAACATCATCGACAACGTCCTCGACGGGCACCTAGAGATCATCCCAAAGCTAGGACACGATCTCTCTGAACCAATCCTTCACCAGCTTGTCGGAATGATTATCCAACACACCAAATCGATCGAGATACTGCGATGAGTGGTGAGCTTGTACTTTGCGCTCGTGACGCCTCCATTGCTGAAGTCACGCTCAATCGACCCGAGGTCATGAACGCGTTGTCGGTTGATCTACGAGCCGAACTCATTGCCACCTTCCATAATCTGGCTGAAGACTCATCCTGCGAAATCGTTATTCTGACTGGAGCAGGACGAGCCTTTACAGCCGGTCTCGACCTTAAAGAATTGGGGGGTGAAACGGACTCGAGTAACAACACGACGGACTCATCTGTGACCGAATTGAGCGATGCCTTAGCCATGCTGAAAGTACCTCTTATTGGGGCCATTAATGGATTCGCGATTACTGGCGGCTTCGAGCTCGCCCTTATGTGTGACATTCTCATTGCCTCCACCAATGCCCGATTCGCGGATACACACGCCAGAGTAGGCGTCGTTCCTGGGTGGGGGCTATCTCAGCGGTTGCCGAGGATCGTGGGCATTAACCGAGCCAAGGAACTTTCCCTTTCTGGTAATTTTCTAGACGCGGAGACGGCGTACGATTGGGGACTCGTCAATCGTGTTGTCGATCTCGACGACCTTCTCCCGAGCGCACGTAACCTAGCGAAAGACATTCTCAGTACCGACCGCGCTACGCGCGAAGCAATGCTCGATATTATGGATAGAGGTTGGAACACGACGCTCGCCGAGGGATTAGACGTCGAGGCGGCCGCGAATCAATCCCATTCAGCAAACCAAGTAACGACAGAGAAAATCGCAGCACGACGCCACGAAATTCTACGTCGAGGCCGATCGCAAACGTGAAATTTCTATTTAATCCAGTGGAGATCTCCTAGAAGAGCCACGTCTCCTCATTCTGAACTGGCTCATGGCTGACAGTATCCATCAGCCCCTTAACACATCGGAGCAACCACCAAAGTGCCGGAAACGCTAACAGGTAAATACCTCCGGGAAGCAGACCAACCAAAAGCCCCGACAATCCTACATACAAGACACCGATCCAAAAGGTCCTAATGAGAAAACGACAGTGGGATGCGACAAAGGCATTCCCTGCATTCCGCTGGGTGTACGCAAGATAGAGGCCAAAAACCGCCGTGGCCACTCCCAAGTACAGTCCGTACGCCAACTGAATTTTTACTTTACCTTCCATTCTCCCAGGCGATTATCAGTCGAGGTCGGCGATTAGATCCATCGTCGCACCCAATGTTTTGAGTTGGTCATCCATATTCTGGCCTGCCGGTTGAACACGAAGCGTAGATACACCGGCTCGTTTGTATGCCACGAGTCTCTCTCGTATTGCCTTTTCGTCACCCACCAAGTTCGATTGTAAGACCATTTCCTCTGGTACCTTTGCGATGGCTTCTTCGCGCCGACCCGCTACCCATAGCCCTTGCACTTCGTTTGCCGCGTCCTCCCAGCCACCCCTTTTGTATGCGTCGTTATAAAAATTCGTTTTAGCTGATCCCATAGCTCCTAACGTGAATGCCAACCCCGCTTTGAGAGAATCCATCACGCCATCCATGTCCGCTTCAAAGGCCACGGTGCCTCCCGCTTGAATATCGATGTCGTCAAGCGACCGACCCTTGGCTTCTGCGCCTCGCGAAATAAAGTCCAGGTGGGCATTCGCGTAGGTTGGAGTAAAGGAAGTCCCTAACCACCCGTCTGCTAGTTCGCCTGTCAATTCCAACGCGCGCGGTCCGAGCGTGGCTAAGTAGATGGGTATTTCTTGGTTACCCGGCTGTGCCAGACGAAGTGCTTTACCTTCGCCGCCCGGAAGCGGCAAGTTGTGATATTTACCTTGGTACGCCAGCTTTTCACCCTGAAATGCGAGGCGAATGATTTCTATCGTTTCGCGCAATCGCGTCAATGGTCCCTCAAAGGGGCGGCCTTGAAGGCCCTCAACCACTTGCGGCCCCGAAACGCCGAGACCGAGCAAGAAACGGTCGTTTGAAAGCGCAGCCATCGTCAATGCAGTCATGGCTGTCATTGATGGGGTTCTCGCACTAATTTGCATAATCCCGGTACCCAGTTTGATGCGGTCCGTTTTCGCTGCGAGGTACGCGAGCGGTGCGACAGCATCCTGCCCCCATGCCTCCGCCGACCAGACGGCGTCTACGCCTAGTTTTTCAGCCTCCACGACATAGTCAACTTGACGATCAAAGTCTCGTTGCCGACCCGACGCTGCACTACCTACCCCGATGCTGACCCTCATTCGTATATACCCTCTTTGCTAAGTCCCACCTTTCGAACCGCTCGGCCTCGCGACTAGGCTCGCTATCGACCCCACATTTTGTCGCGAATTAGTTGTGGCAAGAATAGGATATTCTTATTCGACCGCGTACGCTGAAAATATCAGGGGGATCGCGGAGAAGCATGAGAGAAATGGCGAATGTACGATAAGTTTATTCGTGACAATGTCAAACACGGGGCCTTCAAACTGGTTCACCCGAACGGCGATGAGCAGGTGTACGGACATGGCCCAGTGTCTGTGGTGTGGAGGATCAATGACCCACGGGTACTGTCTAAGAT
Source organism: Gammaproteobacteria bacterium (assembly GCA_002715785.1). Taxonomy (GTDB): domain Bacteria; phylum Pseudomonadota; class Gammaproteobacteria; order Pseudomonadales; family Azotimanducaceae; genus UBA11889. The sequence continues at coordinate 66,831 of PBAA01000004.1, read as the reverse complement.
CGTTCGTAATCCGCTGCTTAACCTCGGAGAAACCTATATAGAACAAGGCTGGGATGTCGAAGATGGCAAGCTCGCCGAACTGCTGACGATTCTGCGAACGAACTTCGAAGGTGGGTTAGTACGGCGAGGGTTCTTGGCGGCTTGTACGGGAATTCTGCAGTCGTGGAATAACCTAAGTTCGAGCATGCACAACGTGAGTCATCACTACGACCTCGACGAGTCTCTTTTTCGCGCATTCTTAGATCAAGACATGCACTACTCCTGCGCTTACTTTCGTACGCCGGACCTAACTCTCGAAGCGGCTCAGTCCGCGAAATGCGACCACATTCGAAAGAAACTATGTCTCAAACCCGGTCAAAAGGTACTCGATATCGGCTGCGGCTGGGGGAGCCTCGGGCTACATCTTGCTGAACAAAACGACGTTCACGTCACCGGACTGACATTATCAAACGAGCAACTTAGTGTAGCCAAACAAGAAGCCGCTCGGCGCAGTTTAGACAATCAGGCCCAATTCCATCTCGAAGATTATCGAAACCACCGGGGGCAATACGATGCCATCGTCTCCGTCGGCATGTTCGAACACGTCGGTCTTCGAAATTTTAACCATTATTTCAACAAGGTCGCCGAACTCCTCTCAGAAGACGGTATCGCGTTGATCCATACAATCGGTCATACCGATCGACCTGCGGCGACGAATCCATGGATACGGCGACACATCTTTCCGGGCGGCTACATCCCGGCAGTCTCTGAGATCACCTCCGCTGTAGAGCAGAGTCCACTTGTCTTCGCTGATATCGAGGTGTGGCGACAGCATTACGCGCTGACATTGAAGGAATGGAATCACCGGTTTCAAGCAGTCCGATCTGAATTTGTACGCGATAAGGGCGAACGATTTTGCCGTATCTGGGAGTTTTACCTGCTCTCATGCCAAACGGCCTTTGAGATTTCAAGCCACGTCGTCTACCAGCTGCAGCTAAGTATTAACAATGCATCCGTACCAACGACGAGGAATTACCTGTACGACAGGGCCTAAAGACTCGAATACAAGTCGATTCACTCGATGGAAGAGAATGCAAGCGTCGCATATTCAGCTGCCCCGTAGAGCCCGAGAGAGTCGTCGCTAAACATTACCGTTGGAACCGATTGAAGTATTTCGGCTTGGATACCTATATCCACAAAGCGACGGCGAAAGCGACCATCCTCTAACATCGGCGCCAAGGCCGATATAACGGTCCCGCCCACGTAGATGCCACCAAATGCGTGGGCAGTTAGCGCCATCGCGCCACACACAGTGCCAAGGAATGCGCAGAAGGTCTCCAGCGTTCGATGACAGACAGGGTCACTGATCGCAATACCTCGCTTACTAATCTGATTCGGTCCCAGTAATTCAGCTTTAGTCCCCCACAATGCGGCGACGGCGCGGTATAGATTGACAAGCCCAGGACCCGACAAAAAGTGTTCCCAGGTAATCCCTCGAACATCGAGCTCTTGCTCCGCTGCATCGATCAACTCGCGTTCGTAGGCGTCGACGGCTGTGACTCGGGCATGACCTCCTTCCGAGGGTACAACGACACGACCGATCGCTCGAGATGGAAGAATAGCCATACCAAGACCTGTACCAGCACAAACGATCGCTCGTGTGTCGTCACCACGAATCGCGCCCGCTCCCCCTATCTCTTTCCCAGCTCTGGCCGCGTCTGAATTGAATCCATGACCGAGCGCCACCAGATCGTTAATGACCGCGACAGGCGTACCCAATTCTTTCGAAATCTCACGTTCGTCGAAGGTCAAATTCACATTCGTCATCGACGTTCTACCATCGATAACGGGCCCGGCAACGGCGAAACAGATCGCGGCGACGTCGCGTACCCCCAAAACCTCCAACGCACGAGCGACGACGGCGGTAGCACCCGCCCCGTCGAAGTCGGCGGTCGGAAATTCTCGGACAAGCTGTGCCCGACCTTGGTTATAAAGTGCGAAACGCGCTCGGGTACCACCGATATCTCCAACTAAAACCGTCAAATTGGCAGTATCCGCGCGCTTTGTAGAGCCGCGAACTGGTTCCGGAACATATCTTCCGTGTCTATACAGTCGACGAAGCCGTGTTTTCGCGCCTTAATCGTTGACAGGAGGGTGTCCTGACCCCCTCTTAGTCCGAAGACCGCATCGGCAAACTGCCACGATTTGCCAACAAGCTGGTCCATCGAATATGGCTTGAGCCCGTGACGTCGAACCAGTTCATCCCATATCGATGCCACATCTGGCATCTTTTCAACGAGAGAAATCGGACGATCGTCGCCGACTTCCATCTCGAACGACTCGGCGATCGACGGCCAGACGGATCGCCAAATTAATTCATCGCCGTTGGTAATGTTGTAGGTCTCGTTATCGCTGCCAGACTGAGCCCCAAACCACCGCACCGCACGACCAAGCAGGCTCGCGTCAGTCGCTTGAGTCACAAATGCATCGCCACCAGGAAAATGTAGGGGTTGTCCCATGGCTTTCGATACCGCAGCAAATACACCGATAGCCAACGTCATGTTCATCGGGCTTCCCAACGCCAGACCACAAACGATCTGGGGTCGTAGCACCGTATAGCGCCATCCACTTGCGTTGGCTCGATCTCGAACCAAATCTTCTTGTGGCCAATAGAAATTAGGTCCCGGAGGTCGATCGTGCCACTCCTTGCCTGGGTTCACCATCGGCCCGAGGTGGGCACCATACGCCTTGGTGCCTTGTAACAACGTTAGATGTTCTGACGGCTCGAGTGCGTCAAGTAAGTTCCGAAGCATGCCGACATTGGTTTCGATTTGTTCTGCGTCACGCCAACCCGCAATCAAATCTTCTTTCTCGTGTAAAGCGGCAAACACGATATGCGTATAGGTACCCAAAAAACTCAACGTCTCGAAAGTTTGGATCCTGTCCGTTAGATCCACCGCTACGTGTGTCGCCTCGGTGGGAAAATCCAACGGGCGACGGGATAACGCGGTGACCGACCAGTCAGCATCCCCTTCGAAAGCGGAAAGGACGCCCTGACCGACCAACCCACGTGCACCGACGACCAACAGCCTCTGATACGGCAAGAGGTTACTCAATTTGACTCAGCGGAAGCGCATTGTGCCGTTTTGCTTGCCACTCGACCATTGCGTATCGTATTCGCGATGCGCCTCTTTTTGCTCATTTCGGCTATTTGCTGTTGCGTAAACGGGTTGGCCGATTTCATTCGTATCGGAAATACGGGTGAACCTGCAACCCTCGACCCACATCGTTACAACTTGAGACTTGAGGAGACCATCCTCAATGACTTGTACCTTGGCCTAACGACCATGAACCAAGCGGGTCAAATCGTTCCCGGCGCCGCCGTCTCATGGGAAGTTTCTCACGACGGATTGATTTGGACGTTCGAACTGCGGCGCGACGCCCGATGGAGCGACGGCAAACCGGTCACGGCTGCCGACTTCGTCTTTTCTTACCAACGTCTATTGAACCCCGAGACGGCGTCGAGCCTCGCGTTTTTTATGTACCCGATCAAAAATGCCGAAGCGATTAATTCGGGCAATGCGCCCGTGAGTACGCTGGGCGTTGCGGCCTTAGCGACTCATCGCCTCGAAATCGAGCTAGAAAAACCGTTCCCTTTTTTTGCCGAGCGGTTGCTCTACCCCACCGCTTATCCCGTACCACGTCACGCGATCACAACCCATGGTGAAAATTGGGTAAAACCCGAGAACATCGTCACCAACGGCGCATTCATCCTTGCAGATTGGCGGCCTCAAGGATTCGTCGAACTGGTAAAAAATCAACGTTTTTATGATGCTTCCAACGTAGCCCTTCCTGGGGTTCGTTATATCCCTGTTCAAAACACCACGACGGCTCTTAATCGATATCGGGCTGGCGAACTTGATGTAATTCTCGATTTCCCCGCCGGCGAACTTCGTTGGTTGCGACAACGCATGCCCGATCACGTCCGCGTATCTCCTCTACTTTCGGTCATGTACCTGGTGTTTAACGTCTCGGAACCGCCGTTCGATGACATACGCATTCGTAAGGCGCTTGCGCTCGCGATTGACCGACGCATTCTCACTGAAAAGGTCTTGGAAAGTGGTGAGCCGGTTAGCTATGGGCTTGTACCCTCGATAGTGGCGAATTATCCAACCGCAACGACTCAGCTGCCCGATAGGGAACTGGCACGTAAGCTGCTAACTGCAGCGGGCTTCACTCAAAACAAACCGCTGAAACTGACCCTTCGCTACTTTACCGGCGACGAAAACAAACGAATCCAAATCGCGATCGCGTCAATGTGGCGATCAGTGGGGGTTCAAACGAGCCTGCACCATGCGGAATTAAATGCGCACTTCGCGGATCTTCGGCAGGGCGCCTTCCAGGTTGCCCAGGCCGGTTGGTTCGGCGAAAACAATCCAGAACACTACCTCGAACTGCTCATGTCCGACATAGGGGACGTCAACTACGGGCGCTACATCTCCCCCAAATACGATCGGCTCATGCGCCAAGCTAAACGCACGGCTGACCTTGAAACCAGGATCACGTTACTCAAAGGCGCTGAAATTGAAGGTTTGCGGGATTTCGGTGTCATTCCATTATACTCGGTGATGATACGGAGCTTGGTCGATCCGCAAATCCTCGGCTGGCAAACTAATCCCCGGAATGTTCACGGGGCTCGCTATCTGCGCAGGAAATAGCGTCCCGTGGCCCGATTTATCTTTCGCCGACTTGCCTTTGCCATCGTTACTTTATGGCTAGTCGTCAGTGCAGCATTTTTCTTGATCCGCGCAGCGCCCGGCGGCCCTTTTGACGGTGAACGGCGGTTACCTCCTGCCATCGAAAAAAACTTGTTGGCTTCCTACCACTTGGACGAACCGCTTCCGGTTCAATACTGGCGCTACTTACGCATGGTCGGAGGCGGTGATTTAGGTCCTTCGTTTAAGCAAAAAGACTTCACGGTCAACGAGCTTATCTCTGCAGGCCTGCCCATCAGTCTTGGGCTTGGAATTTCGGCGTTTCTACTTGCGCTCTTGCTCGGNACGTCCCTCGGGACTTTCGCNGCCCTCGGTCACGACACTTTTCGCGACCGATTTCTTTCCGGGCTCGCCACCTTGGGCCTNGCTTTCCCACCGCTCATCGTAGCCCCCATTTTAGTGCTCGTTTTTGCTGTTGGTTTAGCTTGGTTACCCGCCGGTGGACACTCCAGTCCAAAACACTACGTATTACCAACCATTGCGTTGTCACTCCCCTACATAGCNGCCTTTGCACGTTTATCCCGCATCGGNTGCCTCGAAGCCCTCGGACTACCACACGTGACGACTGCTCGAGCCAAAGGTTTGTCNCATCCACGGCTGATTTTTCAACATGTGTTCCCAAGCGCATTTGTCCCGGTGCTTTCCTTTAGTGGACCCGCGGCGGCAGCCCTGCTGGCAGGCTCGATGGTCGTCGAAGAAGTCTTTTCGTTACCCGGTCTCGGTCGGTATTTTGTTCAAGGCGCGATCAACCGTGACTACACACTCGTGATGGGTACCGTCCTGGTATACGCCGTATTAATCCTCGTGCTAAACCTTCTGGTCGATCTTCTCTACGGACGACTCGATCCTAGAGTCCGCAGCGAAATGGTGGCATCGAATGACTGATTTGCGTTGGTCATCGTTGCGTCCGNCCCACAAGGCATCCGTTGTGTGCNTANTTCTGCTCNCCCTCGCTTTATTACTCGGGCCTTGGCTGAGCCCGTGGGGACAAGAGCATATCGACTGGAATGCCATCGACACACCCCCTTCGCCAACGCATTGGTTCGGCACTGATGGTTCGGGCCGCGATCTTCTCGTCCGGACGATGGCCGGCGGACGAGTGAGTTTAACCATTGCCGTTTTAGCCACCATCGTAAGTTTCGCCATCGGATTACCGTGGGGCGCAATTGCCGGCTTCGCAGGAGGACGCGTCGACCAACTGATGATGCGGATCGTCGATGGTCTTTACGGTCTGCCGTTCATGTTCTTGGTCATCCTCTTGGTGGTCTTCTTCGGCCGTAATCCTTATCTTCTTTTTATCGCGATCGGTGCAGTGTCCTGGTTAGACCTTGCGCGAATCGTCCGCGGACAGACGCTCGTCGTAAAAAATGCAATGTACATCGAAGCCGCAAGAGCGTTGGGCGTGACTGACCTCTGGATCATAACAAGGCACGTCGTGCCCAATGTAATGGGCCCCGCGTCGGTTTATGCGACGCTGACNATCCCCGGAATCATCATTGCGGAGAGTTTCATTAGCTTTCTAGGGCTAGGTATTCAAGAACCCCAAACGAGCTGGGGTGTCCTTATTGCTGACGGCGCGACTCGACTGCATGCTCCGTGGCAACTCATTTTCCCCGCTACGTTTTTAGCGGTAACCCTATTGGTTTTGAATGTCGCCGGTGACCAACTACGCGAAGCGATGGAACCAAAAAAACAAGGAGTTCGGCTATGACCATCAGTGCCGGTATCGGTATCGCGAATTTTANTTTTGACGACAATANAGGTTTTTGGAAGTGGGTCGACCTATGTGATTCNGGCGGGGTTGATTCAATCTGGCANTCTGATCGNATTATCAGTACCGATGCCAACCTAGAGTGCATGAGCGTCATGGCCGCGTTGGCAGGCGGCACCAAACGAATCAAGTTCGGCATGAATGTTGCCAGCCTCGGACTTCGCGATCCCGTACTCACTGCAAAACAGTGTGCAACGATTGACGTTCTTTCAGACGGTAGGTTGTTGCCCGCTTTCGGAATCGGGAGTAGCCGGTCACGGGATTACATCGCGACTGGTACCCCCACGGCCCGCCGTGGGAAACGAATGGACGAAGGATTNGCGATCGTATCCCGGCTATGGTCCGAGGAAAGCGTGTCGTTCACTGGNTCCTGCTATCAACTCTCGGAAGCNTCAATTGTCCCCAGACCCGTCCAGCAACCATTACCGCTATGGGTCGGTGGCTCTTCATCCAAAGCCATCGAACGCACCGCGCGTTGGGGCACGGGGTGGCAAGCTGGCATCGAATCGCCCGACCAAGTGGCCCCTGTCATCAAGGCCGTCAAGGAACAGGCCGTCGACCTCGGACGCACGATTGATGAGGATCATTTTGGTGCCGGCTTCGGATTTCGGTTCGGATCATCCGACGAGCCGATCATTGCACGCTACAACAAAGTTCTCTCCGAAAGGATGGGGAAGGACCCNTCNAAGTATGCNGCCATCGGCGGCGCNCNAGAAATNATGGCGCTGCTCGATGAATTTCGGCAAGCCGGAGTACACAAATTTGTATTGCGTCCCATCGCATCGGGGACGGAAGACATGCTGGACCAAACGCGCCAACTGGTCGAGAAAGTTCTGCCTAGCGTCGCCGCGCTCAATTAGCCCCATCAAACCTCTTGCGAGACGTCGGTCGACTGCAACATACGCTGTGCTTGTGCGACGTACCCCCTATTCCAGGTCGGGCTAATGGTTAACTCGTTGATACATACGTGTGCCGGAAGTTGGGCTATAAACGCCACCACATCTCCGCAATCTTCGGACTGGACCATTTGAGCTCGATCTTCATCGCTAACGGGTATTGGTCGATTATCGAGAATCGGGGTTGCGACCTCCCCCGGGCAAATCGCACACGCACGCACGCCGTGTAGCCCCGCCTCCATATTCAAACTTTCGTTCATCGCGTTCATCGCGTGTTTCGCCGCGGTATACGCCGGGCCGGTGACGATACTGACCTGCCGCCCAGCCCAAGAAGATATGTTGACGATGAGCCCTCCTCCGTTATCAATCATGCTCGGCAAGACGGCCTTGGCACAGTAGAACGCACCGTCTAAGTCAATCCGAATCACATCGTCCCAATCATTCAATGAAACGTTGTGCCAATTACGTTNCTTGACATTGATCCCCGCACTAAGAACGAGTGTATCGATGGGTCCGTGCTGAACCATAATCCGAGACGCGACCTCAGTGACGGCGTCGCGATCCGCTACGTCTAAAGGTTCAACGACAACGTCTCCTTCAATTCCCTCCGCAACCGCTTCGAGCATTTCGCGGCGCCGTCCTGACAACACCACCCGCATACCACATCGGGCCAACGCTTTGGCTGACCCCTCACCAATCCCAGTNCCGGCACCGGTAATCCATGCGAGTTTGTCCTCGAGATTTCTCACTCTCACTCCTTCTTACAAAATTGCCGCACGTTAGCATAGGATCTAGACATGGACTCGCAGAACTTCACGGAGACAGCGCTTACCAATATACGTCGTGACGGGTTCACGATTATTGAAAATGCCATAGCGCCCGCTCTACNNAACGCGATTCGCAGCGGACTCGAGCCGTGGCTNCAGGGCACTCATATGGGCCGAAACGATTTCGAGGGATTACGGTCAGAGCGGGTNTACGCGCTGCTTGCCAAAGTGCCCGAGATCGCCACGATGGTAGAGCACGGCGAAACACTGGCCNTNGTCGANGCCCTGCTCCCAAAGAACTACCTTCTTTCTGCAGCNCTCGCGATCAATTTNCATCCGGGCGAAACCCCACAACGTTTCCATATCGACGACGGCGGAAACGCATTCCCCATACCACAACCACGGGCCATGCTAGGCGTCAGTACCATGTGGGCCTTGGACGATTTCACATCCGAAAACGGGGCGACCGAAGTCATCCCGGGGAGCCATCAATGGCCGGACGACCGCAAACCTCGAGAACGCGAGAGCACCGTAATCAATATGCGTGCCGGTGCGGTCCTCATTTTCGCCGGGAATCTGTTCCACCGCGGCGGCGCCAACCGATCCNCCCAACACCGCCTCGGTATCACGATNCAATATTGCGATCCGAACATGAGGCAGCTAGAAAATATGTCACTCGCAGTGCCACCGACAAGGGCAGCTTCATTCAGCGCAAGAGTCCAAGCACTATTAGGCTATAGCGTCATCGATCCCGGATTTAAGGGTTATGTGAACGGGTTGCATCCAAAGGCCCTGATCGACCCTAACTACACAGGCCGTAAGTATCGTGACGAGTTACCGCCGAGTTAGCCAAATCAATCGATTGGGTTTCTCTTCACACCATGCTTGCTAGAAANTCCAAGGTGCGGTCAAAGGCGCCATCTTCCACTCCCATGATCGCGGCGTTGAAATCCGTCACGCCTGCGTTTCGGTAGCGGTCGATCTCGCCACGGAGCGCGTTCTCATCACCCACCAGGGCGATATCTGCGGGTCCATCCACACCTTCGCGATCGAGCATTGCCCGATACGAGGGTAACTGCCCGTACATTGCCAATCCACCGGCAATACGCTGTCGCGCTTCATCAACATTGTGCGTGAGAATGACAGGTACACCGCCGACCACTCGCGGCGAAGGGCGACCCGCCTCTTCCGCCGANCGGCTAATCCGNGCAACAATNTGATCTTCCATGGTTTTTGGACCCACCATCCANGTATTGGTCCCNTCGGTTAGTTCGCCNGCGATTTTGAGCATCAGNGGTCCTAATGCAGCAATTACCGTCGGCACTGGATCCGCTCCAGGAATCGATAGTTGCAATCCACCCACGTTGTATTGCTCGCCTTGATGGTTGACGGTCTCCCCCGACAACANGGGCATGAGTACCTCAAGGTATTCACGCATGTGAGCGGCGGGTCGGTCATAGGAGAATCCGAGCATGTTCTCGATGACAATCTTGTGCGAAAGACCGATACCTAACGTAAAACGATTACCTGTCGCCGCAGCGGCAGTCATCGCCTGTTGCGCAAGCGCCGTCGGGTGCCGTGGATACGTTGGTGTAACCGCCGTCCCTAGGCCAATCTGTTGTGTTTCTCGACCCACAATCGATAGCGTCGAAATCGCATCAAAACCAAAAATATTAGCCATCCAAACGTTATGTAAGCCCTTCGCTTCGATGTTCTTGGCGAGGTTGACTACATCGTCGATGCTATTAGTGGCCGCATCCGCGCCGATCATGACACCAATTTGCATATCACCCCCCGGATTGCGCAAACCGTTATCCTGTCGTGTGATTCAAACGGATTCAAGACCTTTTAATAGCAGTGACATCGTAATGTCCACGCAACATCCTTTTCGTGCACGGGTCTAGCATCAATAAAACGAAAAAGCAGATAATTCCGTGCTTACTCAACTATCGGAATTACGTTGGATAACGAAACCATTGCGATCCTCGGAGGTACCGGCGATCTTGGGACCGGCCTTGCTATTCGTTGGTCAAAAGCAGGCTACAAGATTGTTATCGGCTCACGCACCTTGCCGAAAGCACAGGCTGCTGTTGCCGAGCTCGAAAAGATAAGCCCGACAACGCCGGCTGCGGCCATGGAGAATACGGACGCGGCAACCGCCGGCGACATCGTCGTGCTCACGGTACCAGCAGAACATCAGTTATCGACCCTGGAAACGGTTAAGTCCGGACTTCGCGGCAAGATCTTGATTGACGTTACGGTGCCTCTGGTACCGCCTAAAGTTGGCATGGTGCAACTCCCCGTCGAAGGTAGCGCCGGCAAGCGAGCTCAAGATTTCCTCGGTGACGACGTTCATGTCGTCAGCGCCTTCCAAAACGTCGCGGCACACTTGCTGAAAGAAGACGTCACAGTTGAATGCGACGTTCTCGTCGCCGGAAATAAACGTGCCGCTCGAGACAAAGTGATTCAACTCGCACAAGAAGCGGGTATGACCGGTTGGCATGCCGGGCCGATTGAAAACTCGGCCGCGGCTGAAGCGTTGACCAGTGTCCTGATCCAAATCAATCGGCGTCACGACATTTCACATTCCGGTCTCCAAATCGTTGGGCAGTCGGAGTAGTAATTTCATGGAATTACGCGTTCTGCCAGTGAAAGGGCTCCCCATGATCCACGAGGGCGACGATCTGGCGCACCTGATAACGGGCCAACTCAAAACCAACCAACAAGCCCTTGAACACGGCGACGTTGTCGTCATCGCTCAAAAGATCGTTTCTAAGGCAGAGGGTCGCCTGGTACCCCTAGCGTCCGTCACTCCCTCGAAGGAGGCTATTGATCTCGCCGCAGAAACGGAGAAAGACCCACGCCTTGTGGAAGTTATCTTGCGCGAATCGGAAGCAGTCGTCCGACACAAACCTGGCGTAATGATTATGCGGCATCGACTTGGACATGTCGGAGCTCACGCTGGCGTCGATCAATCGAACATTGACCATGGTGATGGTGACGCAGCCCTGCTCTTACCCCTCGATCCTGACGCCAGCGCTAAGAGTCTTCGCGATAGCATCCGGCATCTCTCCGGCAAAGAGATCGGCATCCTTATTTCAGATTCTGGGAATCGACCCTGGCGCTTAGGAACGACTGGTATTGCGATTGGTGCTTCCGGCTTCACCGTGCTCGACGATCATCGCGGTGGCGCCGACCTATACGGACGCGAATTGAAAGTAACACTCATTAATCGAGCCGACAGTATTGCAACCGCTGCGACATTGGTAATGGGAGAGACGACGGAGCGAATTCCAGCGGCGATAGTCCGCGGATTTGATTACCAACCCGGTGACCAAACCGCCGCAATGATCAACCGACCCATCGAAGAAGACCTATTTCTTTGAAATATCTTGCNTTCACAGGNGGCGTTGGAGGCGCCAAGTTAGCTCTCGGCTTGTCACACGTCGTCGACGCCGACGAACTGACATTTGTTGTAAATACCGGTGACGACTTTAACCATCTCGGTTTCCATATTTCGCCAGATGTCGACACACTGACTTATACGCTGGCCGGGCGATCTAATCAGAACACTGGCTGGGGAACCGAGAACGAAACTTGGCATTTTATGGACGCGCTTAAGGATCTCGACGAAGAGACTTGGTTCCGCCTTGGTGATCGAGATCTTGCCCTGCACGTGTATCGCCGTGAGCGACTCGCGGCAGGCTTAACTCTCACAGAAACTACCCGCGACATTGCCACCAAACTTGGCATTCGTCATGAAATCCTCCCAATGAGCGATGATCGGGTACAAACATTCGTCAACACGTCCAGTGGCGCCCTCCCGTTTCAGCATTACTTCGTTCGTGATCACTGCAAACCAAGAGTCTCTGGGTTTGAATTTCGAGGCGTTACCAACGCAACAGTAAATCCCGCCATCAAATTTGCCGAGCTCGACGCCGTAATTATTTGCCCTTCTAATCCGTTCGTATCTATCGANCCGATCCTCGCGATTCCCGGCATGAAAGACGGGTTACGACAGTCAAAAATACCCGTGGTTGCGATATCCCCCATTGTCGGCGGGAAGGCTATCAAGGGTCCCACCGCCAAAATGATGAAAGAACTCAATGTGCCAAGTACTGCCGTTGAGGTGGCGAGGCACTACCACGACATCATCACAGGTTTCGTGCTTGACGAGGCCGACCGCAGCGCAAAAAGTAGCGTTCAGGATCTCGGGTTATCGACAGACGTACGGCCCACTGTCATGGTCAGTTTGGACGACCGTGTGGCNCTCGCCCACGCGGTCGTCGAATTCATCGAAAAGATCTCCTGACGAAAATGTGGGCCGTGGTGCCATTCAAAGGTTCGGTTGGCGCGAAAGGTCGCTTAAGTGACCATCTTTCGACGACCGAGCGACAAGAGCTTGTCACGAATATGCTCGACGATGTCCTCCATGCCCTCACAAATTCCCGGCTGTTGAAAGGCATCGTCATCGTATCCCGTGCCTCGGATGCCGCCGAATTTGCNNCTCGGTACGGGGTGGAACTGTATGCTGATCGGGCCAACGATCTTTCCGGTGCTGTCGTCGAAGCCAGCGCCCAGGTCGCCGACACCTATGGCGCAACTGGCACGTTCTTCGTCCCCGGCGATATACCACTCATCACGAGCGACGAGATCGATGCAGCGATCAAGAGTCATCGGGAGGTGACGATAATTCCCGATCGAAATGACATCGGCACGAACGGCTTACTATCAACCCCNCCTAACGCATTTCAGTACTTGTTTGACGGGAAAAGCTTCAANCCGCATCAANTCGAAGCCATACGGGCTGGCTATCAGCCTCAAGTTCTCCGGCTATCCGGATTTAGTCTGGACATCGATACGATCGACGAACTGCTCGAGCTCGCTCGCGCANACCAAGATATCGCTAGCCTGCGTTACTTGAAGAAAAGTGGTATAGCATCTCGTCTATTCGCTAACGATCGCGGAAACGAGTGACGAACTAGTGATCCAGGCTGTTTTAGACAAAGCGCTCGCAGGCACAACCCTAAGCAAGACCGAAGCGTTATCCCTCGCCGATCTTGCCGACACGGAGGCTCTCGCTCGCGTCGCGTCAATCCTTCGTGATCAGGGCTTCCGTAACGTAGTCACATACTCGAAAAAGGTTTTCATCCCGCTGACTCATCTTTGCCGCGATGTCTGTCACTACTGCACCTTNGCGGTAACGCCAAAAAAACTTGATCACCCCTTCATGGAGATCCAGCAGGTTCTGGATATCGCCCAGCAGGGTGCGGACCTAGGGTGCAAAGAAGCCCTGTTCACCCTCGGCGAAAAACCTGAGTTGCGCTACCGTGTCGCGCGCGAGTGGCTCGCCGAAAAAGGTTACCAATCAACGCTCGACTACGTAGCCGAAGCGGCGCGCAGCGTCCACGAAGAAACGGGGTTATTACCCCACCTTAATCCTGGAAATATGACCCCAGACGAGATCCAAANGTTACGGTCCGTATCTCCGTCAATGGGCATCATGCTTGAATCCNCATCGGACCGCCTAACTGAAAAAGGAATGCCCCACTACGGTTCGCCCGACAAGATACCGGCGGTGCGACTGCAGACACTTCGAGACGCCGGTGCAGCACGTGTGCCGTTCACCACCGGTATTCTGATTGGCATCGGCGAGACCCGTAGAGAACGCATTGAATCGCTTCTGGCGATACGGGAAGTGCATCAGGAATTTGGTCACATCCAAGAGATTATCGTGCAAAATTTCCGCGCGAAGACCGGTACGAAGATGCGCCTGGCACCGGAACCCGATCTGGACGATCTGCTGTGGACCATCGCCGTGACTCGCATACTTTTTGGGGCCTCAATGAGTATCCAGGCGCCCCCGAACCTAAGTCCCGGTGTGTTACCGCAAATCGTCGATGCCGGAATCAACGATTGGGGGGGCGTTTCACCCGTCACTCCAGACTTTGTTAATCCGGAAGCACCATGGCCCCACCTAAACGATCTATCGCGCGAAACTGCCCTGGCCGGGAAGCACCTGCACGAACGTCTCACTATCTATCCTAGTTATGCGATTGATGCGGCGACCTGGGTTGACGATTCCTTGGTAGCAGCGGTCCTCGACCGAGTCGACGGTGAGGGCTTTCCGCGGATCGACCCTTGGTCTCCGGGCGATACCTTGCCGCCGCCGACCGAGATACTCACACGCATTACCCAGGCACCGTCCACTGTGTCTGCTGATGTCACATCCATCCTGCGCGGGATAGGCAACGGAATTGACGTTACCGAACGCGACATCGTTCGCCTCATTCAAGCTCGCGGCGACGACTTCAATGCCGTAGTCCAGTCAGCAAACCAATTACGAGACAAAATGAATGGCAACACCGTTTCCTTTGTCGTCAATCGCAACATCAATTACACCAACATCTGTTACTTCAAGTGCCAATTCTGTGCTTTCTCCAAGGGTAAATTGTCGGAAAATCTACGTGGGCGACCCTACGATCTGAGCGCCGAAGAAATTCAACGGCGAGTGATTGAAGCCTGGGACCGCGGAGCTACTGAAGTCTGCATGCAGGGGGGTATCCACCCCGAATACACGGGGCAGACCTACCTCGATATTGTCAAAACCGTCAAAGAAGCGGTCCCCGAGATGCACGTACACGCTTTTTCACCGCTTGAAGTATGGCAAGGGGCAGCTACCTCCAATCATTCCCTAGAAGATTATCTATCCGAACTGAAACGGGCGGGCCTAAACACGCTACCCGGAACAGCCGCAGAGATTCTTGATGACGAAGTACGTTCCGTGATTTGTCCCGATAAGATCAATACTGCGCAATGGCTGGAAGTAATGGAAACCGCGCACCGTGTCGGATTTAAGTCTACGGCGACTATTATGTATGGTCACGTTGACCAGCCCATCCACTGGGCAAGACACCTTATCCGGGTCCGAGACCTACAAAAGAAAACGGGTGGGTTTACCGAATTTGTACCCCTCCCATTCGTTCACATGGAAGCGCCCATGTATCTGAAAGGGAAAGCTCGGCGCGGGCCTACGTTCCGCGAAGCGATTCTGGTACACGCGGTCGCTCGACTCGCACTGCATCCACACATCACGAACATCCAAGCAAGTTGGGTAAAAATGGGGCACGAAGGCGTTAGTGCGGCACTCAATGCGGGTTGTAACGATCTTGGTGGGACACTAATGAACGAGAGCATTTCGCGTGCTGCCGGAACACAACACGGGCAGGAGACCTCGCCGAAGGAAATGCAGCGCATGATCGAGTTGGCGGGCCGGACAGGTCGTCAACGCACGACGCTCTACGATGATGCGCGCGATGTGGACGTCGCCCGCGGTTCAAGCGCCGAAGTCTTGACGGAGATCATCAATACGCCCGCCAACAAGTATGAGAGAAAACGTAGCCATGAATTGGTACGTAACGATTCCGTCCGCGTGATCTCGTTAGACTAGATCCGGGGTCGAGCGAGGTAACCGCTCGAGGCAGTTCCTTACATCGCCTGGGTCTGCTTCGCTTGCTGATGTTGAAAGATGGATTTATGCCCGATTCGATTCCAATCCGGCGGCATCAGAACGGGTCGAGGGTCAAAACGAGCCCAGCGAGACCGACTGCCTCGTACAACCTCATCACCATACTGACCTCGTGCGACCAGATCGGTAATCGGCAACGCATCGCCCGCAGAATATGCACAGAGAAGCAGTGGCCTTGGTCGATCACTCCAATTCGGCGGCGACCCATGGATTGAGCGACAGTTATGCACGGTGATAGTTCCTGCCGGTCCCGCGATGTAGCGCGCTGTCTCGGCGTCGATGCCCGGGACGTCCTCGTTGCGGATGTGTCCCGTCCATTCGTTGTCGTGATCGTATAAATCGTAGAGAGGCCCTTGGTGGCTCCCTGGAATAACGCCCATTGGTGCCATGTCGGAAGCCACGTCATCTAGATACACGCCAACGGTAAGGACGTCATAGTTCGTGTGCGGCCAAAATTGAATGTCTTGGTGCCATTTCACTTCTTCACCGCCACCGGACCACTTGTAGTTGAGCTTGGAGTGATGGAACTTAATGTTTGGTCCGAGCAGATCCTCGGCAACATCTACAAAAGGGCCCGTGGAGGCAAACTCCCAAAACAGATCATCTACGTCTACCGGTGAATTCAGCCGCCGTATTCTTGGTTCTTCGGCTGTGTGATCTGGTTCCAGATCGAATCTTTTGTCCGTTTCGTCTACGTTGCGACTCTCATCAACATAACGTTGGGCGCACGTTTGGAGACGTTCAAGCCACTCTCCGGACACCATGGCCGGCGCTCCGACATAGCCGTGCTCGAAGTACTGCTCTCGATCCCTCGGCGAAAGTATCTTCGCTGGGCATGAGAGGATCTCTTCAGGGGTCATTGGCTCTCCTACACACTCTGAAAACAATTTGTGCTTTATCCTCAATACCAGTATGCCACTCACGCGGAAATTGAACAGATCGACGCGCGAGTCGTCGTTGACGGTAATTATTAGGTTAGTCTAGGCACGGTATTCGGCAAAAAACCGCGGCATTGTTCGCGTGGTTTATTCGCCACAATACTTCGCCCGTGGACAGCGCCGGGAAATAGATTTTCACCAAGGATTCACTATGTTCGTTGTGGATTGCGACTCTCATGTCATGGAACCCGCAGATCTCTGGCAACGATATTTGGAAGCTCGGTATCAAGATCGAGCCATCCGAATTGAGGATGACGAAAACGGCGAACGCCTCATTATTGCTGAACAAGTCGTGCTTCCCGGTGGCCTCGCCGGCTTAGGGGGCGCAAATTTGCGACGCCGTGACATATTCGGTGGGCGTTTTCGCTACGCCGACGGTTGCCCACCGGCGAGCTATGACGCCAATGCGCGACTCAAGATGTTGGACGAATGGCGCGTCGATGCGTGCGTCACATTCCCGACCATCGGAATATTACCGATCCCGACGGACGACCTTGACCTGATCAATGCTTACTTCCGTGCGTATAACACATGGCAGCACGAATTTAGCCAGGGTGGTCGAGGACGAATTGTTCCCATCGCAGTTGTGAATTGGCGCGATGTCGAGAATGCGGCGTTGGAGCTCAACCGATGCCTAAAACTCGGATTTAAGGGAATTTTTGTCCCGCCAGAAGTCGTGGATGGCGAACGTCCCGGTAGCTCTTATTTCGATCTCCTATGGGCTCAGTTGGCTGAAGCAAACCTTCCAGGTTGCCTCCACGTAATTGTTCGATTTAGCGGTGCTGCGGTCCCGTTTTCCGGTTGGCACGGTGCGCAACCTAGGCTGGGTCCAACCTTCGGTTTTGGACTCGGTGCGCCAGGGCAGATGATTCCTGCCTTGTCATCAATCATTCTCGATGGACTCTTCGATCGATTTCCAGACCTCAAGGTCGTGAGCGTTGAAGCCGGCTGCGGATGGGCCGCGTACCTCATGGATCGCCTCAACGAGAAAGATGAGCTACTCAACGAGTTATCACCAAGGCCATTAACGCTTACTCCAGGCGAATACATACAACGAAACTGTTACTTCGTCGCTGAACCACAGGAACGTACGATCGGAGCCATGATGGAGTTGGTCGGTCACGACAAGATCCTTTGGGGTTCCGACTACCCGCACATCGATTCAAGTCTCCATGCATCGCACCAAATACGCGAATCGGTAGCTTGCTTAGATCGCCAGCAACAGCACGCGATTATGGGTGACAATGCCGCTCAATTGTTCCAACTCGACGTCTAGTTTCCCGATTACTGGCTTATCCCAGGCCCCACTCACCCGTCTCGCGCAGTCGGACCATAAATTCCGGCGTGTACGCGCCTTCAGGGTCGTTGCGAACCAGTTCGTCAAGCCGGTGAGCATCATTGCCGACAAGTATCCGCCAGCGCTCTTCGCGGACACCATCGAGGATAATGGCGGCTGCTTGCTCGGCCGTCGTCGGGGCATCGTCTCTAAACCGACGGCCCATTTCGTCCACCAATGTCCGAATCTGCTCGTCAGTGGTGTCTTCGTTGGCCATCCCAAGAGAAGCCCAACGTTTCCGCATCGCCGCGACATCGTCATCCGATAGTTCTTCGGCTTGTCGTCCATTGAGAATGCGTCCGGAATTAATCGCGATTGACGTGCCAATATGGCCTGGCATGACGACGGACACTTTGACGTGGGGTGCGTTGTTAGCCAAATCCGTGATGAGTGCTTCGGAGAAGCCTTTGACAGCGAATTTGGCCGCACTGTAGGCGGTATGCGAACTTTGCGGGCCTAATGTCGCCCAAAATCCATTGACGCTGCTGGTGTTAATTAAATGCGCATCCTGACTTGCCACCAACAGGGGCATGAACGCGCGAGTGTTGTAATAAACTCCATACCAACAAATATTAAAGGTGCGTTCCCAATCCTCTCGATCACCATTGACGACGCTAGCACCACCTCCGACGCCGGCGTTATTAAAGAGTAGGTCGATATGGTCAGTACCATGATCGGACACCACCGCGTCGCGAAAACGTTCCACCTCGGCTTCATCGGAAACATCACAATGATGCGTGGTAACAACTCTCCCCTGGGGTGCCTCTTGTTCGCACAAGGCTTTGGTTTCCGCGAGGTTGTCGTCAAGCACGTCGCAAGTAGCAACATCACAACCCTCCGCCACGAGTTGGCGCGCTAACGCCCTTCCCATGCCGGTACCGCCGCCAGTTATAACCGCAAGTTTCCCCCCAAAATCTTTCATCTCGAGCGCGTCCGTTGCTAATGCAGAAGCAAGATCTTAGACGATACGGTAGTCGGCCTAAAGTAGGCGCCGTACCATCATCTCCATAAGATTTCTCGAGTTACATTCGGTCGGGAGTGTCGGATGGATCTTCCGGTGTCGACACCCAGCGCGGGTCCGTTGTCCGACCTTCGCTGCCTTCATCCTCACGCGCGACTTCGCGGGCGACATCAGCATCTTGAAACTGCAGTTCATGAAGTGTGTAGTAAATCCCACCCTTCGCTATCAACTCGTCGTGTGTGCCCAGTTCTTCGACAACCCCATGATGAAGAACCAATATCCGGTCGCACTCCTGAATCGTTTGCAATCGATGTGCAACAACGATGGAAGTTCGACCTTCGGTGAGCTTCGCTACCGCATCTTGAACAACCAGTTCGGTGGAGGTATCGATGTTTGCCGTAGCTTCGTCCAACACAAGAATCTCGGGATCGGCGGCTAAGACCCTGGCAAAAGCTAGGAGTTGACGCTGTCCCTGCGATAAGTTTTGTCCTCGCTCGGCGAGCTGGGTATCGTAGCCATCAGCTAACTCTTGAATGAAGCCATCCGCGTTCACGGAACGCGCGGCCCACTCGGCTCTTTCCCGCGTTATATCGGGATTGTTAAGCGTGATGTTATCGCACACGGTGCCCGAGAAGATGTGAAAATCTTGTAACACCACACCAACCCGTTCGCGCAAATCGCGGCTGTGGATCTTGTTGACGTCCACGTCATCGACAAAAACCATGTTGTCATCAATGTCATAAAAACGGACGAGTAATCGGATGATCGTACTTTTGCCCGACCCGGTCGGGCCGACGATGGCGAGTTTCTCACCCGGCTCGATCGAAAAAGAAACATCTTTTAGGATCTCTTCTCCCTGGTAATAGCCAAAGTGTGCGTGACGAAACTCCACCTTGCCGCGCAAGCGCCCTTCCATAACGGTCGGTTCGTCGGGTTCGTGTAATTGTTCATCCCAGTCCAACGCCTGAAAAATACGTTCTCCGGACGCCATTGATCTGAACAGAACATTAAATTGCTGACCCAACGAAACGATCGGCATGATCATCATTTGCACAAGCGATGTGAAGAGAATCATCGACCCCAGTGAGATGTCTTGCTGGATCACTTGACCGCCGCCGAACCAAACGATGCCACCTGTAACCACGCTCCCCAGACTCATGTTAAAGGTGTCGTAGAGGACCTCAAAGTTGATTGCGCGGAACTCATAACCCCGGTTAGCGCGATTGTGCGTGCCGTACTCCTCGATGTTTTGCTTCTCTCGGCCCGAGAGCTGAACAACATCAATCCCAACGAGATCTTCCTGCATGTATTGATTGAGAGCCGACACGGAGTCACGAATAAATCGAAAAATTTTCCGCATCGCGATACGAAAGGCGATCGTCGCAATCGCCGCCACGGGCAGCGCAACCAGCACCACGCCGGTTAATGATCCACTAATTGCAAGCATGGCAAACAGCGCTACAAAAAATGGAACAAATTCGCCAGCTAGACCACCAAAACCAGTCAAAAGCTGAAAAAGATTTTCCACATCGTTCGTCACCCGGGTCATCACGCGACCAACACCAACATGATCAAAAAAGGACGCGGGCTTCCGCTCAAGTGCTGCAAAAAGATCGATACGCAGGTCGCGTAAGGCCTTCAAAGAACAACTGTACAGTGTCAGTTGGTGAGCAAAACTGAGCAACGACTGACCCACAAGCACCGTGACGTATACAAGCCCTGCCGCTGAAAGCGCTTCAAGGGCATACGTCGATTGAATCCAATCCACCAACGCTAGCAACCCATAATCTGGGGCGTCGCTCGCAATCGTCGTTGGCACCAGAATCGTGTCGATAATGACAACACTCGTGAGAATTGGCATCAGTACTTGAGATAGCGCAGCCATCACAACAAACGCAATGCTGACAAACAATGTAATCAGGTAAGGCTTCAGCCATCCGAGCAGCCGAACGAAGAGTCGAACGTTGAGGGCCTGATGAGTGAGTTCGGCGTCGAACGCAGAGTAATTGCGGGACGGACCCGGTGCCTGAATCGCATTTTCACTCACAGCTTCGCCGCCTCTGGCATCGGCTCCGCGGAGATTTCGCTATCGAGATCCCGCAGCAACCTCGCTTTACGTTCACGATCCTCATCTTGATTACTCTGCACGGCGGCAAGATCGGCGTAGTAACCACCCCGCGCAATTAGTTCTTGATGTGTTCCAGATTCTTTGAATCTTCCGCCGTCAATAACAAAAATCCGATCGGCGTGCCGCGCCGTTGAGACCCGGTGGGAAATCAGCATGGTTGTTTTACCACCCCGCATACGGCGCAGCCCACGCAGGATCCGTTCCTCGGTCTCTGTGTCGACACTCGAGAAACAGTCATCGAGCAGCAGCACTTTTGCGTCTCGGACCATCCCCCGGGTAAGCGTCGCACGTTGCTTCTGACCTCCAGAAAGCGTGACGCCGCGTTCCCCTACCATGGTGTCAAGCCCCTCGGCAAGTTGTCGGCGCAAAGGATCGGCAAACGCGGCTGCCTCCGCGGCTTCCCATATCAACTCGTCACCACGACTCAAATCGTCGTAGGTCAAGTTGTCACGGAGCGTCATCGAAAACAAAAAAGGATCCTGCGGAACAAGCGTGACTGCTCCTCGTAACTGGTGTAGCGGGAAATCGTGAATATCGTGGCCATCCAAAAAAACCATCCCTGCGGGCGTATCAACGAGGCGGACGATGGCGTTAAGTAACGTTGATTTGCCGGAGCCAACCCGTCCCATAAATGCGATCGTTTCGCCTGGTTCAATGTTGAAGGTGGCTCCGTCAATCGTTGGTCTAGGTGCACCCGGATGGCTATAAACCAGATTGCGAAACTCAATTCGGCCTCGTAGTTCAGTCGTTACAGTTTTCGTCGAGGCATCGTCCACTTCCGGTTCGTAATCAAGAATTTCGAAGATACGCTCGGTTCCAGCAGCCGCAGCAGTGAACATCGTGATGGACATTCCGATCATCCGTACCGGCCAGGCCACCATCATGAGGTACGAAAAAAACGCCATGAACGTACCCAGAGTGATTTCGCCGCGAAGCACCAATGCCCCGCCATAAAAAATCACAATCACCGTCGAGGCCGTCGAAATAAACCCCATCACAACATTCATGAGTGCCTGGTACCGATTCACACGGTAGACCGTCTGGGCGTAGTGGGTGCTCACGTCACGAAAGCGATCAATCTCCTTTTCTTCTTGTGCCATCGCTTGCACGGTGCGAATTCCATTGAGATTTTCCTGGGTAAACGCCGTCACCTCAGCCATAGCTTCCTGTCGATCCATGTAATAGGGAAATAGCGCACGCGCCATACCAAACCCAGCTACCCCGACCAACGGCAGAGGCAGAACCACCCAAAACGTGAGTGATGGCGACAACATGATCATGAAGTACAACCCCGTGATCAGCGTGAACACCGTCGTAAGAATAGTGACCGCGCCAAACGAGACCACCATCCGCACCATACTCACGTCGTTGACAGCGCGTGACATCAAGTCCCCGGTACCGAATCGGTTAAAGAAATGCGCCCCTTGGAATTGGACATGGTTGAATAAGCGTTTGCGTAGATCGTAGGAGACGCTAATCGACAGTCGGCGCAACGCCCGTTGGGAAAAGACGTAAATAAGAAACCGGGTGGCAACGATCCCTAAAATCGAGAGCACCGGGACCAGTAAGGTTGGCTCTATGTCGGGATCTGCGAGGCTATCAATGGCGGTCTTCATGAACAGCGGAACGATCGCGTCAAACAGGCGCGCGACCAGCAACCCACCGATCGATGCCAACAAGACCCAGCCAAATCGACGGACATAAGGGCCAAGACGTTTTAGGTGCGAGAGATGTTTGAACGTCGACCGCTCCCTGCGCGGCCCGTCAACTCTTGATGTGTGATCGTGGTGTCTCAACTGGCCTATGTTACGCGATCGGTTCGCCGACGGAAAATCCGCCTGTCGTATTTACCTACGCATCCGCGCGTTTGAAAGGTTCTACTTCTTCCCTAGGCCAAGAATTCGCCGGTTCACCTCTGCATCGAGACCCGTCGACGCAAAATCGTCGAATGCCTTATCTGTCACCCGAATGATATGGTCCTGAATGAACCGGGCTCCTTCGCGAGCACCATCCTCTTGGTGCTTTAGGCAGCATTCCCACTCAAGAACGGCCCAGCCGTCAAAGTCGAGCGCACAAAATTTCGAGAAGATCGAGCGAAAGTCCACTTGGCCATCACCTAAAGAACGAAATCGACCTGCTCGATCAAGCCAATCCCGATAACCACCGTAAACACCTTGTCGTCCACTTGGCGTGAACTCTGCATCTTTGACATGAAACATTTTGATGCGTTCGTGATAGATATCGATGAAAGACAAATAGTCCAATTGCTGCAGGACAAAGTGACTTGGATCGTAAAGAATATTGGCACGGGGGTGGTCATCGACCTCCGCCAAAAACCTTTCGAACGTTACGCCATCGTGCAGGTCTTCACCTGGGTGTATCTCGTAACAACAATCCACGCCGTATTCATCAAAGACGTCAAGAATGGGACGCCAGCGGCGCGCCAATTCGCGAAATCCTTCGTCAACGAGCCCAGCGGGCCGCTGCGGCCAGGGATACATCATCGGCCAGAGAAACGCTCCCGAAAACGTAACGTGTGATTGGAGTCCGAGGTTATGGCTCGCCTGAGCCGCAAGTTTGACTTGCTCGATCGCCCAATCCGTTCGAGCTGATGGATTGCCGCGAACGGAAGCTGGCGCGAATCCATCAAACATTAGGTCATAGGCCGGATGAACAGCGACCAATTGGCCTTCGAGATGCGTCGACAATTCGGTAATTTCAACGCCGTGCGATCCTACAATTCCGTTCAACTCGTCGCAGTACGTTTGGCTTTCGGCCGCCAGCTGAACGTCGATAAACGCTGTGTTCCCTATTGGCACCTGGATCCCGAGGAATCCAAGATCTGCGGCCCATTTCGCCATCGACTCGATACTGTCGAACGGCTCCTCGTCCGCCATAAATTGAGCGAGGAAAATCGCCGGCCCTTTCAGTGTTTTCATGCGTTGCCCCTTACCTAATTCCACGCCGGGAAATCGGTCCAAACACTACCCCGAGTGGAACTATTCACCACCGCATCGATAAACGCCATACCGCGTACACCATCATCAATCGTCGGGAAGTCGAGGTCTTCAGACCGCGGATCACGACCTTCCAACCGAGCCTCTAGCGCACGAGCAAAGTTACGGTACAGCAAAGCAAACGCTTCCAAAAAGCCCTCCGGGTGACCCGCAGGAAGACGGGTCGCGGCGGTCGCAGCCTCACTTACGCCTGGACCGCCGGTGCGCCGGATCTCGAACGGACGATCTGGCCACCGAACGATTAGCGAATTCGGTTCCGTCTGGACCCACTCTAGACTGGCCCGTTCACCATACACCCGAAGTTTCAATCCATTTTCCTCGCCGACCCCAATTTGACTGGCGAGCAACACGCCGCGTGCCCCGTTTGAGAATCGCAACAGCACGTTGCCGTCGTCCTCAAGCAATCGTCCTGGAACAAACGTCGTTAGGTCGGCGCAAAGCGAATGGATCTCCAACCCGGTCACGTATTCGAGCAAATTTTCGCCGTGTGTGCCGATATCTCCCATGCAACCAGCCGACCCCGAAAATTTCGGATCGGTCCGCCAGCGTGCTTGTTTGTTACCTTGCGTTTCAAGCCTTTCCGAAAGCCAGCCTTGGATATATTCGACAATGACTCGACGTATCGATCCTAATGCGCCGGTCTTAATGAGTTGACGTGCCTCCTTGACCATGGGGTATCCCGTGTAATTGTGGGTAAGCCCAAAGAGGAGATTCTTTTCCGCGGCAAGAGCGCGAAGAATCTTGGCTTCGTGAAGGTCGAACGTCACTGGTTTGTCAGACATGACGTGAAATCCTGCCTGAAGCGTCGCTTCGGCAACCGGATAATGCAGGTGGTTGGGCGTCGCAATCACGACAAAATGCATACGTTGTTGCGCCGGAAGCTTCGTCTCCTCGGTCACCATCTCAGTGAACGTTCCATAACTCCTGCTCGGTGGGAGGTCGTACAGCTCCTGCCCATAGCGTTTGGATCGAGATGGATCGCTAGAAAATGCACCACAGACGAGCTCGATACGCCCATCGAGCTCCGCCGCCATCCGATGGACCGCACCGATGAAAGCGCCATCACCACCCCCTACAAGCCCCATTCGTAAACGCGTCATGCAGCCTCACCTCCCTCGTTTCGATTGAACGTTGGAATAGGCAATACCGTCAAGTTCGCGCCCGAACGGCAATGACTACACGCCTAACAAATTCCGGTGGCCACCACCGAACGAAAGTTGGTTAGCGGTACCCTAAGGCGGATAGAAGCAGCGCACCGGGGCCCTATGAGTGACCGTCCGCAATCCGAACAAACCGTTCGATGACGCCGCGTCTGGATATACAATTAGCGATAGCTGATGAACTCCTCAAAAGAGACACAACATGAAACCCATTTCTGTCCAGCTCTACTCGTTGCGCGACGCCTCCGCCGACAATTTCGACGAAGTTCTAAAGAGGCTGGCGGACATTGGTTATCTTGGCGTGGAACCTTTTAACCTATTCGGTAAGTCCCCTAAGGAATTCCGACAACAGGTTGAAGATTTGGGAATGACGGTTTCATCCACTCACTACCCGTGGGCGAACCGGTCCGACATTAACGAGGTAATCGATACGGTGGGCGCTTTGGATCTTTCACGAGCCGCCGGAGGCTTCGGCCCTGACGATTTTGCCGATCGAAACGCTATTGCACGAACGGTCGATACCGTCAACGATCTGACGGATAAGCTAAATCACGCAGGACTCGAGCTGTTTCTCCATAACCATTGGTGGGAATTCGTCGAACATGAAGGAAGGAAGGGTTATCACATTCTTCAGGAAGAGTGCCCCGACGTACTCTTTGAGGTGGACACCTACTGGGCAGCAAATTTCGGCGATTCCGATCCAGTATCTGAGGTCAGAAGAATCCGAAAACGAGCACCTCTTCTCCATATTAAAGACGGCCCCCTCACCAAGGGCGAAGCTCATGTTGCAGTCGGCGACGGGCGTATGGATATTCCCGCGATTATCGATGCAGCCGATGAGGACATCCTCGAGTGGATCGTTGTCGAACTCGACGACTGCGATACCGACATGATGACCGCCGTTGAACAAAGCTACGCCTACCTCGCCAACAACGAGCTAGCTATGGGCAATCAATGAGTCGACGCTTCGATTTTGCGGTCGGCCGTACCAACCCGGAAACTTTTCCCGTCGACGAGATGCAACGCGCTGCGACTGTCGCGATCGAGCGTGAGTACGAGGCTCTAACCAACTATCACGGGCGGTTAGGTCATCCCGAATTGCGGGCAATCATGGCAACACGGGAATCCGAACGCGAAGGTGTGTCCGTCAGCCCCGATGCGATCGCCCTCATGAACGGCTCGATGCAGGCCGTCACTCTTACCGCGGAAGCTCTCACACATCCCGGTGACACGATTATTTGCGAAGAATTCACCTACTCAGGAACCATCAGCGCTTATCGCAGTTTAGGTATCGAAATGGTCGGGTTGCCACTCGACAACGACGGCATGCGCGTCGATCTCTTGGAGTCGACCCTCGATCGATTGGGCCCTAAACGCAAACCCAAATTCATCTACGCGTTAACGACCTATCAAAATCCGAGCGGGACGGTGATGTCGTTAGATCGACGACAGCAGCTCATACGCATCGCCGAGAATTACGACATCCCGATTGTTGAAGATAACTGTTACGGCGATGTCCACTTCGATGGTGACAAACCGAGTGCACTCTACGCCCTGTCCGATTACGCCAAGATCATCTACCTGTGCTCGCTTTCAAAGATCTTGGCGCCGGGGTTGAGGCTCGGGTACTTGCTGGCGCGACCCCCCATGTTTGATCAAATTCTAGAGCGGCGACATGATGCGGGTGGAAATTATCTGGCAGCAGCCATTGTTGCCGAGCTCTACCGAGACGGCGTCTGGTCATTAACGGACCACCTAAACGAATCGCTTCGCGTCAAGAAAAATCTTGTCGTCGATGGTCTTGCGGATGAACTCGACGATATCTGCGCCTGGTCGGACCCAGCCGGAGGGCTTTTCGTGTGGTTACGTTATCCCGAAGACGTCGACCAGAGAAAACTGACCGAACTCACCGCCGCGCGCAACGTGTACTTTGCCCCAGGCGCAAACTTTCACATTACCGGCGACGACCGCCCGTATCTGCGATTAGCCTTCGGGCATGTCCCAGATCAAGACATCCGCGACGGTATTCCTTTGCTCGCCCAATGCATTCGAGAGGCTCGTACCAGCAACGCCGCCAAGGAATTCGACAATCTCTACGATTGAACGTCCCCCCTCCGCTCGACCGTCAATAACCGTCCTCCGGGTCTTCGGTTAGATCCTCTTCCTCCGGCTCTTCCCAAGAAACAACTTCACCGGCGAGACGCCAAGTTGTCTTTTCGCGCCGCAAGAAAACGAAAAAAGCCCTCTCTTCCTGAGCATAGACTTCAACACAAACCAATGCGTCGTTCGTGGTCATTCCTGCTCTGGACACCGAAACAACCGGTTTTCTAGAACGCAAATACAACCTTCTGGGGTGATCGCTCGTTACTGCGACTCGGTCGCCGAATTCTGACAGGTCGAACACCGTCGATTGTTCGTTATTCGCTCTCAGAAACGCGTCGAACAGCCCGAGCGGTAGCGCCAGATCGCTCCGCCCATCCGTACGGCAATCCGATGGGCGACTCACAATGGATAAGTTCCCCATGGGCAGAACGAAACCGGTCAATAGCTTCCGCACGACGTCGCGTTCAACCGGCGGGCTTTGTGGCTCGCATCCACTGATCAGGCAGATTAGAGCCAAGCCGGCTAAATTTCCCGCCGCGACCAACATCGAGCCACGCACGGTCCGTTACGCCGCTGCCGTCGCTAGTCGGATCACCTGGGCATAACTTGGTTGCAGATCCATCGCTGGACCATGTCCCCCGTCCATCAATATGCGGTGCGCCCGACGCAGCCGATAACAGGGGCAAGAAACCAAAAGATGGTGTTCCAAGTGATAGTTCACCCAGTACGGGGCGATAAACACCCGTTCGAGCCAGCTTGCTCTGGTGGTGCGGGTATTGAGCAATCGATCGTCGTTGTCAACGACGCAGGCGTGCTCGCCGATGTTTCGTAGTCTGGATATGAACAACAGCCAGGTCATCGACGGCAACAACCAAAGAAAAAAGTATAGATACCACACCCCGCATGCCGCAAATCCAGCCAAAAAACCCACATTAATTAGGAGGTTCGGACCGAGCCGGTAGGCCGCTCGATGAAAGCGGTTGGATATCGGGCCGCCGGTCCGACGGAATGCGGAAACAAAAATTTCTTTTCGTTGCTTCCATCCCGTCTGACCCGAAAGATCGCGCCAAACCTTCCGCCGAAAGCTCTCTTTTGTGATGGGAAATGGCGCCGACAGAACGAGATCCGGATCGCCTTGTTGTTGGGTATGCTTATGGTGCTCGAGATGCGATTTGCGATAACCGTAGACCGATGCGCCAAAAAGTGGTCGATTAAGTATCCACTCTGAAACCCAATCGTTCAGCCCTCGGTTCGAATACAACAAATGATGTGCTCCGTCGTGATTGAGCACCGTCAAACCCAATTGCCGAGCCCCCACGATCACCACGCCAACAGCTACAACAAGTGGATTTGTCCATAACGCACATACCGCCCACGTCGCGACTATGACGCCCCAACAATGCACCAAGAGCCAAGTCGCGTGCCAAGACGAGCGTTTCCGCAAAGCACGAATTTGGTCCCTTGAAAAATAATCCGTTGGTTTCTGTCTCAACGCCGCGCCCATGTGGATTGATTTGTCACGCAGCTCGGACCGTTCCGGCCTCCAACAAACCTTCGATGTCTTCTGACGAATATCCCAGTTCCTCAAGTAGAGCAACGGTCCCTCCCCCAACGCCGCCGGTCCCTGGATACGAGCCATTCCGATCAAATTCGACCATCGGACCATTGCGCAAATATTCGCCCCATTCCGGATGCATCGCCGATACCGCTAAGTTTTCCGCCAAGCAGTGCTCGTTCCGCAGAAAAAAAGCCTGTGGGAGCATTTCGTCGGCACGCACGCACCCGAGACCGAGCGACCCGAGTTTTTGTTCCCAATGGTCAGCGGTTTCCCCGCGAAAAATCGTCTCCAATCTGTCAGACACATCGAATTGCAACTCAATGCCCAGTGCTTGTGCCAACGTCGCTTTCTCCGTTTCGCTGATAACACCGAGGAATACCCAGCCTTCACTACACGCATACAACCGATAAAGCGGACCAAGTCCATATCCTTCGGAATCGACGGCGGGCCGTTCCGGTTTTTCTGGGAAACTCAAAAAATCATCCCAATTTGCATAGGCATTAGCTCCGAACATGTCGACAAAGATTTTTTGTCCTTTGCCACTCGCTCGGCGTGCAACAAGACCGAGAACAGCGGTGGTCGCGACGACCATTGAGGTATTGGGATCTGGATTTACCTCGTTAGCACGCAAAAGCTTCCGGGCCATTTCGCGCAATTCGGCTAAGTCCATCTGTTCCTGGGGATCCGGAAGTCCGCCAATTTGCCACACCACACCACCCATCGCCGCACCAGGTATTGGATGCGTCGAAGGTCTTTTTGAACCAGGACCCAGCGGTCCATAACCATTCGCAGACACATAGACCAGGCCAGAGTTCAGCGCCGCAAGCTCATCGTAGCCGATACCTAATTTTTCAGGGACGCCCATACGGTAGTTGTGAATCCAAATATCCGCTTTCTTCGCAAGCGATTGGGCAATTCGTTGCCCGGTATCGGACTTTAGATCCAGACAGATACTTTCCTTGCCCGTATTGCATTTTGAAGCACCGAACCCGTGAAACATGGAGCGAAACGGATCACCACCAATCGGTTCTATCTTGATAACTCGGGCGCCCATATCGGCTAAGGTTGCTGCGCCCAAAGGAGCTGCGATGATCGTCGCGCTCTCGACAACGGTAACTCCCTCAAGGGGTCGCGTGACTGGCGCTTGCATCTTCGGCACACGAACCTCCCGCGCGGCCAACTGATCGAAGTCTACCGGCCGTGCCGGACTTCCAACGTCCCCTGGCGTTTCTGTCAAATTCGCCAACAGGCCCAACTGCACCACACCGTCTTTTTCTACCACGTGACCATTGCGAGTCGCATCGGGGTCCGTCAGCGCGTCTTGTGTCGACTGATACGGATGCGCGACCACGCCACCGTCGGCAACGTAATGTTCCATCCATTCGGCCAACGTCCGCGTTTGCATGTGCTCGAGCATTTGATCCCGAAACAACTCAAGCGTTTCGCGATCCCAAGTGGGAACCGGGGACCCAAACTGTTCCTGAGCGAGGATTTCTTCGAAGCCACTTGTGTTCAAGAAATTATCGAGTAGATGCGGCAACAGATTTCCAAGTTGAAGCCAATGTCCGTCCTTCGTCCTCACCGGGTGGTAGTTGAGCGTTGGCATCGATCGGGACCTGTCTCGAGCAACTTTAGGACGCTCAAGAACGCCCCGGTCCTGTAGTTGTTCCATCGACATAATCCCCATTTCGTAAGGCATCATGCCCCGCAACATTGACGTCTCAAATTGCGCTCCGTTCCCAGTTCGTTCCCGACTATCCAACGCAGCGATGACGGACGCCGCGAGACTTTGCGAGGTCGCATGGGTGCCAACCTGTAGCGCGGAATAGTTTGGGCCGCCGCGATCAGCGACCCCTTCGAATCCCAACATTCGCCCCGACTTCGCTGCTACAACGCCTTCGTATCCAGGTAAATGGGCGTACGGACCGCGTTCCCCAAAGCCCGTAACAACGCCGTAGATCAGATCCGGTCTTACCTTCATCAAATCCGAACCGTATAACCCGATGGCTTCACGTTTACTGCGCCTAAGTGTCGTAATAACCCCATCGGCTGTCGCCACGATAAGTTCGCGAACTCTCGCAACGTCCTCAAGTTTGGTTAAATCCGCCGTAACTATCCGTTTACCACGTCGCCAAAGGCGGCTCGCAGGCATTGAATCAAACCGATCGCCTTCCGGAGGATCGATCTTAATCACTTCAGCGCCAAAATCGGCGAGCACCATCCCGGCTAATCCGGTAACCGGTCCGAGACCGAGCTCGACGATCCGATAGGGTTCCAGCGGTTTCATTGCTAACGACCTCCTAAATAGGACCGGTCACGCCTTCGCGGGCTCTTCATGAATCCATCATACCCACAAATTTACCGACCTCGGAAATTCATCGACCGCAGCGTTCTTCGATGATGAAACAACGCTCAATGTCCTGTTGGTCGATCAGCGGGGACGCATCAACGCCTGTCGGTCGCGACCCCGGGGGAAACCTCAACTGCGACCGGCTATAAACCCGCCACCCTCACTATTCTTCAACAGTAAACTCGATCGATCCCAGCTCGCCATAGTTCGCACGATATGCTCCAGGTAGAGCCGGATGGATTCCCCCGCACGCGCCCGTAATAAGCAACATGCCGTCACGAATTTCCAAGCCGCGCAAAGCCGCTTCGTCTAACATCCATGCGAGAGCGTCTTGCGGGCCACCCAGGGCATCGGTGGCTGGAGCCTGACACACTGTTTCACCGTCGCGCGTCAGCGTAATGTGGATATCGGCGTAGTCGTCCCGGAACGGTAATTGCGTCCCAACGATATATCGGTCAGCGGCAATGTTGCATGCCGTCAAATTCACACCGGTAGCATCCGCCGGATCAGCCCATGCCATCCGCGGTACCTCAATGACCGGTCCGGCCGATTTTGGATTTCCCTCCCCATCAATAACCACGCCAATTTCACATTCAAGACTGACGCCCGCAGCTGCAACCAAACCGGTTCCCGGCGTCAAACGACCTGATTCGTATAACGAGCCAATCAATGGGTGAGTGAGTCCAAACTGCTTTTGTCCGGCAGCAGCCGTCATGCCGGCTTTTAGGCCTGCGATGGCGCTTCCGGCAACCTTGTCGACCAATGCCTTTTGAACGCCATACGCTTGGTCGAGATCAAGGTCATCCGGCATAGGTGGCAGCGCTTCGCGCGCTTTTATGGCTTTCGCCATCGCCTCAATAAGTTCCTCCATACCGATTAGTTTCCAAAATCCCATGATTCGCCTGCGTGATAACGACGCAGAACATTTTTCGCAATCAGAATCTTGTGCACTTCGTCGGGTCCGTCGGCGATCCGCAAAGTCCTAGCACCTTCGTACATCCCGGCAAATGGGAAATCTCCAGATACCCCCGCTGCTCCGTACACTTGAATCGCCCGGTCAACAACGCGGTGATATGCAGCCGGGACGTAGACCTTGATGGATGAAATGTCAGTGCGAGGATCAACGCCCGATTCCATCTTCTGTGCACAATCAACAACCATGAGCCGCGCCGACTGAATGTCCATGTATGAATCCGCAATAAATCCCTGCATGAACTGCTTATCTTCGAGTTTTTCACCTCCGTGCACTTCGCGCGTCATCAAACGATCAATCATCAAATCGAAACAACGCCACATCGCACCGACTGAATTCATGCAGTGGTATACCCGACCCGCACCGAGACGATCTTGTGCTGCTTGGTGACCGGTACCAGTTTGTCCCAACTGGTTTTCTTTGGGTACGCGGACATTTTCGTACTTGATCTCGCAGTGGCTCGAAGCCTTACCCCAGACCGGGACACCCCGAAGAATATTGACGCCAGGCGTTTCCCTGGGAACGATGATTTGGGTCATTTTCTCATTGGCTCCGCCCGGATCGTCCGGATCTGCCGTCCGACACATGACAATATAAAAATCCGCCGCGTGGCCATTCGACGTGAACCACTTGTGGCCATTGATCACCCATTCATCACCGTCGAGCTCCGCACGCGTCGTCAAGGATCGAGGGTCCGACCCGGGGTTCATCGGTTCAGTCATCGAAAACCCGGATTGCATGCGTCCTTCCGTCAGCGGAATCAGCCATTTTTCGTGCTGCTCAGGACTCCCGTATTTGACCAATATCTTTTGATTACCCGAATTTGGCGCCACCACGCCAAAGAGCGATGCTGCTCCAGGGCTGTACGCCAATATTTCGTTCATGTACGCGTGTTGCATGAACGATAGACCCATCCCACCGAACTCTGGCGGAAGATGGGGAGCCCAAAGCTTTGCTTTTTTCACCTTGTCCTGCACACCTTTCCTCAGTTCCTGCGCACGCGCGATCGCCTCCTTCGATGGTCTGGAACCATCTCGCGTCGACGCGTACAGATCACTTTCATTTGGAACGATGTCTCTGTTAACGATCTCGGCAGTCGCTAGCCGAACTTCGTTGACTTCATCGTCTAACATCGGAATCGGTTTTATATTCATGGACATGATTTGCCTCCCCTTGTTACCTAACCACCCATGTTCGCTCGGGCAGTGTCGAGCGGTCTAATGTAAGTGGTCGGGTTATACTGCGCAACTTGGCACTCTGGAAAGGACGCGCCTCGCAGATTTGCAATTCGAAGCTGGCGGGGTTCGATATGGCAGTAAGCAAGGGAAATCGCAGCAGTCAGGGACTTGAATACCCTTACGACGAACACCCGGTAAAAGGCACCACGATCGAAGTCGCAGACGGAGTGCGCTGGTTGACCATGCCCATGTGGGGTTCTCTCACCCACATCAACTTGTACCTCCTCGAGGATGAGGATGGCTGGTTCGTGATCGATACAGGACTCGGTACCAACGACACAAAAAAACTATGGCACACGATTTTTGACAATGAGCTCGGCGGGAAACCCGTTAAAGGGGTGATCTGCACCCACATGCATCCCGACCATATCGGTCAAGCCGGTATGATCACCGAGCACTTTCGAGTGCCGCTCTATATGACACGTGGCGAATTTTACCAAGCCCGTTCCTTTGCAACGGGTGGACCTTCTCATCACTCGAGCTGGATTGGACAAGAATTCTATACGCGGTACGGTATGCCCGCTAACTACCTCGAAAAACTGGCAAAAATGTGGTCTGGGCGTTCTACCGGCAAGATGTCGATGATGTCGATGCCCACGGCTTTCCCTTCCGGTTTCCATCGTCTCGAAGACGGCGACGTGCTCTCCATCGGAGATCACCATTGGGAAGTCGTTGTTGGATCTGGACACTCTCCCGAGCACGCATGTCTACTGTGCAGAGGCCTCAAGATTATGATCTCTGGGGACCAGATACTTCCTATCATCACCTCCAACGTCAGCGTTCATCCAACCGAACCAGAAGCTAATCCACTCAAAGCTTGGATGGAGTCCCACGACAAATTGCTCTCGACACCGGAAGATACGTTCGTCCTCCCAGCACATAATTTACCGTTTTTTGGTG
This sequence comes from Gammaproteobacteria bacterium, assembly GCA_002715785.1. GTDB lineage: Bacteria > Pseudomonadota > Gammaproteobacteria > Pseudomonadales > Azotimanducaceae > UBA11889. The sequence continues at coordinate 32,453 of PBAA01000004.1, read as the reverse complement.
TGCGCGAAAGACTCCGTCAGTTAATCAACCATCACGAAGAACGTATGCTCGCGCTCGAGGAATTTTGTGTCGAACCACAAACAGCACAGGCCCTACTTCCGGTGCTGTTCAAACGTAAGTTGGACCCACGCCAAACCATGATGGCGCTCGGTGAGGCCATCGCCCACTGCCACCTTTTGATGTATCGCGATCGCATCGAGCGCACTTTGCACGAGGACGGAGCTTATCGCTTCACCGCTACTGATCCAGTCCATGCACAAGAACCTCGGCTGGATACACGCGACGACGTGCCCACCCTGGCGTGACTATTGAACAGCTGACTTGAAGCCGCTCCGTCAATCCATCGATCAAGCGACCGTTACGATTTTGCGGTGGGGTCAAAGACTCCCGGTGGGTGTCCGCTCAATTGCCGGCCTCTTGCTGATGTTAGGGGGGGTATTCGGATTCTTACCAATACTCGGATTTTGGATGTTTCCCCTAGGCCTCGCCCTGATTGCCCTGGATATACCCTGGACTCGATCTCGCATCCAACACTGGATCATCCGAGTTGAAGCGCGTGTTAAATCGACGGCAACTCGACATCGAGCCAATAACCACTGACATCATGGTGCCTTATAAACCCGGCGGTAGGCGTCGCAAAATGTGTTCCGATGATGAGCACGTCCGAATCGACGTACTTCTCGAGCAGCGTTTCACGCGTGCGCCGACCCTGATTTTGATCGTAATCAGCTGAACTGCACCAATCGGTGCGGGTCATCTGACAAGGGTGATGTATGCAATCGCCCGTAATTAATGCCTCAGCTCCTTTCGATGTCACCTGCACGCTGACGTGACCAGGCGTGTGCCCCGGGGTGGCTTGCAGTGTCACTCCAGGGGCCACTTGGTGGTCGGACTCGACGAGGTCCACCAGCCCCGCAGCAAATATTGGACGAACACTGTCGTCCATCACCGAACCGTACGTCGATGTATCCTCGTTCGCATCCCAGTATTCCCACTCTGTGCGTCCCACTAAATAACGCGCGTTGGTAAAAGTGGGCTCCCACAGCCCGTCGACCAGTTTTGTATTCCAGCCGACGTGATCCACATGCAGGTGTGTACAAAGAACCGTGTCGATCGTGTCAGGCGCGTATCCAACATTCTCGAGGTCATCTAAGAATCTAGTTTGCAGATGACTCCAGGCCGGAATTGAACGCTCTTTGTCGTTACCAATACACGTGTCGACGACGATCCGCTGCGCCCCCGTATCAACCACCAACGCATGAACGCTCATGATGAGGTTACCCTCTAAATCCATAAAATGGGGTTGCAACCAGGGATAGGCAAGGCACGCCTCGCGCGTGGCATCTGGGAGAATGAATCGAGACCCACCAGCAACCTCCATTTCCACAACACGCGTAATTTTGATATCGCCGACGTTCCAGACCTCGTTCATCGTATGCTCCCTCCTTTACTCGAACCATTATGGATGGATATCTTTACTCGAGGTAGACCACCCGCACGAGAAAACGTTTATGGCTATTGGAGAGATTTTTTCAGTATTGGCTCAGGTACCCGCCCTCCTCAAGTTGAAGCGCGGTATGAAACCGAGGAAATTGGATGAGCGGGACTGCTTCGCACGGCAGGTCGAAAACCATGCGGAGAACTACGCTGAAGGAGTTGCCGCCATCTTCGAAGGTCGGACGGTCACGTGGGGTGAACTCAACGCGGGTGCCAATCGTTACGCCGCAAGGCTACTCGAAATGGGCGTCACTAGGGGAGACGTCGTCAGCGTTTTCATGGAAAACCGAATCGAATTCCTCGAAAGCGTAATTGCGCTCAATAAGATCGGAGCGACCGGAGGCCTTATTAATACCAATCTTCGAGGACGCCCTCTGACTCACTGTATTTCCGTTACAGAGTCGAAGAAGTGCATCTTTGGTGCGGAGCTTTCCGAGGCTATCCAAGAAGTAAAGGGAGATCTGAATCTAGTCGAAGGTTCAGATTACTTGTTTGTTCCCGACGGCAGTCTGGATACCACCCCGAATTGGGCGCGAAACCTACGCAACGAAACCATCGAAGCTGGAACCGAGAATCTTGCAATCACAAATGACGTGACGCTCGGTGATAACGCCTTCTATATCTTCACCTCAGGAACGACGGGTCTGCCGAAAGCGGCTGTGTTATCAAACCGCCGTTATCTCCAAAGCGCGTCGCTTTCGCATACCGCTGGTTTGCAATGCGACCGGTCAGACCGCCTATACATCTGCCTACCGCTTTATCACGGTACCGGCCTTTTGATTGGCGCCGGCGCGTCTTTTTCGTCCGGCGCTGCCATGGTTATTCGCCGACGATTCTCGGCGAGTCGTTTTTTACCGGAAGTAAGAGAGCACGCTGTCACTTGCCTCATTTACGTTGGCGAGCTTTGTCGTTATCTCGTCAACTCTGAGCGTCGCGCCGATGACCATGACAGTCCGCTTCGGGCAATGATGGGAAATGGGCTTCGTCCGGATGTGTGGTTGGAGTTTAAAGAACGATTTGGAATCAGCCGCATCAGCGAGTTCTACGGATCTAGCGAAGGCAACGTCGCATTCGCCAACCTGTTCAACAAGGACTGCACGATCGGCACGACGACGGCCCGCATTGCCCTGGTCAAGTATGACGTCGACGCTGACGAAGTTTTACGGAATAAATCTGGCCACTGTATTTCGGTTACACGGGGAGATGCGGGACTTTGTCTAGGTCACATCAATCCAGACGCTCCATTTGAAGGCTACACAGACGAAGAAGCGACCGAAAAGAAGATCTTTCGCAGTGTGTTTGAGGAGGGCGATGCGTGGTTCAACACGGGTGACTTGATCCGAGAACTCACGCAAGAAGAAGTCGGATTTGCACTTGGTTATGCGCACTACCAATTTGTTGATCGCGTCGGCGACACGTTCCGCTGGAAGTCAGAAAACGTTTCAACCAACGAAGTCGGCGAAATCATCAATGGCTTTGACAATATCGAATTGAGCAACGTGTACGGCGTTGAAGTTCCAGGCGCAGACGGGCGTGCGGGCATGGTCGCCGTGCGACTCACCGACAATGCCAACGACCTCGATTGGGAAAGCTTCGCAGCGTACGTCAATAGCGAGTTACCGGCTTATGCTCGACCCGTTTTCGTCCGCATCCAGCGGGATATGGACGTGACCGGTACTTTCAAGATGGTTAAAGGCGATCTGCGACGGGAGGCATACGACCTCGGCTCAATCGCCGACCCCATCCATGTCCTGAAGCCAGGCACCAGTCATTACGAACCTCTCGACCTGGAATACCTCGAAGTCATTCGCAACGGTCAGGCTGGCTATTGACGCCGCCGTAACAGTCAGCACCAAGAAAATTATAACGATCTAGGCGTAAACGTCGGGTCCGCCAGGAATGCGGAAACGTTTATATTCCCATTGGTATTGAGCTGGTGCTCGTGCAATCGCCATTTCGATACCCGCATTGATCGCGTTGGCGGAGGTGACAGGATCAGCGTCGTACACTGATTCGTCCAACGGATCGAACCACACTTCGAAGCCTCCATGTACCCGCATGGCCGTCGCCAGACAGACTCGCGCGCCCGTTTTCTGTATTAGTCGATGGGAAAGCGTCCCAGTTAAGGCGTCCCGTCCCATAAAGGCAGCCATCACGCCGTTGCCCCTAGCAGGCACTTGGTCCGGCAGAACGGCAACGAGTTCACCCCGTCTTAACGCCAACAGAAGGGTGCGTAATCCGGCCTGAGTCGGGGGGACTAATCGTCCACCGTGCCGTTCCCGCGCGGCGTTTATATCGCCTTCAACGCTTTGGATCCGACGATTCTCATAGAGCGCAGTCAGCGGACCTTTCGACGCAAAATAATAGGAAAGCACTTCCCAATTACCAAAGTGCGGAACCAACATGAGCATTCCGTTTCCCTTGCGGTCGTCGGCGAGAACATCGCTACCGTGAACTGCCAACAAACACCGATCGATTTTCGCTGATGGCCAGTGCCATACCAACCCGCTTTCTGCATAAATTGTCGCGGTCTGGCGAAGGCTCTCGATGGCGAGGCTACGGCGTTCCATCACGTTCATGCGTGGATACGCGAGTTCCAAGTTACGACTTGTGCTGCGCTGCATTCGCGTCCGTCCGACCCAGATCAATTCGCCCAGGCGGCGCCCGATCCATCGCGCGACTCCCAGGGGCAACCATGAGAGGACGCGGATGAATGCCGTAACGAACCGGTACGCGATCACGTCGCGATTTCAACGATTGGGATGCCACACAACTGCGTTACTCTATTGAAAAGTAGCAACTTGTACCCGAACAACCACGATTTTCATGCTGTCTCACCACCTTAAAGATCCCCACTCCGGTATGGAAGTCGATCTGATCGATCACGGCGCTACTGTGACTCGGATTCTGACGCCGGATCGCCATGGATCGTTAGCAGACGTCCTTTTGGGGNGCCCCACACCCGAAGATTATTTNCGTCCACACCCACACTTCAATTGCCTGGTCGGTCGTTATGCGAATCGCATGAGTCAAGCCCGGTTTCGACTCGACGGTGTTGCCTATGAGCTTGATGCCAATATACCNCCGCATCACCTTCACGGCGGGAAACACGGTTTTGGGCTTCGGACGTGGAGTAGCGAATTGATCGATCAAGGCGTGCGTTTCAAGCTCATTAGTCCGGATGGTGAAGGCGGCTACCCAGGAGAATTAACCGTGATCGCTGAATACAACTTACGCGGCANCACTTTGAGCCTTCGTTATTCAGCGANAACCACTCAACCNACACCCGTCAGCCTTTCCTCACACCACTACTACAATCTGAGCGGTATCCATGGGAGCGCGATCGACGATCACCGAATTACCATCAATGCATCCGCCTTTCTTCCTGTTTCCGCCGAGCTAACGCAACTCGGCAGAATCGAATCCGTCACTAATACGCCCTTTGATCTACAAAATCCTGTGCGTATCGGTGATCGTCTCAGAAGCACACACGAACAAATACAATTAATAGGCGGATATGATCACACCTTCGTCATCACAGGTCGGGGGTTACGTCAGGCCGCACACGTTGTCGACCCTCATTCAGGCCGGTCTTTGACCGTGCGGACCGACCAGCCGGGAATGCAACTTTATACCACCAACACGCTTCGAGCCCCTGGCAAGGAAGGAATCGTCTATCAACCTCACCAAGGACTGTGTCTCGAAACTCAGCAGTTTCCCGACGCACCCAATCAAACAAGTTATCCCGACCCTATCTTGAGGCCCGGCGAAATCTATACCGCCACAACAGAATTTATCTTCGGGTGTACGAACGAGTGACAGATTCCCCCGCGTGTTTCGAGCCCCCACTCCGTGACCCAATCACGAACCGCGATGCGGCTCCGTCCGCAGCACGTCAATGTTTAAATTTCAGGGTTGAACGTGAAAGCAATTTTATTTGATCATGGCGGTGTCCTTATTGATCTCGAACCATCGCGCGTATTCGAGCACTGGGCCAAGGTTGCATCGGTAACCCCCTCAAGTCTGGCCGCCCGGTGGAAAATCGACGACGCTTACAAATCCCACGAAAAAGGTGAATTGGAGTTCGTTGAATACACTCGCCATTTGGGAAGACAGCTCGGCATTTCGATTCCCCCTGGCGATTGGCAGACAGGCTGGAACGCGCTTCTTGGCCAGCCATTTCCATACGTACTTTCCCGGCTCTCCGAACTCGGGCAACAGACTCCATTGTTTTGTTTTAGCAACACCAACCAGACCCACTGGGCCTCGCTTGAAGCTCGCACGAATCACCGCCAACTCGTTAGTTTTTTCCAGAAAATTTATCTGTCTTACGCCATTGGTCGCCGCAAGCCAGATGTTGAATCATATCGATGGGTTGCCCGCGATATGGGGTACCAACCCGCCGATATCACGTTCTTAGACGACAACGAAGNNAACATNAACGGGGCGGAACAGGCCGGGTTCTGCACGCNCCATGTTAAGGGACCNCAGGTTGTGATTGATTTTCTGGATACCTTGNTGGCGTAGAAATCGGGAGTCGGCTAAATCGCGCTGTCTGATAGCGCCTCGCGGTGCCGATCAATTTTACGTAGGTAGCGTTCGCCCGCGCGTGCGAAGTCCTGTCGATTGCGGTTACGGAATCCGAGGTTGTACGACTTCAGCGCGCAGTTCTCCGATCCACACACTTCCTGGTAATGCGCAAGAATTTGCGCTCCGCAGTATATATTTTCTTCAGGATCCGCAAGATCAGCGGTTCCGCAAAAACGCTGCCAGAATTCGATACGTATCTGCGCGGGTCCTATCGCGCCGACCGACGATGTCACGTCTTTGCGGAAGGAACTTTCGGTTAAGACAAGACTTGCAATCAATTCTGGACTGAGCCGTTGGCGTTTCGAAGCTTCGAGGATCCAGCTGGAGAATTCGGCCGCGGTCTCGTAACGAATGCCAAAACCTCGGTGAAGCTTGCTCGCAAATTCGTCACGTTCATCATTCCAGGTTGTCGAACTCGCCATACTCTCTGGGGTTCCAATCCTCACAATCAAGCGGTCAGGCATTGGCTCATAGGGTACCGACAACCCCAATGTCATCAGCACCAAACCGACCAAAGCGATCGCTTTCGACACAAGAAACGAGCGTCTTCGCAGCACGAATGCCGCTTCGTCGATGGAGTTGGTAGCGATGGGGACGACCCGAATTACAGACAGGGCCGGGAAGACTAGCCCATCTGAGAGCGCAATAGTCAAATATCCGAGCTAAAAATGGAGGAAAAGCGGAGTTTNAGTGAAGTTATGTGATAAAAAGAATAAAAAGAATATTATACATTCTTTTTANTTATATCAAATGGCCTTCAACATACGCCAAAGGTAGGTCATCTCAACGCTTTCAATTTGTAGTTGTCCCAGCTCACCACGGTTTCCGGGATCACCACCACCCACCGCCGGTGACGTCCCGCAGCTGACGCGTTATTGGGTGGCGGATCCTCAATGGCAGGTCCCCCATGACCACCGTTGTACTTTGTGCCCATCTGCCGCCGTGCCTCGGCAAGAAATGGGTCATCATCTTCCTCCGATGAATCCTCAAGGACACGAGCTTGGCCCTGAATCATGACTGCTTGGAGTTCGGGGAACGCTTCATTTCGATCAACGATCACAGAACAGTCCGGATTACGGCGTAAGTTCACGATTTTTTGACCCCGTCCAAAAAAATATATTCGACCGCCCGCCCAGCCGAACCACATTGGTGTCAGGTTGATCCGGGTCTTGGGGCCGAGCGATGCGATTCGCATATTCCATTGGGTGGTCATAATTTCGTCCACCTGGGATGGGCTTAGCGANAGTTTTCGAGATATCCCCATCCGCATACTCCCCTGCTCTCATGAACCAGGATAAAACCGCCATCCGTGGTACGAATTTACCCGACTCCTACCCGATTCTCGTAATCAAGTCCCGGTTAACTGGGTAATGATCTTGATACGATCCTCTTTCGGTAATTGCGCGTACGCCGCTGAGGTTCGGTCCACAATATCGCCATAGCGAGCTTGGATTTGTTCCGCGATCGTTTCCGGCTCGCCCGATACCGCAAACGAATTCATGATCTCGTCGGTGATGAGTCCCCCCATTTCAACCCAACGCCCNTGNTTCGACATCGCATTCAACTCGGGTTGGAGCTCGCCAACGCCGATGCTGTCCAAAACGGGCTTGTATGCCGGCGTCGAACCATAGAACGCTATCTGCTGCTTCGTTGCCGCACCGGCNGATTCGAGCTCTTTTTCATCGCGNCCCGTGACGACGAAGCATGGGTAACTGATCTCAAAATCCTCACGTCTTTTGCCTGCCTTGGCCCAACCTCTTTCCAGCGCCGGCATGGTGACTTCCCGCAAGTATTTTTCGGTCGTAAATGCNTGCGCNATNATGCCGTCAGCNACNTCACCTGCCACNTCAGTCATGAGCGGGCCTACAGCCGCAAGAAATACTCTCGGAGCGCCATGCTCAGTGTTCGTCGGCGCAAAAAAGGGCGTCATCAACGTATGGTTATAAAACTTCCCTGTAAACTCGAGCGCCTCACCTTGATACCAATTGGCCCAGATCGCCCGCATGGCCAGAATAAACTCGCGCATCCGAGCCGCTGGATGCGACCAAGGCATACTGAAACGCTTGGTGATATGTGCACGTATTTGAGAACCCAGGCCAAGCACGAAGCGCCCGTTCGATGCAGCATTCAAATCGTGACCAATGTTGGCAAGAATCATCGGAGTACGGGCAAACGCCACGGCGATCCCGGTCATCAGGTCGACCCGCGAAGTTTCTTGAGCTGCGAACGCGAGCGGCAAAAATGGGTCGTGCGACGTCTCAGCNGTCATGATGCCGCTATACCCCATTTCTTCNAGTTCTTGGGCTTGNGCNGCAACTGTCGCCAAATCCCAACCGACACCACCGTCAACTTTCATCGCGTTTTCTCCCCGAGTGCGAACCATCGATTGTCTATTAGACTTCCGGAATAAACAAACCTTCGAACGGACCGGCACCATTTACATAATGCGTTACCGTTGCGTCCGATGATTGCCGCGTGACGCAATAGACCAGGTCGTTCGGTACTCCGCGTATCGGCTTCCTGTGCTTCGAAGAGCCAAGCAGTAGATCGAGCAGGATACGAATGGTTATGCCATGGCTAACCAACACAACCATTTGCTGAGGCGCATCGATTAATTCTGTAATTAAGGGCGCCACCCTCCGCTTAACGTCTAGGCGACTTTCGCCATTTGGCGGACAATATCCTTCGGGATCATCCAGACGGGCTTGCCATTGGTCCAAGTGACGGGACTGTAATTCCTGGGAGGTTCGCCCGCTCCAATCGCCCATGCAAACTTCGCGCAAGCGGTCATCGTATTCAGCCACAACGCCCGTCTCCTGAGCGATCGGCACGACCGTTTGCTTCGTCCTCCCTAGTGGCGAGGCAAGCACACGGTCAATCCGAAACATCCCTAACAAACGCCCGTGGGCTTCCGCTTGCGCAAGACCAAGCGAAGTCAGCGGCGAATCCGCCCAGCCTTGGATACGGCGTTGTGTGTTCCACTCAGTTTCGCCGTGTCTGACGAGAAAGAACGTCNTCACCGATTAACACGAACCAATTTTGCAGTACTTGAACTGGTCGCCAATAGTTTTCCGGTGTCATCGCAAAGTTGTCCTTCAAGAAACGCAACCGTGCGCCCCATGGATAAGACTCGACCCTCCGCCACCACACGCCCCGGCCCCGCCGCAGCAACGAAGGTAACTTTAAGTTCTAAGGTCACGGCACTAAATTCACCTCGGCTCGCATTTCGTGCGGCTTGCGCCATCGCCGCATCCATCCAAGCCGTCACGAAACCTCCTTGGACGACCTTACCATCGCTGTGACAAAACTCAGGACGTGCATCAAATTGCATGATCGCTTTTTGCGCCCGATCGTCGTATTCCAACAAAGTTCCATCGCCAAGCAGATCCATCAACTCACTTCGACTTTCTGACATAACAGGTCTAGTGAGTTGTTACGGTTGCGCCAAAAACGAGTTCGTCAAAACTCGAATTGATCCGCTCGAAAAGGATCAAACGTGCGATAAGCCACATCGAGCTCGACTCGACCTATCGGTGAAATGATGCTCGTCGTGATCCCAGCGTCCGCATCTTCGCGTATACGAGCTTGGACTTCCGTCGTAGAGCCAATGACTCCAATTTCATCTATGACTTCGTTGGAGAACGCGCCGGTGGTTCGTTCTCGATCCCTGTCCGCCCATCCCTCCCGAATTTCGTCGGCGATGTCGGGATACCCGCACCACGCCAAGAAACGGTTGTAAACGGGGTTTGAGAAGTACGGGGCAAAATGTGACCGGAAGAGTGCGCGTCCCTCTTCCTTATCGTCGCTCACATGAACCATNGCTCGATTAACGATCTCAATGTCGCGCCAATCCTTGCCTGCGCGCTCGGCCCCAACCTTCACGTGTTCCATCATCTTCGGCAACGCGCTTCGCGGCCAAAGATTGAAGATCACTCCATCACCGTATTCCGCCGCCATCTCGATCATNTTGGGNCGTAGTGCCGCTATGTAAATAGGTATCGNCGGGGTCGANGGATCCTGTTTGTAACCTCGGCTGTACAGCGTCTGCATGTCGGTGAAGGCTGTCTTTTCTCCGGCAAGAATACTGCGTATCACAATGGCCGTTTCCTTGACGCGCGTCAGCGGTCTATCAAGGTCAATACCGTTGAACGCCTGCATGATGGTCTGGCTTGACGAGCCAAGTCCCAGTACAAAACGCCCGGGTAGCGCTTGCCCAATGACATCGGTCATGGCCGCAAGTACCGTCGGCGTGCGTGTATAGACGGGTACGATCGCCATTCCGATACGTAACGACTGGGTATGTGCTGCAATTGCGGCGGCCATCGCAAGACCGTCCGGAGCACCTGGGTCCGAAAACCAACCGTCTTGATAGCCATTCGATTCTGCCCATTGCACGAGATCGATTGTGTCTTGCAATGACTGGTTGAGCGGCAACGTCACGGCCACGCGCTTCTCTAGTGCCATAACCTTCCCTACCGAACTTTTTCGGACAGCGGAGAGTCGCATTACCTCGACTGAAAGATCAACCCCGCAACTCTGTCGCATAACAACAAGAAAGCGTGAATCAGAATACCAATACGCACATGGTTTCCGTCCTGTAATCTAGCAAGTACCTCGGCTGAACACTTTTTCGAGACCGATGAGGGGGCACCAATGAGCGATGTAGAACTCACGCCCGTGCGACCAGCACACGTTTTCGATGAAGACGCACTAGAGACTTACATGGCAACGTACGTCGATGGTTTCCGGGGGCCTATGAAGGTTCAGCAATTCGAAGGCGGTCAGAGTAATCCGACATTCCTGCTCGAGGCGCCGACGGGTCGGTACGTATTAAGAAAACAACCTCCCGGTGAATTGCTCCCATCGGCCCACCAGGTAGATCGAGAATATCGCGTCATGGACGCCTTATACGAAACCGACGTACCCGTCCCCAAAATGTATGCCCTCTGTGAGGACGCAAACGTCATCGGTACCAAGTTTTACATCATGGAAATGGTCGAGGGCCGCCTGTACACAAAAACGACCCTACCGGAATTAACGCCCGGAGATCGTCGCGAGGTTTATCTCGACATGGCGCGCGTACTAGCGGCGTTACATCGAGTGGACCCTACGACCGTCGGTCTCGGCGATTTCCGCCGACCAGGAAATTATTTTGACCGTCAGGTAAATCGTTGGACGAAACAGTACCTCGCCTCAGAGACGGAAAATATCGATGCGATGAACCGGCTAATCGACTGGTTACCCTCGAACATACCGACCGAGTCGAGTAGCGGAATCGTTCACGGCGATTTCCGACTCGGCAATCTGTTGTTGCATGAAACCCTACCCAAGATCGTTGCCATACTTGATTGGGAACTCTGGTCGGTCGGCGATGCACTCGCCGATCTTGGTTACTTGTGTCAGGAGTATCACTATTTAGTTAGCGAAACGGAGGACATGCTCCCAGGCGCAGATCTCGAAACCCTTGGAATACCAGCGGAAGAAGAGCTCGTCCAAACTTACCGCGCCGCTGCGCGACGCGGACCGATTGACAACTGGACTTTCTACATCGTCTATAACATGTTTCGATCCGCCGGCATCATTCAAGGCGTCTACAAACGTGGCCTCGACGGCAATGCCAGCTCCGACAAAGCNCTTGAGTACGAAGGCGTCGCNCGCGTGCGCGCAGAACGCGCTTGGGAATTGATCACCGAGCTCGGTTTGCGCTAACGCGGCTTGGTTATAACATCGTCTCTGCGACGAGTTGCAAGGCTTCCGGTTGCCCGCTGCCGATTAGCATCGTCCCGACCTCACCTCGATCGCCTGCTTCCTTCCAACGTTGCAAACGGTCGCGTATTCGATCCGCTGGTCCAATAAGGTGGCAAGCGTCAATGAGTTCCGCGGGAACAGCAGCCATTGCTTCTTCGCGTCGACCCGAGAGGTAAAGATCTTGGATGCGGACAGCATCCTCCTCAAAACCAAGTTTCTTCGCGTAGTCGTTGTAAAAGTTTTTGTCGCGTGCGCCCATACCGCCTATGTACAGCGCCATGTTGCCTCGAATAGGCAGCATGCACTCCTCCACGCTATCCCCTATCACAACGGTCACGAAGGGTGACATATCGAAATCAGCTAACGTCTTGTTCCCAGCCGCCGCAAATCCCTTGCTTATCGGCTCGTCGAAAACGCTGAACTTGTCGGGATCCATCCAAATGGGAAAGAGACCATCACACACCTCGGCGGCCGCCGCGACACCTCGCGGGGTGATACTCGCGGCATACACGGGAATGTCCTCTTCGCAATGAAGAATACTCTTTAGCGGCTTACCCAAACCAGTTGCACCATCACCTCGATAGGGCAATTGATATTCCTTACCGTCGTAACTTGCCGGTCCCTCTCGGGCAAAAATCTGTTTCATGATCTCAACATATTCCTTCAGGCGAGTGACGGGCCGGCCATACGGAACGCCATGCCAACCCTCGACGACTTGGGGTCCGGACGCTCCTAGGCCCACGATAAACCGACCGCCCGATAATTCTGACAACGTCATCGCCGTCATCGCGGCCATCGCAGGCGTCCTTGCTGGCATTTGCATAATCGCGGTGCCTACCTTGATCGTTTGCGTTTGCGCCAAGATCCATGCAGCAGGCGTAACGGCGTCCGACCCCCAGGCTTCCGACGTCCAAATGGATTCGTATCCGAGATTCTCGGCCTGAAGCACGTTCTCAATTGGAATATTGATCCGCCGGCCTGAATAACCGGAAATAAGCCCGAGCTTCATGGTTCACTCCTGAGAACGCTTTTCAAGAAAAGCAACATATCACGAACAACCGTCCACACTGCAACATCGACGCAAGCTGAGACCATTCGGAATTAGACGTGTTCTATCTCAGTGCCTCAGGATTAGGCTTGCGCCGTTGCGCGCTTAAGTATTCGACAATATCGTCGGACTCGTATAACCACTCGACGTCGTCCACATCTCGTTCAATACGTAGGCATGGCACCGTGCCTTTGCCGCCCCCACGAACTAAATCGATGTGTGCCTCGCGGTCTAACAATATGTCGCGCATGGGGATTCTCATATCGACCCCGTCTAGAAACTGACGAACTCCGCGACAATAAAGGCAGGAATCGTAGTGATAGAGTACGTACTGCTCCGTCATGCCGCGCAGTATAAACTGTGCGTATGGCGCGATCACGAACATCTCAAGTCGACCATCTCAGAACCGCAATCATCACCCTCGGNGCGGCCGTAATCATCATATTGATTTTAGTCGGGGTGCTATACAGCGTGGGCTGGATAGGGGCTGGAGGATCGGATACGGAAGACCGATACCGAGATCTCGGCCGCAATCATCGCACTCAGCCAATCGAAGTTGTCGAGTATTTTTCCTACTCTTGCATCCACTGTAGGAATTTTGATCCCGTCATCGAAGCCTGGAAGGCAACGCTCCCAGCGGGCGTCCAATTTCGACGCGCCCACGTCGGCTACTCAAGCGAAATCGCGATTCTCGCGCGTTCCCATTATGCCCTTGAGCACCACGGCGCGCTCGAACGAAACCGTGCGCGACTGTTTAGAGCAATCCACGATCGCGGCAGGCGCTTTTCATCTGCTGAATCCGTTGCCGACTACGTCGACGGCTTCGGTATTGATCGCGACACTTTTCTAAATACCGTCAGAGGACGCCGCATCAACGAGCTCGCTCTCGCAGACGATCGACGATGGAGAGAATACGGTCTGACCGGCGTTCCGGCACTGGTCGTCGCCGATAACTACGTTATCAACATGGATCTCGGACGCACCCGCGCGCTCGAAACGGTCGATGTGTTGGTGAACGAGCTGCTCACCCAATCACGAGGCCTATGATCCTTTGATCGCCGTGTTGCGGCCTACCCAGCAATATTCCGAACTGCGAACAGCGTCGTGACGAAAAAACGGTGGCGTCGACTTTGGTCACTCTTGGTCCGGTTCATCTTCATTACTGTATTCATCGGACTCGTNNGCGTCAGCGCCTACGTCGTCTATCTGGACGGCGCCATTACTCGGACGTTCGAAGGACGTCGATGGACGGTCCCCGCCCAGGTTTTTGCGCAACCACTCGAAGTTTACGAAGGTCTGGACCTTTCTCAAGAGGCATTTATCTTCGAGTTGGACCGACTCGGTTACAGTGAGAACACCTCCGGCGAGTCCCCGGGAACCTACTACATCGGCGCAAAAACTGTCGTCGTAACACTACGGCCATTCCAGTTCCCAGATGGTCACCGCGCCGCACAAACGCTATCGGTTCGATTCCGAGGTGACCACCTCTCGCGTTTATTGTCCGCGGGTCAATCCGTTTCCGTCAGGTTAGAACCCGCCGTCATCGGAAGCTTTTTTCCTAGTCACGGCGAAGATCGTCTAATTATTGAACCAGAGAATACGCCTCGTTTATTAACCGAAGCGTTAATCGCGGTCGAAGACCGCAACTTTCGGAGCCATTGGGGCTTCGACATCGGCGGTATTCTACGAGCGTTGATGGTCAACGTCGCCGAGGGAAAAGTACGCCAGGGCGGAAGTACGCTAACTCAACAATTGGTGAAATCTTATTTCCTCGATAACCGCAGAACATTTACGCGAAAATTTCGCGAGCTCGTCATGGCCATCATCCTCGAACGTCACTTCGAAAAAGAAGAACTGCTGAACGCATACATTAACGAAATTTTCTTAGGCCAAAATGGACGTCGGGCGATTCATGGATTTGGCCTCGGAAGTCAATTCTATTTCCGTCGACCGCTTGAGGAACTCAGCGCGGAAGAAATCGCGCTAATGGTCGCCATCGTTCGCGGCCCNACCTATTACAACCCGTACCGCTACCCAGAACGCGCTCAGGCTCGCCGCGATCGAGTCCTTAATACCATGCACGCGTATGGCTTAATCGATGATGCCATCGTCCGCGCAGCACTCGCTAAACCAATTCAGCTGGCAACGTCGCGCAGCGGAGGACGTTATTACCCAGCGTTTATGGACCTCGTCCGCCGGGAATTGTCTCGAGATTTCGATTCCGACGACCTCGCCGTCAACGGCTACCGGATATTCACAACGTTGAAACCGCACCTCCAAGATGCTGCCCAAATTGCCACTCTTCGGACGCTGGGTATTTTGGAACGTGAACGAAATTTGCCATCCAAGACATTAGAAGCAGCCGTCATCATTCGGGACAGCCAGACTGGCGATATCCATGCCGTCGTTGGCGGACGCACCAGAGGGAGCCAGGGATTCAATCGGGCGCTCGACGCTCATCGACAGGTTGGATCGTTATTGAAACCCGTCGTTGCCTTAAGTGCCCTCGAAAGTGGTCGTTACCATCTCGCCTCATCAGTCAACGACGCTCCGATTGTTCTGCCGGACTTCGATAATTGGGCGCCACTCAACTTCGACGGACAATTTCGGGGGCCCGTTCCACTCATACGCGCGTTAAGTGACTCACTAAACGTTGCGACTGTGCGCGTCGGCACAGACGTTGGCGTCGCGAAGGTGGCCAGCCGTATTACAAGTCTTACCGGGAAGGCCATTTCGCACCCCTTCCCTTCATTGTTTCTCGGTGCTTTGGACCTTACCCCCTTCGAGGTGTCGGAGCTATACGCTGCTTTTGCCAGCGGCGGATTCCGAACTCCCGGCAGGTCCGTCGTGGTGGTGTTAGACGAAGCGGCCGCCACCTTGTCTCGCTATTCGATCGATGTAAAACAGATGTTTAGCTCAGATAATGCAGCCGCCATGACACGCGCGTTACAAATCACGATGCAACGCGGCACGGGGCGTTCCTCTCAGTTTCACTCGACGGGAATCGCGGGTAAGACCGGATCATCCGACAATTACCGCGATAGTTGGGTTGCCGTCTTTGACGCTAACCTATTAACCGTTGTGTGGATTGGTCGAGACAACAACACCCCACACGGCCTTAGCGGATCAAGAGGTGCTCTGCGTTTATGGGATTTATTGGCACAAGAGCTAGCGATTCAAGTCGCCCTGGTGCCATCGCTGAGTCATGCGTTGCAATGGGCTTGGATCAATTACCAAACCGGAAGTGAGACCCTCGAACAATGTCGCGACGCGGTCAACGTTCCCCTCCCACGCGACGTTGATTTACCACGTGGTAGCACGTGTGAGCGGGGATCAGATCGCCGCCGTAGTAGACTCGGCAAATGGCTCGACTGACGTTTTTATTTGTTTTCTTGTTTTTGTTTGGATGCGCTGCTAATGCACCAACACCCTCAGAAAACCAGTCAACGAATACGCCAAGACGGGGAAGTCTATTTGAGCCTGCCAACACCCCGTCGGCCGACCTGATCTCCAACGCGCGGGACATGATTATTGCCGGCGACATCGTGGACGCAATTGTTTTACTCGAGCGGGCGTTACGTCTGGATCCTCAAAACGGACACACATGGCTCGTTCTAGCCGAGGCGGAACTCCGTCGCATGGGTTTTATTCGGGCCGAACAATTCGCTCGCAAGGCCGTACTTTTCCTTTCAACAATGGACCAAGTTCAAGCATGGCGAACGATAGCCAATGCGCTGGACGGTCGCGGAGACGCACAAGCAGCTCGCTCGATCCGCGAATTGCACAACATCCGTTAACGACGGCAAACCAACGGTTTAATCAGGGCTTAAATCGACCTCCAGAGTCCGCGTCACAAAACTTGCAGAGAAACCCAGTTTCGCGGCGATGTGCTCTAACACGCGTCGTTCGGACTCCATGATATGGCCCTCTGCCCGAGCAACAATACAGAGGTCTTGCATTACCTGCATCGCCTGAGTCACCCCAGCGACTTCTTTTACGCGGTCAACCCGATTATCGAGATCCTCCTCCAACGCCTTAACATCGAAGGTTTCCTTGAACGCTCCTTTGCCAAAAAACTCTTCAAACACCGCGACTTCCGCTTGGGTGATTTCGCCGTCAGCCCGCGCGACCGTGAGCGTCCCGGCGAAAAGAAGACGACGCATAGCTTCCGCTGCCTCCGTCTTCGCCTCCAAGTAGCTCGGTTCCATAAGACTCATCAATTTCTGCACGCTGATTTCGAGCTGTGCGAGGCTTACGCCATTCGAATTGACCAACTCTGACCCATGGAAAAGCTCTAAGGCTTTTACACGTAGCGGACTAAATGGATGGGTCGAAAACCAATCCTCGCTAGGCGCTCCCACACCCGGATCGGAATCTTCTTCTTGCATCTGATCGACCTGAGAAAGGAAGTCAGCAAGCTGGAAGCTAATGGTCCGTCCGGATAGGCCAGACGCTAATTTGAATAACGCTCGCGCCACGCCCTCTTGGTCGTCCGCGCAATAAGCCCCAGCACGGTCTGCAGAAATTTCTGCGTACCGCGACCAAGCGAATAATGACAGCGCGAGGCGCGGGTCAGGCTTCTTGTCGCCTCGTAATACAAACCCAATAGGTATGTCGTGGTGTGCATATACATGATGTCCAAGTTCATGGCCCACCACGAATACGATTTCAGATCCTTCAAAATCCTCCAACAAAGCCGATGAAAACATCACCAATAATCGACCCTCCTCGGGTCTAAAGCACATGGCGTTGTATTGCGGGCTTGGGAATACAAATAACTCCAGCGGTAGTGCAACTCCCAACTTCTCTATGCACGCGTCAGCCATCGACCGTAACGAAGGAGCCATTGCAGGGCTGAGCCGGACCGCTGTTGCAAGGAGCCGTCGTCGGGTCCTAAACGGAACATCGTCCTCTATCCGAGCGATTTGCTCCTTGATCCGGACAATTGTTGGATCCCGGGAAAGAGCATCAAAGAGATCGCGGTCGTTACTACAACGGATTTTCTCCGCTTCCGTCATTCAATTTTGTCGCTGTTAATCCAAATCCATGAGTCTGCGGTACTGACGCAAGTGCCGCAGCGAAGATAACTGATCGCCTCGAATTTCATAGATACGCGCGAGATTGTAATGCGCATCGGCGACAGACAGCGCTTTTCGATAGAACTTTACCGCGAGGTCAATCTCATCAAGTTCGTCAAACACCGTCCCCATGTTGTAGTGAGCTAATTGATGCGAAGGGGTTGTTTCGAGGGCGCGATGGTAGTGCTGTTTTGCACGTTTTAGGTCTCCTCGCAGCTGACACAGACGCCCCAGATTGACGTGCGCATCCGCGTTCTCTGGATCCAAGTTGATCGCTTGCATATACGCGTCGGGGGCTTTATCAGGTTCAACTTCTTCGAGTTCGAGCCCTAGGTTGTACCAATCGTCACTGTCGAGTTCATCGAAACGCTCCTTAGTCTTCTCACTATGCACCGACAGCGGCGCGACGTTGTCAGGGGTTTCATCACCCGTAAAATTCAAGAGTCCCTGGCCTGTTTGAGCATCCCAGATACCTTGAGGTCCACGGAGGACCACGTTGTCCCCGTCGGCAAAAATTGGTAGCGAGGAAAGCGTGCGTACGTCGGTCACCTGTTTTCGCAACTTCGTCAAAACAGAAAAAGTGCGCCGCACTTTCACGTCACCATCAAGCAAACGACGGGCCGTGCGAAGCAAAACTAAATCTTGAAATCCGAAACGATACTCATACCGATCGCCACGCTCCGGTTCGATCAAGCCCCGTTCAACGAAGTGTCTAATTTGGCGTAAAGGAAGTCCGGTGAGTCCCGCTACTTGTCTTGTCGTATAACGGTGGTCAGATTCGTGCCGATGAGTCTCGCTTTTCTGATCCGCTACGAACAAGTCCGGCATGGCGCCCCCGACACTCGCGTGGTCTGGTCAGCCTTCGATAAATCCGTCCCGAAGTCGCAACTCGCCACTGGCTACGTCTCACGCAGTCGCCAACTTTATCGGCGTTCTGGATTGCGCTTCGGTTCTTGCGAATATAGCCGGTAACTCGTCGACCCTCAACAAGCACCTTCGTACAGGTAGCGAATTTATCCGTTATTCTTTTGCCGCGGGCTTTCGATCCCCTGAACTCAAGACCGTACTGGTCAATCGCTTAGCCCGAATCGCGTGGCCAAGAGCCGCGAGTTGGTCATTATCCACTTCATGGATCACTCTGATCCCGCACACCGGCGTGACAACGAGGCGTTCACTCGCCGGAATAACTCCGCGAAACGAATCGCCAGTACAAACGCGACCACGACGTTGTTGGAAATCCAGTAAGTGCTCATTACGCAAACCGCGGCAGCGTTGATACGTCTGGGCAACCCAGGAGCGGTTGCCCGAGCCCCTCATCAGCAAGGTATATTCGTCTAGAACTTCGATGCGACTAGAGGTTCGCATAGCCACACAACGCACCGGCGCAGCATAGGCTTCGGAAGGAAGAGGCTCCGCCAAGATAGTTTCTAACGATTCTTCCGCTGCAACTACCCTCGTCCAAATGAAAAAAACAACGGTTAAACAGGCGAAAATATGCTTAATCATCCCTCGATGGTACGCCACGTTTGGCGCACGTCGAACCCCCGAGTCATCGCCCAGATTACGATCAAATCCATCGGCCGGACGCGGAAGTGTGTCCTTTCGACGATTTTCCGATTTCCTGGCGACGGAGCCTCTCAAACGTTCAACGACCGTGGCGATGGCCCTTCCGAATAAGTTGGCTATAACAATTTAATCAAGGTAGCGATCTTGCAAATGAACCCTAAACGCTTCGGTGCCTAAAGGTCTCCCTGTAATTTTTTCGATGAGAGGTCCGGTCGCCAAAAGACGTCCTTGGGAATGAACCTCTCGGCGTAACCAGCCAACCAATGCACCAAATTCTCCGAGGGCAATTGAATCGGGCAGATCATCGATGGATTCGGTCGCAGACTGAAACAGCTGCGCTGCCGCAAGTGCACCCAACGTATAGGTCGGGAAATAACCGATCGCGCCCGAAAACCAATGCACATCCTGCATACATCCATCTGCATCATTACCCGTAGTGCTCAGTCCGAGGTGCGACCGCATTTTTTCGTCCCACGCATCGGGAACATCCGCGGAATCGAGATCGCCCGCGACTAGGGCCTTTTCCAGCTCGTAACGCAAGATTACGTGCAAAGGGTAAGTGGCTTCGTCCGCGTCCACGCGTATAAAACCCCTCCCTACTTTGCGGACGTGCCGCAATAAATTGTCGACAGACCATTTTTCCGATTCGTTGTCGCCGCCAAAGGCGTCACGAATATGCGGCGCGGCGAATGCGATAAAGGCAGGGCTCCGACACACTTGCATTTCCATGAACAGCGATTGACTCTCGTGCAAAGCCATACCGCCAGAGCTCCCTACCGGTTGATTCCGCCAAGTCGATGGCAGGCCCTGCTCATAGAGGGCATGACCAGTTTCGTGTAATACGCCGAACAACGACTCGAGAAAATTACTTTCGTTATAGCGCGTCGTGATGCGCGTATCGTCCGGCACGCCCCCACAGAACGGATGATGACTGACGTCGAGTCGACCGTGGTCAAAATCAAACCCTAGCCGTGCCATCATCAACCGTCCCAAATTCGCCTGGCGTCGCTCGGTGAATGGGCCGTCAATTGGAATCACTGGTTGTTGTCGCGCCAGAATAGAATCGATACATTCCGGAAGAAAATCCGACAACGAGCTGAACAGTGGATCAACGTCAGTTTGTCGTAATCCCGGTTCGTAGGTGTCCAAGAGCGCGTCGTAATGTCCCAAGCCTTTTGCTTCGGCAAGGCACTGCGCCCGGCGTCTCGTTAAATTTACGACTTCGCTCAACAACGAAAGTACTCCTTTGAAATCATTTGCTGCGCGAAGCCGCCGCCACGTTTGCTCACAAATCGACGTCGCCTTTGAGTACGCCGTAACGAGATCCACGGGTACCGCCATCGCAGTATCAAAAGATCGCTTCATCTCGAGCACATTTGCCCGTTGCCAAGCGTCGAGCGGTTCATCGGCAGTTGCCTGGATAAGCTCGGCGACCTCAGGCGTGGAAAGTTGATCGTGTATTAACCCGTTCAGCGTTGCCACTGCCTCCGCCCGCGCTACGCCTCCGCCAGACGGCATAACCGCAGCATCATCCCATTGCAACATCGCAAGCGCGTGGTTTAGATCGTTGATCTTGCTAAACCGAGCTTCCAACGTTTCGTAATGCATCGACATATCCTACGGGTACGAGAGATTGCGAGTATAAGCTGTGCGCCAACTGCAATCGTTGGCCGCATACGCTCGATTTACAGAGGTCCACCCGGGAAGTCGTGCAAGAAAAAACGCATGGCCTTCAAGTCGCGTCGTCGCGACTAAACCAACCCCAACGTCTTGATCCGACGAACCGAGAATCCATTACAAAAAGCCCGTCGACCCTGGCGTTCGTCATAAGGGCATGCTCAGATTAGGGTTGCGTTGCCTCAATCTCAAGGCACCTAAAGTTTGGATACTGAAACTCACTACGGTCGACGGACCGCAACGACTTTAGTTATTGCCAGCATGGTGGGAACCGGCGTCTTCACCAGCCTCGGGTTTCAGCTCCAAGAAATTCAGTCCGGCTTCGTCTTGCTCCTACTCTGGGTCGTCGGGGGCGTCATCGCCCTCGCTGGTGCCGTCAGCTACGCAGAACTGGGGGCCGTCCTGCCGCGTTCGGGGGGCGAATACAACTTTTTAGCCCGGATTTACCATCCTGCAGCTGGGTTCGTTTCCGGTTGTATCTCAACCATCATGGGGTTTGCGGCACCGACTGCCCTTATTGCAATAACCTTCGGCACCTATATAGCAAGTGCCTTTCCCGGCCAGTCTCCGAAGTTATGGGCCGTAGGGTTGATTCTCGCCTTAACCAGCGTCCATGCGACAACGCGACGCGCTGGTGCCCGGGTCCAAAGATCAACAACGTTCCTAAAAATCGTGCTGATCGTTTCATTTTGCTTAGCCGCATGGTTTTGGGCGCCCACCGCCCAACCGATTAATTTCTCGCCCTCCTTAGGTCAGCTGTCACTGATAACCAGTGGCGCTTTCGCGGTCGCCCTCATATACGTGTCCTACGCCTACACCGGATGGAACACCGTCACTTACATGATGGACGAATTAAAAGAACCCGAAAAAGTGTTGTCGGGCATCATGAGCAAGGGGACCGCAATCGTGTTGTGTCTCTATCTACTACTTAATTTCACGTTCCTAGTCACAACGCCCGTCGATCTTATGGTCGGCCGGGTTGAGATCGGCTATGTCGTAGCCAACCACGTCTTTGGTCGCAACGGCGCCGCGTTCATGGGAATCGTGTTGGCAGCGCTCCTTATCTCAACGCTGAGCGCCCTGACGCTTGCCGGGCCTCGGGTGTTGTTGGTACTGGGTCAAGACTTCACCAAGCTACGAGGCTTCGCAAAAACCAACCTCGCAGGCGTGCCGTACATTGCCGTGCTGACCCAGTCCGCACTATCGCTAATATTTATTGCGACCGCTTCGTTCGACTTTATTCTCGTATTCGCTGGCTTTGCCCTCGGTCTCAATAGTTTCCTAACCGTGTTTGGAATCTTCATCCTGAGGCGGCAAGGGCGGGCCCCTGGTCCCCACTATCAAATTCCCTTTTATCCGTTACCACCCTTGTTATTTCTAGCGCTGATGGGCTGGACGCTCTTTCACATTGTGAGCCTGCGCCCTGCAGAAGCATGGGCTTCACTGAGCGTCATAGCGATTGCAACAATCGTATATGTGTTTCTGCGGGATAGACGCTCGCCCAACCACTAGGTCGACGGCCCTGGCGTTAATTGGAAGTCACCAATCACACCGGCCGAAATCAAATCATCGATTTCGGTCGTGTTAAATCCAAGTTCACTCATAATCGCCCGCGTATGCTCCCCGTGGTGCGGGGCCCCATGGCGTATCTCGGTCGGCGTCGCCTCGAATCGGGCAGCATTCCGAGCTTGTCGTAAACGACCCGCGTGAGGGTGTTCCGTTTCAACCACGATTCCACTCGCCTCGACCTGCGGATGACGGATCATTTCATGTCGTTTAAGCACCGGGGCGCACGGCACGCCGGCGGCATCTAGAATTTCAAGCCACTCCGATGCGTTTTTATCAAGGAGTGCTGATTGCGTTAATTCTAAGCGCTCGTTGGCATGGCGATCGCGACCTGCCG
The DNA here is from genome assembly GCA_002715785.1 of Gammaproteobacteria bacterium. Classification (GTDB taxonomy): domain Bacteria; phylum Pseudomonadota; class Gammaproteobacteria; order Pseudomonadales; family Azotimanducaceae; genus UBA11889. The sequence goes on along the minus strand of PBAA01000004.1, from coordinate 9,346 downwards.
CGGTCGTAAAGCGCTCATCTTCAAGCCATTCAGGGTGACCAACCGCTTCGCAAAGACCCCGCCACTGTTCGTCGCTCATCACCGAAACGCTGATGTAGTCCGACTTCGTTTCGTAGATCAAGTCAATAAAGGTTGCGGCCCTCTCGGAACTAACTTCTTTACCCACAAACGTTTGTCCACCCATATCCGAGGACCACATAAATGCGACGACCGCATCGAGCATGGACACGCGTACGTGCTGCCCTTGCCCAGTGAGGCCACGGGAAACGAGCGCTGCCGTAACCGCTTGTGCCGCGGTGATACCCGTCAACTTATCGGGCAAAATCGTCCTGATAAGCCTAGGCCTCGCTTGATCTGAGCCACCCTGGACGCTGGTGAGACCCGATAACGCTTGAATGATCGGGTCATAGACCGGCTTATGCGCATAGGGCCCGGACTCTCCCCAACCACTCATGGACACGTAAATGAGTCTCGGGTTCAGGGTCCGTAGTTGTGGCTCATCAATGCCGAGGCGAGCCATCACACCAGGGCGATAGTTTTGGATAAACACGTCCGCATTCTGTGTGAGTTTCAATATCAATTCGCGACCAGCTTCCGTTTTCGCGTCGACCGAAAGTGAACGCTTGTTTCGATTGTTGTTCAAGAACGCAGCGGAGAAGCGACGCAGACCTTGTCCAGCGCGCCGAACATGATCGCTCCGTATTGGCGCCTCAATCTTAATAACGTCTGCGCCCTGATCGGCTAGGATCATGGCGGCATATGGACCCGCGATCATCGTCGTGAAGTCAACGATTCGAATCCCATCGAGCGGACCTGCCATTGTTGTCCTCCAACAACCCTTTGCGCCGATCAAGAAACTCATACATTCGGGCAACGGGTCGAGCATGGTTTTAGTTGCCAATACTACATAGGTACCAAACTCCCAGTACTCAAAAAAGGGCGACTTAGTCAGTGGACGGTTGAGGACTGATCGCTACCAGCACCGATTCATCAAGTCACGTCGTCGTCTGAACCCTCGTCGCTCAAGAAACCAGAAAAGATCTCCCCAATCTTGGGATCGTCCACTGGTGGCCTCGAAAGTGCCATCACGACGTAGACGCTGATTGACGCGGCCAACGCGGGGAAAACCTCGTGAACGAAGCTATCGAAACCTAGAGCCAACCAAACACCGAGCGTCGTTATGCCGACAAGAATGGACATCACGGCGCTCACGCTATCACCACGTTCCCAGTGCAATCCAAGAATCACGGTCGGAACAAAACAGACCGCGTACAAACTGCCCGAAAAAATTGTAATTTCGACAATCCCACCTGGCGGGTTCAACGCAATCAACGCTGCGGCCAGGGCAATGCCGACAATACCCCAACGAGACCACCGCACGCTCTCTGACCCCGCCAACTCGCGAAACGATCCCACCACATCGCGCGAAAGGACGGACCCCGCGACCAGCAAAACGCTATCCATCGACGACATCGCCGCGGCGGTGATGGCCACAACAAGGAAATCTGCAACGATGATTGGAAACACGTTCACATCATTCACCAGCATCGGTACGACAAGATCCGTATCACTCACACCCTCTAACAACATCCTGGCGTATAAGCCGACCGGAAAGAGGGAGAATTGGATGAGTAAGATACCGATGGCGGCTATCCAAATGCCCGCGCGCAAGCTTCTAGCATCCTTTAGACCATAGAAGCGTGATAGTTGGCGGGGATCGACCAAGAGCTTGAGAGATCCGGCCATGGCGATACCAATGAGTACGGCGAACGGAAGCTCAGCATTGAGCGAGAACAAATGTTCAGTATCGGGACGATCGAATAAGGTGGCGACGCTGGCAATGCCGCCGGCGGCGTGAGTCACAAATCCGAATATCAGCATGGACCCAACCACCATCAGGATGCCCTGCACCACGTCCGTTCGTACCACCGAAAAGAAGCCCCCCACGGACGTGTACGCCATGACGATCACCAAGGTCAGCGCGACAGCGGACCGGTAGGGGATGTCCAAAAACACCTGAAAAAGATTTCCTGCGCCCTTGAATATCGCAATCAGATACAGAAGGCTGGAGAAAGCGACCACGAGTCCGGTGAGAGCTCGCAAACTTGGACTGGCAAAGCGAACAGCAAGGAAATCTGGGACGGTGACCGACTCTAGCGCAGTCGTGAAATAGCGCAGACGCGGACCAACCAGTCGCCAAGATAGCCATGTCGCCAAAACAATGAACACCGGGAAGACAAGCCATGGCGCACCGTATGAATATCCCTTGCCGGCATGCCCAATGTAACTATTGGTGCTCGCAAACGTTGCGAAAAAAGAAACGCCAATCACCGCACCTCCGAACCGACGACCACCGACAAAGTACTCGTCTACCGTGTCACTGGTCTTAAAGCCCGCACGCGCATGAATAATCAACAGCGTTGCGTAACCCGCAAACAAAATGACCGCAAACCAGTGTTGTACTAGCCAGTCCAACGCAAGCCTCTACGTTTAGTGAGAAACAATTAGCCGCGGGTGTGGATCACGCCGTCCTACAACAATTCTCTCAACACAGAGCCGACGAAAACGTGCCGTCTTAGTCGTTGTCACGGCCTTTCGAGATATCCCCACGCCGGTTAATCAGCCGATCCGGGTTAGCGGCAGGGTTGCTGTCAATCGCTTGATCAATCTGTTTATCGTACTTCGGATCCAATCGCTCAAGCTTAGACAAGTTCGAGAGCCGAACAGAAGGGCGAGAAAGGATGCGGTGCGCCTTGGTAAAGCCGCACGCCTTGCACGCGACATGATCAGGTTTTTCTGCGACGGCACCAAATACAGTCGTAATTTCTCGACAGGAATCGCAACGATATTCGTAGACAGGCATCGTTACATGCACGGACCTAAATTAGGCAAGCTGACCTTCATGAAGCAACAACGCGGGCTCCTGCATCCACTAACGCTTGGATTGAACGCTGAAATCGATCGAACTTTAACCGCTCGATCGGCGAACGCGCGCTCACAATGCCTCGCTCCATGTCAAGGCCGCTCAGGGACGGCCCATCTCCTTTACCACGCCGTTTCAAGTAATTGGTCCAATCGCGTGCCGGCATGTCGATCACAAGCTCCACGTCCCGAAGCGCGGCCTCATTGATCGTCTCAACGTCTCCCACGGAGAACGCCTCAAACCGAACACGTCTGATGACTTTCCCGGCCCGAAATGCGATATCGACATCGGCGTTACCAAGGTCTCGATACGCTGAGTCACTATTTAGACGATCGCTTGCGGTCTCTAACCAATCTAACGCGGCCATATAGCCCTCCTAACTCGCAAATTCGGTCGCGATCCGAGATGACGCGTCAAAAAAATACTGTAAAGTCTGGTTGTAACGAAAAAACAAATCTTCCCGATACTGATCACCGTGCACTGACGTCGCGAGTCGCTCGGCGCGATCTAAATCCAACGTGTTGAGGGTATATCCGAGACCCGCGTGTCCGTTCTGACGGATGTTTTCGATCATGGCCTGCCATTCGAGAATTTCCATATCCAAGTAAAAATCAACTTCATCCAGATCGCCCAGACTGGCTTTCCGAGCACCAGCACATTCAAACCCCTCAAACGTTAATACAAAAATCTCATTGCCAACTTTGATTCCCGCGACACAATTGCACTGTCCGCCACCGCCACCCCGAAAAGAATCTTCGTGATTAAAAATATCGCGGACATCGTCAAACCATTCGACGGAAGGAAATGCGGTCACGCCTAATCCTGCGGAGCGTATTGCTCGAGTTGTTCCGGGATCCTGCGGGGGACATCCAACCACTGGCAATACTCAAGATGGGTGCTGATATACGCACGCATCATGTCGTGGTACACGTCCATCCCCGCCCCTCGAGCTCCCTCGATGCTACCTCCAAAAACGATGGCCAACGCTTCGCGAAGAACGGGATCATTAAAATCACGGATAAATAACCCATCCCCGATAGCCAGAAGGGTTGCGATGATCTGTTTTTGGTCTTCGTTATGTGCGATCGCAAACTTCAGGTGATCGAGGCCGTACGTCAGTAACCTAGCCTTATCCTGCAGAACGTTCCGGTAGATGAAAGACTCCGCCTCGTTAGAAGCATAATGCTCCAGATACCGAAGAATAGTCTGGGCGAATAAACCGCGTACCAACACCAGATACACGACGGCTTCGGTCCAACCACCACGACTTTCCAGAATCATGCGATTGACTTGACCGGGTCCCTCGAGTCCTAAGCCGCCGCCATTCATCAGTGCCCGTTTACGAAAAACCTCGTAATGGCGCGCTGCGTCAAACCCCGCTGTCGCCAGATACTGTTTGACCTCGTGATACCCATACACCATCTGGTGTTGCCAGGCTGAAATCACTTCAATTTCGACATTTGCGTATTGCGACAATTCCGTATTGACCTGACATACGGCGCGTTCCAGATCGTCAGGTAGAGGCTTGACGGTGTCCCAAGGTACGTCCGTTGCAGGGGCCCAACGTCGCTGGATTGCCTCTTCGTAAAGATCCGCTGCACAGTCAGCCCATACTTGCGATTTGCTTCGAAGCATGTACCCGACCGGCGGCATGCCTTTGCGGCCGATCGCACCCCGCGGATTACGGGTCTGATCTGGCCAATCCATCGGAATTTCGCCATAAATACCGACGTTCAAACTACCCAGCGTCAAACCTTTCTTTCCTGGCTTCACCCTCACACCCCATTGCCTGGATTTATTCATCCAGGTGAGTTTAGGTTCAGGAATTTCCAGCATCGGGGCCGCCACGGCTTTTCGAACCGTTTCAGCGTGCGGAGATTTGACCGCTTTCGCCGCAGCCTTTACTGCCTTCACCAATTTAGAGGCCTCCCAAAATAGTTCCGTTGAGGATAGGTACGCCTAGTTTCTCGCGCGAAGCGAGACTACGCAGCGGCAGCCTGTTCAAGAATTTCGTTGATCCGGGAACGTCCGTTTTCAAACCGAGCGCCGAAGCCAGCGGAAACCACCCGCTTTTTGTACTCTTGAATCTGGCGCCGCCGGAGCGCGACGAGTTTCTTGAATCCCTCATCGAACTTGGCGATCCCACCACCCAAGAGAATAGCTAGTGGCTCAGACAAGATCGGAGCCTGTCCCGCTGGGTTTGCCGATCCCGAGAGGATGCCCGCTTCCGCTTCATCAAAATAGCAATTAATTTCCTCATGGCGTTCGGGAGCCGTTTCGGCCATGTATCGCATATGCATGACACCGTACGCTACGTGGCGAGCCTCGTCCTGCGCGCAAAGCCGGTACATCGCTTTTTCGGCGTCGTTGTATGCCATCAGTTCGCCCATACGGAAAATCGTGAGAACCGCACCCTCTCCAGAGATGTGCAGTCGCGCCGACATCTCCGTAAAATCTCGAGACAAATCAATGCTGCCGACGAACCCCGACGTCGCACCGGTTGCGGCCATCAGTCCGCCACCATTGGCCATCGCCCGTTTGCGAAATACATCCATATGACGCGACTCATCCATGACTTGCGCCGTCAGTAGCTGCCGCGCCTCGAAAAAATCGGGCGTGGTCTGCGAGACCCACCGCGCCGGAACGTCGCCTGCTACAAATTCGACTTCCGTCAGAAACGTCGCCATCTGGCACTGCGCTTGCTCGATATCATCAGGGAGCGGCTCAATCGTATGCCAAGGAACATCGGTCGCAGAGCTCCACTGACGTTGCAGCGCCTCTTCATACAAAAACGAAGCGTTGTCTAACCAAATCTCACTCTTGGTACGGACAGCATAGTTACCAATTCGATAGCTACCCGATCGCGGTGCTGAACCGCGAGGACGCCCCGTCTGATTATCGCTCTCGTCCGGTACCCGCCCGTATTCACCGACTTGAATATCAGCGAGCGTAAGACCGTTTCTGCCCTCTTCCGCACGAGTGTCCCAAGGACCTGTTTGATCCATCCAACCTAAATCAAGCTCGTAGTCAGGGCCAAGCTTTTCGGCTTCACTCATGTAAAGTCCCCACCAAGTGCTATTTTCAAAGCCGTTACTATAGACAGCTGGGTGCTTTTAGCAACAAGGCCCCAATACAGTTCGTTGATTTGGCTCAAAGAACAGCGTTTGTTTGTACAAGGAGATCGAATTACCCCATGTATCGCCCATTATTCCTAGTGTTTACGGCCGCCGTATGGGTGACAGCCGCAGCGTCTGCCACCGCGGCTCCATCGGACTATCTTTCCGATGAATTGCGGGCGCGGGTAGAGACATTAAAGATCAATGCATCCAACACACCAACGGATCTCGTCAACATCAAACCGCGTCTCCGAACACTGTGGGACTGGTTGAACGCATATGCGCTCTCGGGTGGATATGTACCCGTTAACGCCACACAAACGATTTCGCAAATGTCGGCGTACTCGTTAAGCGCCGCTGCCAATCGTTTCTCCACAGTCGACACGATGATTCGCGAGTTTAAGCTTCGCGACGAAAACCCACGTGCGTTCGGGACACTTGTCGCAAATCTAGGACCGTTCGAGGCGCGGACTTTTGTCACCATCGAACAAACGTTTACGGTTGGTACAAGGGCGATCGAAGTCGGCGGTGGATTTCTGATCGGACGCCACTTCATGCCCAATTACGGGAAGTTACAAGCGACCGATCCGACGGCTGCAAATTACATTAGCATCCGCTCCTCGAATCCTCGTGTCGAATTTACGCACGGCAACTTCCCGCTGTCCGGTATGCACGGTGGTTTCAGAAATGCGCGTCAGACGCTCGTTTTTCGTATCGCTTCGGGTCGTCTAAATCGCGGCGACACGGTCACGCTAAGTTACGGCGATACATCTGGCGGCGGCGCTGGTTTTCTGATGTCCGATGTCTCCAGTGACCGAATGCCACTGCCGTTATATCTCGATTTCGACGGCAGCGAGAACTTTATGTCACTACCGATTCAGCCGATCATCGTCACCGGAACCAGCGTTGCGGGAGTACATGCTTTCGCCCCTTCCGTCGTCGCTATCGACGAACCCTTTAGTATCTCCGTACGTGCCGAAGACCGTTTCTATAACCGGGCAACCGGTCCGTTACCTTCGTGGCAGGTGTCGATGAATGGCAACCTTCTTTCCGAGATTCCGGCGTCGTCCGAAGCCATCCACGTGATCCGCGACATTCGACTTGATGAGGCCGGCGTCTACCGTATCAATGTGCGATCGGCCGATGGCTCCATCACGGGTAGCGGAAACCCGATCTTGGTCGAACCTGAACCTAAACGCCGTATTTATTGGGGCGATACCCACGGGCACTCGGGCTTCGCCGAAGGAGTGGGGACGCCCGAGCGCTTTATGACATGGGCGCGCGACGACGCAAGACTCGATTACGTCACCCACTCCGAACACGACATCTGGCTTGATGATTTCGAGTGGGAGGTGTTACGTGACAACGTCGAAAAATACTCTGTAGATAACGAATTCATTGCTTTTTTGGGTTACGAGTGGACCATTAGGAACACTCAGGGAGGCCATCACAACGTTCTGTTTCGAAACACCCGAGGAAGAAGCCGAGTTCCCGCCCAAACCCACGGAACACTATCAAAACTGTATCAAGGCCTCCGTACGCAGCACGATCCCGCCGACGTTGTGGTCATTCCCCATGCCCATCAAGCGGGCGATTACCGGCTCAACGATCCTCTTTTGGAGCCTCTGATCGAGGTTATGTCGCAACACGGAACATTCGAATGGTTTGGTCGTATGTACCTCAAGCAGGGTCACCAAGTCGGATTTACCGCCGCCAGTGATAATCACTTAAGTCAACCGGGATATACCGCGCCAAGAGGGGGTGGGCTTTCGCAGCGCGGTGGCCTAGGGGCGCTCCGCGCCGCGAAAAAATCGAGGGATAACCTGTTCGATGCGATGAAAGACCTGGCGTCTTATGCCACCACGGGTGATCGCATTATTCTGGACTTCACCCTGAACGGAGTCGAGATGGGTCAGAGAGCGCGCTTTTCCAAGGAACGAAAACTCCGAGGGCGGATCGTCGGAACGGCACCCATCGACACCATTACCGTTTTTCGAAATGACGAGGCCGTTTGGAAACAGGATTATTTGCAAGACGATGCCAAGAGAATGTCATCGTCCGGGACGTTTCACGTCACCTTTCAGTCCGATTCGGAGCCCACGAACCGCGGCGACAATCCCCGCGGTTGGCGACTTTGGCAAGGGACCTTGCGCCTAACCGGTGCCACCGTGAGAAAGGTCTCGGGCACCGACTTTCACAACCCCGACGCACAATCACTGAAGCTGCTCGACGACCAAACACTCGAATTCTCGACCCTCACACGCGGTGACACCAGCTCGATCATGCTCGATCTCGAGAACATCCGTCGCACAGGTCACATTGACATTGAACTGACAGCCGTGCGTGAGTTCGGGGGCGCGCCCCCAATCTTCCGCCCACCACAAAACATCCCTGCGGCATCCGTCTCGTTATCGTTTAACGCGATGGAACACGGACGCACCAGTGCCTCGTTAGAGCAGGACGAGTACGTCGATGTCATTTCGTTGAGGTCAGTTATAAATGCAGGGCCGGACGACGTCCGATTTGAATTCGACGACGTCGGAGACGGCCACGGCGATTACTACTACGTCCGGGTGCGACAGGCCAACGATGCCATCGCCTGGTCAAGTCCGATTTGGATCGGTGGATACCCCAAACGATGAGCACGAATTTCGAAGTTCATTCCCAACTGCTCGACGACTGTGAGCAACTTGGGAACCTCGATCTCTGTTCGGTATTGTTGATGCGCGATGCGCGTTTTCCCTGGCTGATTTTAGTGCCTCGCATTAACGGTCTACGCGATCTGCACGATCTGCCCGCGAGCAACCGCGAACAAGCGTTTACCGAGATCGAAATCACGTCCGAGGCCCTTCGCTCGTATACCAGTGCCGACAAAATCAACGTCGCCGCCCTCGGAAACATGGTGCCGCAATTGCACATACATGTAATCGGCAGGAGGAAAGACGATGCCGGCTGGCCGGGACCCGTTTGGAGTGCCGGCCCTGCAACCGCGCTCAAGGGAGCAGAGCTCCAGGAGCGGGCCTCGGCACTGAAAACACTAGTGTTTACCTAATAACGCTCGGTCGTTCGGCGGGTGAGTTATGCCGAGCCTTGCGCCCGTAACTCTTGCAGCGAATCTCCATTGCAATAGCGTTCTAGTAGCCGATCGGGGTCGAATTCGACCCCGATCGGATTCTCCGCAAAAGCCGAAGATCGCACAAACGCATTCAGTTCCTCCGTCGAATCAAAGTTCTCGACTTGAAACTCGACTCGATTGCCATCGGGATCCTCATAATAGAGGGACGTTGTGGGCCCATGGTTGATTGGC
>PBAA01000003.1 GCA_002715785.1 Gammaproteobacteria bacterium | reverse complement strand
TGGTGCGGCGGCTCGAGTGGGACTTGGCTCAACATACTTGCGCACTCAGCACCCCCGACTAATTACCTGCGATATTTCCGGGTACGGCGAAAAAGGTCCCTACGCCACCATGAAGGCATACGATTTGTTGGTCCAAGCAGAAAGCGGGCTCGTATCCGTTTCCGGTGCGCCGGGTGAATATGGACGTGTGGGGGTGTCAGTTTGTGACATCGCGACAGGCGTCTCCGCTGCGCTTGCGATCAATGAAGCGATAATCGGGCGAGAGCTGACGGGGCGGGGTACCGCGATCCATCTATCGCTGTTCGATGTGATGGCGGAGTGGATGAGCGTGCCGTTGTTGCAATATGACTATGGGGGTACGGGACCCAATCGTGTGGGATTGGCACATCCTTCGATTACCCCCTACGGTGGATTTGTGACCAAAGATGGGGCGACGTTGGTGATTTCCATACAGAATGAACGTGAGTGGAGCGACCTGGTAACTAAAGTACTTAACAAGCCGGAACTTGCGTCTGATCCCGAATACATTGACAACTCAGCACGAATGCAGCATCGCGAACAAGTGGATGCCATCGTTCAAAAGGTTTTTGCGGCGCTAGGTCGAAAGGAATTAGAACGACAGCTGAGTGACGCACGCATCGCGTTTGGCGCGGTAAACGGATTGGATGAATTGTCGAAACATCCGCAATTACGTCGAATTCGGGTTGCAAGCGAGACCGGTAAAATCGATATGCCGGCGCACCCGGACGCGAGTCGAGTTGTTAGAGGGGATACTCGAATTCCAGCGCTAGGTGAGCACAGTGATGCAATTCGAGTTGAATTTGCTGGGAAGTAAATCGTCGGGCAGAAAAACCCCGTATTGGAGTGACGTTCTGGCGAGTTCGTTCAGTGAGGGGATTGAAATACGCAGTTGACCCGTGAATTAGGAGTGTTAGAAGCTCGCGTAGTTAAATCTTAGTTACAGGAAAAACCATGCCGTCTCGACGCGAATCAATCGAGCTTACTGAAACAGAGATCGTAGATTATTTAACTAATCAAAAGACTCTGATCATCGTTTCTAATGGTCGAGACGGCTATCCGCACCCGATGCCGATGTGGTTTTACCGAGATGACGGGGGGTGCCTTTATTGCACGACGTTCGGGAAGAGTCAGAAAGTTTACAACTGGCGCCGAGATCCAAAGGCAACGCTGTTAGTCGAGAGTGGCGAAGAATACGCTGAACTGAAAGGCGTTATGATCTACGCAACCGCTGAAGTTATTGATGATCCGGATGTGATACGAGATACGTTGGTCAACATTAATGCTGGTGGAAGGGCGCTATCGGACGACCAAAGGATGACGTTACGCGAGGCAATAAGTACCACTGCTCAAAAGCGTGTTGTCCTGAAGTTCAACCCCACACGCTACGTAACGTGGGATCACTCCAAACTCGAAGGACGGTACTAGCGAGAGTGGCGGGCAACGGCCTTCTGCCTAAAAGTGAACGCCCATCAATACTTGTAGGAATCCGGTTTAAACGGGCCTTCCGTGCTTACGCTAATGTAGCTCGCTTGATTCTGGGTAAGTTGGGTAACGACGCCGCCAAATCCCTCGACCATTAGCTGGGCAACTTCTTCGTCAAGTTTTTTCGGCAGCACCTCGACACTGACAGGGGCGCGTTGGTCGACGGGTTGGTTGGCCCAACCTTGCTCGTATAAATGCATTTGAGCGAGGACCTGGTTTGCGAACGAACCATCCATGACACGCGATGGGTGCCCCATCGCATTGCCTAGGTTTACCAGCCGTCCCTCTGACAAAAGAATGATGTAATCGTTGGGGTTTTCGCTCCGAAACACCTGATCTACTTGGTCTTTAACGTTGTCCCACCGCCAAGATTGACGCATGTACGCAGTATCGATTTCGTTATCGAAATGGCCGATATTGCAGACGATGGCTCCGGGTTTGATCGTTTCGAGCATTGCAGCGTCGCACACGTTGGTGTTGCCTGTGCAGGTAACAAGAACGTCGGTTTCGCCCAGAAGCCTTTGATCGATGTCGGCAGATTTACCTGTGTTGATGCCGTCTAGGTATGGAGAAACTACTTCGTAACCGTCCATACAAGCTTGCATCGCACAAATCGGATCGATCTCGACGATCCGAACGATCATTCCCTCCTGCCTAAGACTCGCCGATGAGCCTTTACCGACATCGCCATAACCTATGACGAGTGCTCGCTTACCAGCCATCAGCATATCCGTGCCGCGTTTGATTGCGTCATTGAGGCTATGCCGGCAACCGTATCGGTTGTCATTTTTTGACTTGGTCACGGAGTCGTTGACGTTGATCGCAGGAACTTTTAGTTCAGTGTTTTCAAGCATCTCGACGAGCCTGTGGACACCGGTCGTGGTTTCTTCGCTAATTCCGTGGATGTGATCAAGCATTGCGGGATATTTTTCGTGGATCATCTTGGTCAGATCTCCCCCGTCATCGAGCAGGAGGTTTGCGTCCCACGGTTTATCGTTAGCGAGGATGGTTTGTTCAACGCACCAATCGTATTCTTCTTCCGTTTCGCCTTTCCACGCGAACACGGGCACGCCGTCCTGGGCCATGGCGGCGGCCGCATGATCTTGTGTGGAAAAGATATTGCAAGACGACCAGCGGACTACTGCTCCAAGCTCGAGGAGAGTACGAATCAGCACGGCTGTCTGGATGGTCATGTGAATACACCCAATGATCTTGGCGCCATCCAATGGCTTTTGCGGCGCGTATTTGCGTCGAAGTGCCATCAGTGCCGGCATTTCATTCTCTGCTAGGGCAATTTCTTTGTTCCCGAAATCCGCCAATCGGATATCGGCCACTTTGTAGTCAGCCATGCGATGTCCAACTCTTATTTCGCTTGAGACCATCGAGGCCGTGACAATGTGACCAACCGGTCCCCGATGAGCCGGGCATCCTAGCATGGTCTCTCGTACCTCGATAATCGTTCGTCGCAGGGTTTCGTTGGTACTGTTTATTGGTGCGTTGCTGCCTGAGTTGAACGCGACGATATTTTTGGACAAAACGTTGTTGGATGCGTATTGTCCGGCGTTTTCCACCGTGCTGGATACGGTTTGACTCGAGTTGAGTTTGTGAGACGGGCGTATCTGTTGATGCCATTGCTGTTTGGAGGTTGCGGGGAATCCATCGAACAAGCAGAAACTGACGTTGGTGAAGAAACCTATCTTCGATATTGTTTTTCTTGTCACCAAGGGGGCGTCGCGGGCGCTCCTTCGCTTGGAGATTTGCAAGCTTGGGCTCCGCGACTCGACAAAGGCAGGGAAGCATTGTTGCAGAGCGTGATTGACGGGATCCCCCCCGCGATGCCCATCAGGGGATTGTGTAACTCCTGTTCGGATGAGGAACTGGCAGCTTCCGTGGATTACATGCTTAATGCGGTTCGCGACCAAGCACGTGAGGCGGGAACGCTCTAACGCGGACGTACGTCTCGTTGGAGACTCAAGCGGCGAGATCCTTCGCGATCCGAACGACGGCGTCCGCTATTCGGATTGTTCGATCCAAATCGATACTGTGTGGCCACCTGTCGTCGGGATGATGAAACCAGCGGTTAGATCCCAACAGAGAGAGGTACTGCCCCCCTTCATCATAAATGTTGCAAGCTTCACCGCCAGGGCGTACGCCGATGGGCGTAGATGAGCCCGGATGAATATCGAACGCCGCGAAGTGAGTGGTACCCAAATTTTCAAGGTATTCGTTCGAAAATTGAAACCGGGGAATCGAGTCGACAGCCCCAAGATTTGCACCTAGATGAATCCACGCATGAGCTGTAGCACCTAAATTCTTTTGCTCGCGCAGATAATGTTCAAGACCGGAGTGACCTAATTCGTGACCGGTGTTGGCGGTGAATAGGACGTCCCGACTCGGAGGGTTGAGCGCAAAATATCGGATGCAAGCCAACCAAGCGACAATGCCGCCGGAACGCTCTGCAGTACAGGTCCACCAAGCACTTTTCGGGGTCATGATCACTAGAGGGGCGAGGCTCGCATCCGTTCCCCGAATAGTCGTTTGAACGTTGGATGCCTCGGCCGATTGCTGATGGATATCGAAAGACATGCAGCCGATGAGTCCGCTGGTAACGGCTTTCATCAAGCTATCTTTATGGCACCCATCAACCTGCAAAACAGGAGGTCCGAAGGGGCGGGAAAAGTGATCGGCGTTCAATAGGGATAGTCCATCGGTTCCGCCCTCGGAGACAGCGACGATGCCCTGATGCAGGTTTCCCTCGCGAGCTTGGAGCAATGCTTGAGTTCCGGGGTGTTGAGCATTTGGACTAAAGGTTGTTACGCCGATGCCCTTGCCCGTTGCCAGGGGATTGAGCGGAGCTTCAACGTGCGGTGAAAACAAACAATCGAATAGTGGGACGCCATCGATACAGAGCCCGTCGATCGTCACGGAGCACTTTTGCGGTGTAAGTCGATTGAAAGAAAAATGATCAATATGGGGGACTGCTCCGGCGGCCGTGATCGCATCGGCGAGCCAAACGGACGTCGCGGTATCGCCAGAAGAACCAGTTCGGTGGTCTAATATCTCATCCCACGCGGCTATGTCAGCGCGAATCGAGTGTTGCATCTGCCTGCTTAATTCCGTCAACGTTCATAAGATTACCTCAGCGGGTATAAAGAAAACCGCGGTTGGTCGCTCGGCGTCTAATACTCCTGAGTCATCGACTGGCATAATACTTTTTCACCATCGGGAGGTTGTTCGCGGCTCCGTTAAATGACGAATAACCAGACAGTAAGGGCAGGTGTAGATCCAGTGAGCGCAAGTTGAGTGCAGGATCCAAGTGAACAAAAGTGGATCGCCTGGGTCAACAAGGGGCTGGCTGCGGGTATCCACCAGAACGTTTTTGAAGCACTTTTCGATCGGGAAGACCTCTTGGATGGAGCCCGTACGGCGACAGGGTTTCAAGATTTTGGTGCGATGGACTTTATTGAACCCCTCGATCTCTTGCTCGAAGGATTCGATGAAACTTCTACGCTTAACCCGGTCGGGCGGCTGGCGGGTAGGTGGTATCTGATGCGGCTCTTGTGCAATCGGTTACGCTTCGAAGCGGTATGGCAGAACGATCCTCGTATTGGTTCGCAGACTGTTCGCCAGCCAATATTCATTCTCGGTTTGCCGCGGACGGGTTCGACTCTGTTGCATGAAGTTTTGGCTCAGCATAGTTCGTTGCGTGCACCGCGGTTTTGGGAATCAACATTCACACCCAGCCGAGGCCCCATGGACCTGTATCGGACTGTGGCCGCGGCGGCCCAGATCAATTTGGTCAATCGGATGGCACCTAATTTGAAGGGCATTCATCGTCTTGGCGCACGGTTGCCTCACGAATGCGTGACCATTCAGGCGCACGCCATGCGTAGCATCCAATTTCATGCGGCACATCGTGTCTCTGCGTACAACGAGTGGCTACAGACGTGCGATTGGGAACCGGCTTATCAATGGCACGAGAGGTATTTAAAGGTTCTGCAATGTGGCGAGCAGGAGGCGCGTTGGTTGTTAAAAGCGCCTGGGCATATGCTCGGTTTGGAGGCACTGGAAAGCGTGTATCCCGATGCAAGGTTTATCCAACTGCACCGGGATCCAGCTGAAGTGATCCCGTCCATGGCAAGCCTTTCGGTCGCTCTCAGATCGGCTTTCAGTGATGCGGTAGATGAATGGGAAATAGGACGCGATACCGTAGAGCAGTGGAGTCGCGGCCTCGTGAATACCCTTCGGCTGAGGAAACAGAATGCTGACTTAGACGCCCGCTTTATTGATATTCATTACAAAGAACTAGTGAGTTGCCCCGCGGAAGTTGTTCGTCGGATCGTAGAATTTACCGGGTTGTCGGCTACGGCGATGTTCGAGCAGAAGGTGGAGCACCACCTGACTCAGAACGGCAAAGGGCAGCACGGACATCATGACTACAGTTTAAGTCGCTTTGGCTTTAAGCGTAGCGACTTAGACGAGCGGTTCGCCGATTATCGTGCCGAGCACCTTCGGGCATGAGCGCCTGGGTCTTCACGTGAGTTCAATCAAAATCTTCAAGTAGAGACCGGCGAGCGCCATCGTCTAAAACCGTCTCGCAGAACATAGCCTCGTGTTCGATCCCTAACCGAATCAATTGGTGGCTATGTATTGCTGCGATTTCGTTGGTCGTAAATTCGAATCGTAAAAAGTGCACGGCCGCAGTTTTGCTGGCGTTGGTGCGGTCGAGGTCTTCGTTGGCAATGGCGAAGTGCCGGGGAAAGCCTTCAACATCAATCCAGACCATATGCTCGATGCCTCGCAATTGTGATAGTGCTTTTGCGCGCAACGCCGGGTCGGGGTATTCGAACAACAGCGTGGCTTTCCAATTCGAGCCGTCTGGAATCAGTGGATTGTACGCGGCGATTTCTTCCTCAACGGCGGCGGGTTCGAAAATTCGCTCGACTCGCAGCATCTCTTGAACTTGATACTTCATCGTCAGGAAGTCTTCAAAAAGAAGTGTCGCGTGTGAAGATAGCGCGATGCGTCGAGCTTGCTTGTGGGCAATTACCTGTTGCCTAAAAGACTCACGTTCGATTGCATATTCCTCGAGACTCCAAAGCCCTGCCCGAGAGAGTTTCTCCATCAGGACAATCCGTATGCACGAGACAGCATCATGATTGGATGTTCTGATCGTGAACCATCATCTTTGCCATGCTGTATGAGGCGTCCCGCCATCGGGCAGTCGGATCCGTACGTGTTGGCATTCGCTTGAGTGACTTGCCGAATCACAGGGCGTGCGATTTTCATCGCGGCCTCGTGCGTTTCCGTTTTTACGGCGTAGGTTCCGTCGTGACCCGAACAGCGTTCAATGATCGATACCTCCGTGTTGGGCACAAGAGACAAAAACTCGCGCGTCTTTTGCCCGATGTTCTGGACCCTTTGGTGGCAGGCGGCGTGGTAGGCCACAGTCCCTAATGGTTCGACGAAATCGGTACGTGCCAGGCCATCCCTATAGCGTGCGAGAAGAAACTCGAAGGGGTCAAAAAAGGCTGATTTAACCGTCATGACGTCGTCATCTTCGGGAAACATGAACGGAATCTCTTGCCGGTACATCAACGTACATGATGGAACAATGGACATCAGATCGTAGCCTTCATCGATCGCCTGTGTGAAAACAGGTAAATTTTTGTTTTTTTGTGCGGCAACGGCGGAGAGGTCCCCTAGTTCGAACTTGGCCATCCCGCAGCACACACTATTCTTAAGTATTCGTACCGGCACACCGTTATGGATCAGCACACGAATGAGGGCTTGAACGATCTCAGGTTCACTATGATTTCCATAACAGGTGACATAGATCGCGACTTTGCCTGTGGTATTAGTACCTGGAAGTACTTCAAGATCGGTGCCGATTTCCTCTTCGACCCGACGGTTGAGAGTTTTCCGCTTAAATTGTGGTAAGGGCGCTTTGGCGTGTATCCCGGCAACGCGTTCGCCGAGTTTTCGCAACGGCTTGTTACTTTGAATCAGGTCCATGACGGGAGCCGTGACGGGATGCGACCCCAGTTGGAATAGCGTACCGGTGCTAGCGATCAGTCGGTCGCGCCATGAAGCGCCTTCCTCCACGAACTTTCGAGCTTTGGCTCTCAGCATCAAGTGAGGAAAGTCCACGGCCCATTCATGTGGCGGAACATAGGGGCATTTGGTTTCGGCGCAGAGGTCACACAAGTAGCACTCGTCGACCACCTTGCCGTAATCCGATTGGTCAACCCCGTCGACTTCCAACGTGTCTGAATCGTCGACGAGGTCGAACAGTGTCGGAAACGCGTTACAAAGACTGACACAACGTCTACATCCGTGGCAGATCCCGTAAACCCTTTCAAGTTCTGCATCAACTTCGTTATGGTCGACATAGGTGTCGCTTTGCCAATCGATTGGTTGGCGTTTGGGTGCTTCGAGGTTACCTTCTCGAACCGGCATAATCTTTTCCATTACGAAAAAAGGGGCCGTTGGGCCCCTTTTTCAAGTTTGCCAGAGTGTCATTCCATCGCGTCTAACGCTTTTTGAAAGCGATTAGCGTGCGACCGTTCAGCTTTCGCTAGGGTTTCGAACCAATCGGCAATTTCATCGAACCCCTCGTCTCGTGCGGTTGCGGCCATGCCCGGGTACATGTCCGTGTACTCGTGCGTTTCCCCGGCCACGGCGGCCTTCAGGTTGTCGCTGGTCGTGCCAATTGGTAATCCGGTTGCAGGATCGCCGACCGCCTCCATATATTCGAGGTGGCCGTGCGCGTGTCCGGTTTCGCCTTCGGCCGTGGATCTGAAGACCAACGCAACATCATTTTCGCCCTCGACGTCGGCCTTTGCGGCAAAGTACAGGTAACGACGATTCGCTTGCGATTCCCCAGCGAATGCGTCCTTTAGATTTTGCAGCGTATTGCTGTCATTAAGATCCATGGCTCTATCCCTTTATCTAACGATCGACTGACCCAGACCAGTATACGGTTTGTCGAAACGATTTCTATTTATAACCGAGTACGCGGTCCGGCGACCATCCTATCAATGCGGTTCCGTTAATACAGTAACAGGAGCGTGGCTTGCCGGAGAAGAATTATGCTGAACCGGGTCGAAAGCGATTGGTAGACTCGACCGAAACGAATGGGATTCGTGTTGGAGCTCTGGATACCGATAACGATTGCGGCTGCGTTGTTGCAAAACCTGCGTACCGCGTTGCAACAGCAGTTGACTTCGGTCTTGGATCCGACCGAGGCGGCTTACGTTCGCTTTTGCTACGCCGTTCCTTTTGCGTGGATGTACTTTGCCGCACTGGCTTGGTTTGGATTCCAACTACCAGCAGTTTCTTGGGACTTTGCGGGTTATGTCTTGGTTGGAGCTGTCTGCCAGATCGTGGGTACCGTGGCGTTGCTTCGGTCGTTTCAAACGCGAAATTTTGCCGCGGGAACCGCGTACTCCAAAACAGAGACCGTACAAGCGGCGTTGTTTGCCACGATCATCCTAGGCGAAAGCATGAGTCCGGTCGCGTTGGCTGGAATTCTCGTGAGCTTATTGGGCGTTGTCCTGTTGTCGACTCCGGACGGTTGGCGGGCGCTGTTGCATTCAGGGCCTGGGCCGGCACTTTGGTATGGGGTGGCGGCCGGCGCCGGGTTTGGTATTTCCGCCGTGTTGTATCGAGGAGCCGCATTGTCGTTACCAAGTGGGGATTTTTTGGTTCGGGCATCGATTACTTTGGTTGCTGCGACGACCATCCAAACCGTTGGCATGGGCACTTACCTTTTTTGGCGTAATCGGAACAGCCTGGTGCTCATTGGCCAAGTTTGGAAACGGGGCATTTGGGTTGGGTTGGCGGGAATGTTAGCGTCCGCTGGTTGGTTTACCGCAATGACGTTGGAACGAGCGGCGTATGTGCGTGCACTGGGCCAGATCGAGTTACTTTTTGCTTTTTTGGTTACTTTGGTTGTGTTTCGTGAAAAAGTAAGTATCGGCGAGTTGCTCGGTGCAGGCGCCGTCGTTTTTGGTCTAATGCTGCTGCTTATCTAACAGGACTCATATGCGGGAAGTGGAAATCGTGGTGCACGGACGTTGGGCTGAGTTGATCCTTAATCGCCCGGAACGGCGTAACGCGATCAACGGACCTTTAGGACTCGCACTGGCCGATGGTCTTCGAACGATCAATTCGGATCCTCAAATACAAGTCGTCCTGTTACGAGGCGCTGACGGCGCTTTCTGTTCGGGTCTCGACCTGAAGGAGTTCAACGCGGATCCTCCTCCTGAGTGGTTGGTTCGATTTGGCGATATTTGGCGCGCAACGCACAAGGCACTATTTCAATCGAAAAAACCGCTGGTGGTAGCGCTCGAACGGTTCGCCATCAATGGTGGCGCGGCACTTGCGCTCGCCGGGGACTTGATGTTCGTCGGTCGTGAGTCGTTTCTGCAAGTGGGTGAAGTGCGGCAAGGAATGGCCGCACCTTACAACATGGCGTGGCTACGTCTTCGACACTCCGCGGCCATCACGGCGAGACTTGCGCTAACCGGGCACCGCTTTTATGGTCGTGAATTAGTAGAAATGGGTGTCGCCTACGCCGCTCCAAAAGAAGGCAGCGTTGTCGCCGAGGCAATAGCGCTGGTGGAAGAACTGGTCGACTATCCCGATCAAGCACTCGAGCGAATTAAGACAACTCTACGGGCATATGACGACGAGAACGCGGACGCGTGGTTTGATCGGGCCACGCAGGCAACGGAGCGCACTGGGTCGCCGCCGCGTGCAGTTACGTAGACGCGTTAAGAGAGCGAGTAGTTGATCACGGGGTTCGTCGAAAACCGCAACGCAAATCGTCTGAAAACTCGGCGTTAATGCGTGCCCATTCGATTTGAAGCCAGGGCGTAAAATCTTTCGGCCTTTGTTCAACACGTTGATTTAGATCAGAGGACGGGACCCATTCCCATGCCTGAATTTCGGTCGTGTTGACGATGGGTTCACCATCGACGTGTCCCGCATAGACCGAGCAGAGCTCGTGTTCGGTCCCGAATTCTGCGTAGGGGGCACGATATTCGAACTTAAAAAGAAAGTTTAGGTCAGTCTTTAATCCGAGTTCTTCCGCGACACGCCTGTGGGCCGCAACGTCGGTTTCTTCGCCAACGCGCGGGTGTGAACAGCAACTATTCGACCATACACCGCCCCAGAGTCGTTTTTGCGTGTGGCGTTGCTGGATGAGCAAATCGCCGTCGTGATTAAAGATAAAGACTGAGATTGCCCGATGAAGTTTGCCGGAGCCGTTGTGACAAGCTTCTTTGTCGAGCTCCCCAATTTGTTCGTCAGCAGAGTCAACCAGTATCAGCAAATCGTGATCGTCGGAGATAACTTCGTTGTTTGTTGTAGGGTCTTCCATCGTTTAATTGTATGCATTCGGTGAACTCCGAGCCATGAAACACCGTCGATAGAGCGCTAGACTTTAGGACGAATTAGGGAAGGACCGTGGAACCGATAGAAAGACAGTTATCGATTCGAGGGATCAACGTCACGTATTACGAGTGGGGTGATCGAGCGGGAGACGACGTGCTATTCGTACACGCGACAGGCTTCCACGCACGGTGCTGGGACGCGACGATACGAGAGCTTGGGGGCGCCTTTCACTGTTTGGCATTGGATATGCGGGGGCATGGCCGTTCGGACAAAGTTGGCCCTTACGAATGGGGTACTTTCGGTGCCGATGTGGTTGCGTTTGCCGAGGCGACGGAGCTAACGGGTGGTATCGGGGTTGGCCATTCGATGGGCGGCCATAGCGTGACGCAGGCAGCTGCACAGCAACCAGAAAGGTACCAAGCGCTCGTGTTGGTCGATCCGGTCATCATGCCCCCCGAAGCCTATGTGAACTGGGAGCGGGACCGGCCTTTTACTGACGCTTCGGAGCATCCGGTGGCTCGGCGCCGAAACGAATGGTCGTCAGCGGATGAGATGTTTGAACGGTTTCGATCCCGCCACCCCTTTAGTTTATGGCGCGAAGAGGTTCTCCACGACTATTGCGAATATGGAATCGTCCCGACCAACAAGGGTTTTGAACTGGGTTGCCCGCCTGTCGTTGAGGCCTCGATATATATGGGAAGTGCGGGATACCAAATTGATCGAGCGATTGAGGCAGTCGAGCAGCCTGTTTCAGTAATGCGCGCTTTTCGGGCCGAAGGCGACCGAGCTGAAATGGATTTTTCGCGGTCGCCAACTTGGCCAGAACTCGCTGGCGCGTTTAAAAACGGTCATGACATTCACCTACCTGAGCTTACGCACTTCATTCCGATGCAACGTCCGGATCTGGTCGCGGAAGAGGTCAGACGGCTCTCAGCTGCAGTTGACTAGCTGAAGCAACTATTGGTCGGAAGGGGCTGCAAGAGAGGGTCTAAATGAGCTGGCATTGTCCGTTCGGCCATGCCGGAATTGTGCAGAATTCTTGTCGCCTCACCATCTAAGCATCGTGCGTGTCTGAAGAAGGCGAACGGAAGGCCCATAAATCCGTTCCGTAGAGCCCGAGAAAAAAAATGGCAATCGAGATGGGAATACCTGGCAGTAAGGCGGCCAGCGGGTTCGTATACTCGACCAAGGTACCAAGCATGAGAGAGGATAGGGGCGCGCTGGCCATGAAGCTTAAGAGGAAAATAGAAAGGATCTTTGCGCGATGAGCTTCGGGAGCTAGCTCTTGTACAACGGTTCTTACCAGCGTGGTGGTAATGCCCATATTGACGCCCCATAAAGAGATGATGACGAAAAAAAACCAAACCGGCGGTTGCAACCACAACGCCGCGAGAATGACGACGCGCGTTAGCTGAAGACAGATAAAAGTTCGGCCAGGATGCAACAAAGGCATGACCAGTAGCAGGAATGCGGTCGAGCCAATGCTCCCTGCCATAAACCAAATCATTGTGTCCGCAAAGAAGTCAGCGTTACCTTCGTAGACCTGCGTCACGATATACGGCACGCCGATGGTGTATGCACCGGCATTAAATAGTGACGAGAGGAAATTAAGTCCAATGACGTTCCGTATTAATGGAAAGCCCCAAAAGAGCGAGAAACTTTGAGATAAACGGCTCATGAGGCCGTGGTCTAAAGCAGCAGACTCCTCAGCGCGTATTGTGGGCGGTAGGGCGGGGAGTCTACCCAGGGCGAAGGCGGAAGCCGCTATCACGGCGGCCTGAATGACGAGGATTTGTCGGATTCCGATCGTTTCTAACTTGCCACCGATCCACACGCCTACAAGGCCGGCCAAAGTGGTTATCACGGTTGTGACAGTGACGGTCCTTTGAATGTCGAACCGGGTGACACGATTGATGATTGATTGACGAGCTGGGTCACTGAGGGCCTGTAATAAGGCCATACCCAATCCAAATAGGAAGGCGACTTGTAATGTGATCGAACCGGCGAACGGAATCAGGAGAAGCGGTAGGACGATGGCAAGCAGACTTAACAGGAGAATCAGATTGCGTGCATCGGCTCTGTCGGCCCAGAGGCCACCTAGTAGCAATACCGCTAGCGGCGCCAATTCCATGAAAAATCGAATCCAGGCATAAGTGCCAGCCGAAGTCTCGAGGATGCCAACGAATATCCACGCAATGAGTAAGCCGTGAAGGCTGATTGCTGTCATCCAAAGGCTTGACCCAGATAGGTACCAGCGAAACGCAGTGGGATGGGGCAAGTGAGCGGACATCACATAGGATGATACCGCGGTGCCCGCCCAAATCTGCCGACGTTATTTCCTGTTCTCAGGTCGAGCGTTAACCGTTGAGCTAAGAAGGATTGACGGCATCGAAGTACTGTTGCGCCGAGGCGAGGTGATCGTCGACCGATTGATTGCCGGCATTGTGAGTGGCGACGGCCATGTGAGTGCAGCCTAGCGTGCGCCAGCGGTCGGCATGCTTTTGCCAACGTTCGGGCGTCCCGCCGGCAAATTGGGCCTGCGCTTGGATGCCGAAACCGTCCCACGCCAAGCCAGCTTCCTCGCGTTCCTTCTTGATGGTTTCAATGGCGGTCGCGGACGCTTCGTTCGGCCCGCCAAGTGGGAACCAACCATCCCCCATACGTGCACACCTCGAAAGCAACGCGGGGGCGATGCCGCCAAACCAAATGGGAATCGGATGCGCTGGTCTTGGCAGGATGCTCGCTTGAGTAACCGTATGGAAATCGCCGTTAAAGGTTAGATTGTCGGATTCCCAAAGATTACGGAGTAATTCGATCTGTTCGGCTTGCCTTTTGCCTCGAGCGGCGAAGGGAACGTCGAGAGCTTCGTATTCCACTTCGTTCCAACCGGTACCAATGCCCAACCGGAAACGGTAGTTAGACAAAATTGCGAGCTCCGTTGCTTGTTTGGCGACGAGGGCAGTTTGGCGCTGCGGTAAGATCAAGACTGATGTGGCAAACACGATTTTCTCGGTCACGGCCGCCATGAACGAAAAAACAGTAAAGGGTTCATGGAAGGCAATGTCTTTGTCATAAGGACCCCTCCACCCACCTGGCCGATTCGGGTCCGCGCCCAGGACGTGGTCGTAGATCAACATGTGGTCTGCACCCATAGCCTCCGCGCCTTGTGCGTATGCCTTAATTGCCCCGGGATCGTTGCCCATTTCGTGATGTGGAAAGACGATTCCTAATTTCATCTACTAGCCCTTCCGCGGTTGGATCGACGACACTAGTCGCGAGCAAGTTGGATTGCAATTTATCCGCAGCTAAAATGCGCGCCCTCATGGTATTCAGAAATTTGCGGTGACGTAGCGTTCTGTCTATCCCGACACCAATCCCAATACGGTTTGGGCGAAAGGGTCAAAGGTGAGTTGCCGAACTGCGGCAAGAACCTTGAACATGGGCACTGAACTTCACGGAGCGGCAAGCATGGCAGAGTCAGCCGAATATTCATCGTCCTTTCCCTTCGTGAAGATGGAGCACGACATCCTTTCTCTCTGGGAAGAAGAAAGGGTGTTCGAGAAATCATTGGAATTCACGAAGGATAAAAAGCCGTACATTTTCTATGACGGTCCTCCGTTTGCCACGGGCCTTCCGCACCATGGAAATTTACTTGCTTCGATCATCAAGGACGTTGTACCGCGCTACTGGACGATGAGAGGTCGATATGTATTGCGCCGGTTCGGTTGGGATTGCCACGGGTTGCCGATCGAACAGGAAATTAATAAGCAACTCGGCATATCGGCTCAGGATGCAATCGCGAAACTAGGAGTTGCCGGTTACAACGCCGAATGTCGGGGCATCGTCGAAAAGTATGTTGATCAGTGGCGCACCATCATCACGCGTATTGGCCGTTGGGTCGATTTTGATAACGACTACAAGACGATGGACGCTTGGTACATGGAATCTGTCTGGTGGGTCGTGAAGCAGCTATGGGAGAAGAACCTAATTTACCGCGGTCAGAAAGTGATGCCGGTTTCTACCGCCCTCGAAACCGTCCTCGCGAACTTCGAGGCAACGTCAAATTACAAGGACGTTCAGGACCCAGCGATTACCGTACTGTTTCGACTCGTGGACGACGACGCTTATGTTGCGGCGTGGACGACGACGCCTTGGACTTTACCTTCGAACCTCGCCTTGTGCGTGGGAGCAGATATCGATTACGTGGAGGTTACCGATCAGGTAACGAGCCGACGCATTTATCTAGCCGAAGCACGCCTCGAGGAGTATGGCGCCGCACACCAGCTGACTGTTGAAAACCGCGTACGCGGTTCCGACCTAGTGGGTAGGAAATACCTGCCGTTGTTTGAGTATTTTCATTCTGAAGCCGAGCGGGGGGCGTTTGTCGTGGTGGCTGATGATTACGTCACCACTGATGAAGGTACCGGGATCGTCCATCAAGCTCCCGCGTTTGGTGAGGACGATTATCGTGTTCTCCTGGCGAATGGCATCGATGCGTTCGTTTGCCCGGTCACGATGGGCGGTCGGTTCACCGATGACGTGAGCGATTTCGCTGGAATGCAAGTGAAGGATGCTGATAAGGACATTATTCAGTTCCTTAAGGAGTCGGAAGCCCTATGGGATCAAGAAACGATCCAACACAATTACCCGTTCTGCTATCGGTCTGATACCCCGCTAATCTATCGAGCCGTGCCCTCATGGTTCGTGCGCGTAACAGACTTCGTCGGTGACTTAGTTGCCGCAAACGAACAAATTCTCTGGGTACCAGGACACATTAAGGATGGTCGATTTGGTCACTGGCTAGGTTCGGCCATTGACTGGGCGATTTCGCGTAATCGCGTCTGGGGAACTCCACTCCCGATCTGGGAAAACGAGATTTCCGGTAATCGAATTTGTATTGGCTCGATCGACGAGCTCGAACAACTTAGCGGCCAACGCGTTGAAGATTTACATCGCGAATTCGTTGATCCCCTGGAGTTCAAATTGGACGGTGAAGAAGGCGTGTACCGTCGGGTGGAGGAAGTACTTGATTGTTGGTTCGAGTCGGGGTCAATGCCGTATGCCCAGTTGCACTATCCGTTCGAGAACGAAAAAGTTTTCGAACAAGGCTTCCCGGCTGAGTTTATCGCTGAGGGGCTGGATCAAACCCGTGGCTGGTTTTACACGCTTACCGTACTTGCGGCCGCGTTGTACGAAAAACCCGCTTTTCGCAATGTGATCGTCAACGGAATTGTGATGGCAGAAGACGGAAAGAAGATGTCCAAGAGCCAACGAAATTACACCCCGCCAGGCGATCTCATGGAAACGTATGGTGCAGACGCACTTAGGCTCTATCTCATCAATTCCGGCCTAGTTCGAGGTGAAGAACAGCGTTTTGCGGATAATGGCGTTCGGGACATGGCTCGACGAGCGTTGCTGCCCTGGTACAACGCGTTTGCGTTTCTTCAGACCTATGCGTCGATTGATCATTGGACGCCTGATAAAGGCGACTACGTCGGTAGCAATATCCTGGACCAATGGATCCTTTCTAGACTACAGACCCTGAAAGCCGGAATTCGCAACGAGATGGAACAATATCGTCTCTATAACGTAGTCCCCAAGCTATTCGACTTCATCGAGGACCTGACGAATTGGTATATACGATTGAATCGTTCGCGATACTGGGGGGTCGACATTACGGCAGACAAAATCGCTGCGTACTCGACGCTATACCGCGCCGTGCGGGAACTTTCCATTGCTATGGCTCCATTTGCGCCTTTTCTTTCGGAGCACGTTTACCGACAGATTTCGGCGCTAGCTGAAGAGCGACCCAAGCCCTCGTCGGTTCATTTGTGCAGCTACCCGGAAGCTGATAGCTCGGAGATTCATCGTGACCTTGAAGATGCGGTGGCACGGATGCAGCAGGTGGTTTTGTTGGGCCGGCGAAAACGAGAAGAAGTAAAGATCAACCTACGCACCCCACTATCCCTATTGACGATTATCCATCGCGATCGCGACATTCTGAACGCGGTTCGAGGACTGGAGGACTACGTGCGCTCGGAGCTCAATGTGAAGGAGGTCAGATACGTGACCAAAGAGCGCGACTACATCGAGTTGTATGCGAAACCCAATTTTCCGGTGTTGGGAAAGCGTCTAGGAAAGCGAATGAAGCAATATCAGGGGTTGATCGAGTCAATGACTCCCGATGATATTTCGAACTTTCACGACGAGAATGAGATTACGCTCGATGGAGAACGTTTTTCGGCGGAAGAGATTCAGGTGTTTCGAGAAGCGAAATCCGGGACTAACGTGATTACGGATCGATTAATATCGATTGACCTAGTTTGCGAGCTCAATGACGAACTTGTGGTGGAAGGGTACGCGCGGGAAGCCGTTAACCGGATTCAACGAGCGCGGCGAGAAGCAGGGTTGGAAATATCGGACAGAATCAGACTGGTGTACTCGGGCGATGAACGCGTGCTCGAAGCGCTCAGCACACACGCTGAATACGTTGCTGGTGAAACGCTAGCAACCGAATTCGAACGGGGGACCACTCAACAGTTCGACGCCGAGATCGATGGCTTGCGGTTGGGGTTCGATATCTCAGTAATGGAGATGAATTGATCATGTTGGAATTCTATACATCGCCCACGCCCAACGGATGGAAAGTGGCCATGACGCTTGAAGAGATGGGGCTTGATTACCGACTGCGAACCGTCAACTTGTCAGCAGGTGAGCAGCAGGAAGAGAGCTATCTCAACATCAATCCGAATGGCCGTATACCGGCAATCGTCGACGAGGGGTTCGCGGTTTTTGAATCAGGTGCCATCATGCTCTACCTCGCCGAGAAAACGGGGAAGTTGATGCCTCGAGACGCCAAAGGTCGATCGGAAGTGATTCAGTGGTTGATGTTCCAGATGGCAGGTATCGGACCGATGCAAGGTCAGGCAGTGGTCTTTGTGCGTTATTTTCCGGAGGATATTCCCGCTGCCAAGGATCGATACATTAACGAGTCACGAAGACTTTACGAAGTTCTCGATCGCCGGTTGGAGGGACGTGAATGGCTTGTAAATGATTTTTCAATTGCGGACATTGCCAACTGGTCCTGGATCCGAAGTTACAAGTGGGCACGCATCCCCATTGAAGGACTCGACAACCTATCGAGGTGGATGGATCAAATGCTAAATCGACCCGCATGCGAACGGGGTGCCAACATCCCGCCGTCGCCGGGACGCGCAGACCTAGTGAAAAAAGGCGGTGCGGCGATCGTTACGACCTAAGGACGTCGTATCATCATTGGAGAGCTTGATACTGGCATGGGGCGTTCCAGCGTTGCTCTTGCCTTGGAGCGTAGAGAGAGGGAGATGAAGGCAGTATGCGATGGTCCGTTCATCGCAGAAACGGGGAATACCATGTTGTTGGAGGGATTCACCGCTAGCGCGTTGCGCCATTATTATTAGGGAAACTAAATGTTCTATGAGTTAAGACAGTACAAAATTGTTGACGGGAAAATGGATGCGTTCGTCGAATTAATGGAGTCGGAAATCATTCCCTTTCAAGTTGGAAGAGGGATGGTGATTACGGGGAGTTTTCGTGGTGAAGAGGATCCGACGACTTATGTATGGATGCGCCGGTTTAATTCCGAAGCCGAACGGGAACAGCTTTATGCGGCAGTTTATGAGAGTGACGAGTGGAAAACATCGTTCGCACCGCGTGTGAGCGAGTTGATGGACCGGGAGGGTATCAACGTCCAACGGATTATTCCTACGCCGCGCTCGGTCACCCAATAACTTGCGCCCCATAAGTGGAGTGGCGCTGCGTAATTCAACAACGCGAATACCACGATGGATCTGGAATCTATGATTGACCAAAAACTATTGCGGTTGACGAATCGTCGTCTGCCTAGTCGGGGAAATTAGTCATCGTGGACGGTGAGAAAAAGCGAGGTTTTTCAGTGGCGGGGGTTCTACAGATCGCGGGGATTAGCGCTTTCGTTCTTGTGCTGATTTTCGTGGCGCTGACGATGCGCGACGTATCAAGCCCTAGTCCTGTCGCTGATGAGTACAGCGATGAGGGTGAGTTACCCATCGTGGGGATTTTTGCGCCTGAACCGATGGCTCGAGACGTAATCGTTGAAGCGACCGGAACGATCAACGTTCGGAATTACATTGAGTTGATACCCGAAGTTTCAGGTCGAATCGTCATGGTATCGAGAGCGCTTCGAGCTGGCGGATCTTTTGCAGCAGGGGAAGTCCTTATCGGGATTGATGAGAGCGATTTTCGTCTTGCACTGGATCAGGCGAATGCGGAAGTCGTGGGGGCGGCTTCGAATTTACTTTTGCAACAAACTGAAGGAGAAGTCGCGAGCAGGAATTACGCGCTTCTGCATCCCGGAGAGCCCGTTCCGGCGTTGGTCGCGAGAGAGCCTCAAATAGGCCAAGCGCAAGCGCAATTAATGTCGGCGGAGGCGAGAGCGTCCGCGGCGAAGCTCGATCTTTCTCGAACTCAGATGACGATGCCGTTTGCCGGTAAAGTGACGTCTAGTGTGGCAGAAGTTGGCCAAATGCTGTCTCGGGGACAGTCGTTTGGGCGGGTGTTCGCGCTTGACTCCCTTGAAGTCACTGTGCCTCTGGGACAAGACGAATTGCAGAATCTTTTACCGGTGGAGGGCCGCGAAGCATTTGTCTACGTCGGAAGGGGGGTAACAAAAGATGCTATCGGCTATTCAGCGATGGTCGAAAGGGTAGCTGCCGAATTGGATGAACGAACTAGATTCTCCAAACTCTATTTGCGGTTCAAAGGTAATCCCAACGTATCTCCGGGAACGTTTATCGATGTCAAGGTAATCGGTCCGACCGTAAATGAGTCGTTTGAAATTCCGGAAGCCGCTGAACAGGGTGGCGGTAGCATATGGATCGTTATTGGTAACAAGTTGGCTAGCGTGTCACCCGTTATTCGAAGTCGTTCGATGAACGGCCTGCTGGTTGACGCCTTCGACTACGGCCAAGGGATTGTGGTCGGCGTTGTTCCATCCGCCTATATGGGTATGCGCGTGCGTGCCGTGACGGTTGAATCGCCTGATGAGTGAGATCGAATCTAGCATCTCGAATGAGGCGATCGGCAAGTCGGGTGGCGATCGCATACTGGCCGCCTTCGCGGGTAACTCGGTGGCAGCTAACCTCACCATGTTGGTCATGCTTATCGGCGGTTTTTTTGCATGGAAAAATTTAACGACACAAGTTTTCCCGACCCTCGATTTAGGGGTCGCGAGCATTTCGGTCCCGTATCCGGGCGCCACCCCAAGTGAAGTCGAAGAAGGCATTACGCGTCGCTTGGAAGAGGCCATTCTCGGTATTGACGGCGTGGACCGCGTCCGTTCGACGGCGATCGAAAACTATGGCGTTGTGTCGGCTGAGCTGAAGGATCGCGTGGACGTTGTCAAAGTTCGTAACGACATAGAGACCGCGGTTGATCGTTTAGCGGATTTCCCTCCTCTGGATGCCGAAAATCCGGACGTGGTAATTGCGGAAACGGTCAGCGATGTGATGGCACTGGTGGTCTCTTCTGAAGGTAGCGAGATGGAATTGCGCAAGGGCGCGGAGTTGCTTGAACAGGCGTTGCTGGCCTTGCCAAGTATTTCGTTGGTATCGATGGATGGTGCGCGTGACTACGAGATTGCCATTGAGGTTAGCGAAGAAGCACTGCGGCGTTACGACTTGTCGATGAGTCAAGTAGCGGCCGCCGTGAGGGAGTCCTCGTTGAATCTATCCGCGGGCGAACTGCGCACGGACGCCGGCGATTTGCTTTTGCGTACGAATGCGAAACGCGTTTCGGGGCGCGAGTTCGAAGACGTCGTTCTCCGGGCATCGCCTGATGGAAGCATCTTGCGACTTCGCGATGTAGCGAGAATCCGTGATGGCTTTGCAGATCTGGATCTAATTAACCAGTTCCAGGGTCGGCAGAGTGTTGTGGTGAAGGTACAGAAATCAGAAACGGAAGATGCCATCGGAATTGCGGCGGACATTCGAGCGATGCTCAATACTTTTGAGCCACCGCAGGGAATTGATGTCGCCGTGCTTTCGGATCAGACGGTGCTTATCGAATCACGGATCAGTCTTCTTGTGAAAAATGGCTTACTCGGCTTTGTGCTGGTTTTTCTTTTTTTGGTCTTGATGTTGGACCTTCGGCTGGCGATATGGGTCGCAATGGGTGTGCCAATTTCTTTCCTAGGGGCGTTTCTTTTTTTCGATGCGTTCGATGTCAACATCAATATGATCTCTCTTTTTGGTCTGATCATCGTGATCGGAGTGGTCGTGGATGACGCAGTGGTTGTCGGAGAAAACATTGCGGCAGAACGCGAATTAGGCCGTACGGGCGCTCTTGCATCGATAAACGGCGTGAAAGGCGTATTTGCGCCGGTGTTCGTTGGAGTGTTGACTACGATGGTAGCGTTCGGTGCGCTTGCTCTTGTTTCCGGAACTTTCGGACAGATCATGCGAGACGCTTCCATCGTTGTTGTTGTTGTATTGACGATGTCGCTGGTTGAAGCGTTTTTCATCTTGCCCGCCCATTTGGCCCATCCGGGGAATTGGAGTCGTTATCCGTTGGATGTGCTTCAGCAAAGAATTGGTAATGGGGTCAATAGGTTTCGCGACGAATGGCTCGTTCCGAAGATTGCTCGTGCTGTGTCTCGCCGATGGCTGGCCATGCTGGCATGGCTAGGGCTTATTTTGGTCGCGTTTGCTCTCGTCACGTTTGGCGCCGTTAAGTTCGTCTTTTTCCCTGCGCTTGAATCGGATCGTATNNGTGCCCAACTGACGTTCCCAATAGGTACGCCGTTCGAGATTACGCGTGCTGCGGCAGAAACAATTGCTGAGGCCGCTACCGAGGTGAATGCTCGAAGCGGCAATACCGCTTTTGAGTCGACATTGGTGACGATCGGGGGTCGAATTAGCTTGGGGACCGGAGGACCTGGGGGTGCCGCCGGCTCAACGTTTGCGAGTCACATAGCGTCCGTGCAGATCCAGCTGAATTCCGACTCGATTCGGAAACAGTCAGCAGCGGAGTTGGAACGCTTGTGGAGGGCAGAAGTAGGCGTGATCCCTGGGACCGAAAGCTTGTCTTTTCAGAGCGACTTTATTGGTGGTGGATCATCCGTGGATTACGAGCTATCCCACCAGAATGATGCCTCGCTGTTGCGCGCGATCGAAGTATTCAAGACCGAAATCCAAACAATCGAGGGCATGACCGAACTGCAAGATTCTTCAAATCCGGGTAAGAGGCAGTACGACATTGAGTTGACACGAGCCGGTGAGGCGGCAGGGTTATCGCCCGCCGACATTGCAAGACAACTGCGGCAACATTTTTTTGGCGAAGAGGTTCATCGAATTCAGCGCGGTAGGCAGGAACTGAAGGTTATGGTTCGCTATCCGCGAGATCAGCGAAATAGCACACGTGACTTGATGAACGTGCGGATTCGGCTTGCGGATGGAACCGAAGCACCACTATCAACAATGGCCCGGACGATTGAGTCGCGCAGTTACTCTGAAATCAATCGTGTTGATGGCCGACGGATTGTCTCGGTTTCTGGGAAGGTGGATACAGAGGTCACGACACCCACTGACGCTACATCGATTATTGACACCACCGTGATCCCTGGGCTGGTTCGAGATTTTCCCGGACTGCGAGTCGACAAATCGGGTTTTTCGCGTGAGCAAACTCAGGATCTAGCCTCGATACTTAGTGCCTTTGTGTTCGCGCTACTT
This sequence comes from Gammaproteobacteria bacterium, assembly GCA_002715785.1. Taxonomy (GTDB): domain Bacteria; phylum Pseudomonadota; class Gammaproteobacteria; order Pseudomonadales; family Azotimanducaceae; genus UBA11889. The sequence continues at coordinate 19,229 of PBAA01000003.1, read as the reverse complement.
ATCATGTACGCGCTTTTGGCCGCAGAACTCAAAAGCTATGTACAACCATTGATCATTGCCGCGGGCATTCCTGCCGGCGTAGCGGGTGCCATCATCGGGCATTTGCTTCTCGGCTACGACATCTCGTTCATATCGATATTCGGCATGGTCGCCCTCACGGGCGTGGTCGTGAACGACTCTCTGGTAATGATCGATCGCTACAACAATATTCGGCGTACGACGGCGCTTACTTCTGCGGATGCAATCGTATTAGCGTCTCAAAGGCGTTTTCGCGCGATATTCTTGACCACGGCAACGACGTCGCTTGGACTTGCACCCATGTTATTCGAACGCAGTATTAGCGCGCAGTTTCTTATCCCAATGGCGGTCAGCCTTGCCATCGGGATCTTGTTTGCGAGCGTGGTTATTCTCTTTATTGTTCCAGCGCTCGTCGCCATTGTCGAAGAAGACCTCTATCCATTTTTCTTGCGACGCGTGAATCCGTCAGCCGAAAAGCAAGCGTCTGCGCCAGTCCGTTAAGGAGAGGTCGGATCGTCGATATCTGGATACGAGTTAGTCAATTGCCGGTGAATGACGGATCAGTCTTCTCAAGGTAGGCTTTAATGGCGATCTGGCGGTCTACCGTGGTAGCCGACAGGATGTTTTGATCGACGTCCATGTGCATGACGGCCGTATCTAGGGATGAAACGATCGCGTTGACGCTTCGTTTTATCATTTGCGCGGGGACCGGAGAAAGAGCAGCGTAGCGGTTAGCCCAAGACAGAGCTTCTTGTAACAACGATTCCCTATCGACAAGAGCGTCCAGAATACCCCACTCGTAAAGCGTTGAAGCTTCGATGCGTTCTCCGCCAACCACCAACCGTTTGGCGCGCGCCGGCCCAGCTAGGTGGGTGATAAGGGGCAGACTTTTCCACATCAAGTTGACGCCAATCAAAATTTCGGGGTACTGCATGAGGCAGTCATCCGCGCCAACACGAAAATCCATGGCAGTAGCCAGGCATGCCCCGCCACCCATGGCAGCACCGTTCCACGCTGCGATGGTGATTTGATCCATACCGTAGATAGCCTCAATTGCACGCTCCCCCAATCGCGCNCGACGACGTCGTAACACGAGCCCAGCATTTTTCAGTATTGGATCAGGATTGGGAGACAAGTCCGCGCCCGATGAGAAGTGCTTACCTTTGCCGGTAAAAACGACGGCTCGTGTGTCGGGATCGTCGCGGAACGACAACGCCACGTTTTCGATATCTAACAGGTGACCGTGATCGAGAGCGTTGGCTTTGTCGGGTCGATTAAATGTGACGGTAGCGACGGAGCCGTTCTTTTCCACCGTTAGGTTTTCGTAGGTTGTCATACCCATTTCCCTCCACTGCTCGGGATTCATGGTAGCGCAGTTCACAGTCATTCATACGCACGCATCGAGTTCGGATGGTTGCGCGATCGAACAACGTGAGTGACGCTGAAATTCAGATTTCGAGTTTGTCGAATGGCATTGCCGATGTCGGGCGCCCGGTTGAAAATGCACGTTCTCTCGCAAAGATTCAGGGGCTGGAGTGGAACGCGATAACCCGACCTCACACACCTATTTTTCGCAGCGGCTGAGATTACATTACCTCGATTGGGGGAACGGTTCGGCGGAGAGCATGTTGCTAGTGCATGGTATTCATGACCATTGCCACACCTGGGATTGGGTAGCACAAGCGTTTCGTGATCGATACCACATCGTCGCCCCGGATTTTCGCGGTCATGGAGACTCTGAGTGGAGCAAAGGGAGCCCATACACACATCTCGAGTACGTCTACGATGTCGCGCAACTTGTTAGGCAACAAGAACTTGCGCCAACGACTGTGGTTGCTCACTCGTTGGGCGGAACTATCGGAGCTATCTACGCCGGTATATTCCCAGAAATGGTAAAGCGACTGGTTATTGTTGAAGGCGTGGGTCTATATCCAGGCAGATATTCGGGGGATCCGGCCGCACGCCTACGCCAATGGGTTGACGGAAATTATTCGCTTGCGGGACGAATACCACGACGGTACGCATCTTTAGAGGAAGCGTTTCAGCGGATGCAGGAAACCAATCCCCATTTAACGCCCCAACAAGCTCGGCATCTGACGATCCATGGGAGCAATCAGAATGAGGACGGCACATACACGTGGAAATTTGATAATTACACACGAGCTCACACCCCGTACGACGTTCCCAGGGAAGATGTCGTTGATCTCTGGAAACGCATACGTTGTCCGGTGTTGATTATTAATTCAAAACAGGGCTACCCGCATCGGATCGGGCAAGCCGGTACATTGGAACACTTTGCCGACGTGCGGCTGGTCGAAATCGATGAAGCAGGACATTGGACCCATCATGACCAACTCGATGATTTTGTTGAATTGGTTACAGATTTTTTGGGAGGTTAATGAATTGATGCTGTTATCGCCGGATGGGTAAGAACCGCTTGGATGGATCGACCCTGGCAGGTATTCGCGTCGTGGATGTCGGCGACCGTCTTGCGACTGCATGGTGTTCGCGCTTGCTCGCCGACTACGGGGCCGACGTTGTCGCGGTCGAATCGGATGGAGGGCACCTAGCTCGGCGGCTGCCGCCCTTCGACGCAAACGGTCAAAGTCTTATCGCGCGTTATGTCTTGGCGAACAAAAAGTCGGTCGGGTGTGAGCGAGCGGACCGGCTTATCGACGTAGCCGACGTGATCGTCACTGGTCTGAGCGATGGCGCGCGGCTATTCGAAAAGAACCAAAATGCCATCGTGTGCGGCATCACGCCCTATGGCCAAACCGGGGAGCTCAAGGAATACTCGGGTAACGATTTAACTGCATATGCTCGGTCCGGGTGGGCCCATTGCAACGGTCTTCTCGGAAGACCCCCGCTGAAGGGAAGTGGTTATCAAGCAAGCTACCAGGCCGGAACTTTAGCCTTTGGCGGCGTCGTTGCAGCTTTAATCGAACAACTCGCGACCGGCGGGCCGGGACAATTAATCGACATTTCCGAATGGGAAACCCTCGTTTCGACGTCGGCTCCAGCGCCACTGCGTTACCAATACTCCGACTTTCTTTGGCAACGAAGAAGGTCACCTGTGAACATGAACGAAGGGCCTGTACCCGTGAAAGATGGTTATTTTGCGTTGCCGCTATCGCGACCAGCCTTTTGGGTAAAGGCGATGCACCTCCTTGGGTTGCCAGACCTAGCTGATGACGAGGAACTCCAACAGCCAGGAATACGGCCTAAATATACCGAGCGCTTTGCGAAACGCGTGGCCGATGCCATGTCCGATTGGACGCGGATGGATCTTTTTACGGCACTTGGAGCAAAACGCGTTATCGCAGGACCCGTTCTTCGAATGGACGAAATGGCCGATAACCCACAATTCGAAGCTCGAGGATTTTTCAGAACGCCTTCTGATTCGAGTGCACGGTTTCCGGGGCCTTTTGCACGGATGACGAAATCCGTCTGGAACCTAAGCTACGAGATGCCGAAACTCCGATCGGGCGATGTTGAATTCAAGACTCGCCGGCCAATCGCTGTTCAAGCTGTACGGTCGGGTGGCGAGGGCAAGGGCCCTTTGTCGGGTTTTCGTGGACTGGTTTTAACCCAAGCCTGGGCTGGAACCTACGCGACCGAAATGTTGGCCTTGCTGGGCGCCGATGTTGTCCAGGTCGAAGTACGGAGTCGTCTCGATAGCTGGCGTGGTTCTTACCGCAATCCTATTCCCCGTAACTTGGTCAACACCGATACGGCCCGGCGGCCGTGGAACTGCAGTCCGCTCTACAACTCCGTCAATTTGAACAAGCGTTGCATAACAATCGACTTGTCGACCGCGGAGGGGAAAAATTTATTTAACGAGCTTCTTCCTCACTTTGATTTTGTTGCCGAAAATTTTTCCCCGCGGGTGATGAACCAACTCGGGATTGGGTATGACGCTCTAACAGCGATCAAACCCGATATTGTTTTTGCGAGTCTATCCGCGTACGGCGCCACCGGACCGTGGGCTAACGTGCCGGGAATCGGCGGAACCATAGAACCTTCGTCTGGAATGTCATCGCTTTTGGGTTACGAAGGTGAGCAACCACAGAACTCAGGGCAAATGTATCCTGATCCGGTTGCGGGTTTGTGTGGATTTGCCGCGATCGCATTGGCGTTGTTGCATCGCGACCGTACGGGAGAGGGACAATACATTGATCTATCGATGCAGGAAGCGAACTTTTTGTTTATCGGTGACGCGTGGATGGAATATGAAATAAATGGCAGCGTGGCTGGACCGCGCGGTAATCGGCACCCGCTGTGTGCGCCGCATGGCATCTATCCGAGTTCAGGCGATGACAAGTGGGTAGCGATAGCGGCCGAAACCGAGTTGCATTGGCAAATCATTTGCGAGGTTCTTGAAATCGATGGACGACGATGGCAATCAAATGAGGAGCGAAAAAAACACGAAGATTCGATCGACGGGCTTCTATCAGTGTCGACGAGGAAGCTCGATCGAGATGCACTCGCCGATGAGCTCGGTGGTCGCGGCGTCCCGGCGGCGCCGGTATTGAGTCCCGCTGACGTTGTCGTGGACGCCCCGTTGCGCGAGCGTGGCCATATGATTCAAGTCGACCACCCGGAAGCTGGGTCGATGTGGCAGTCGGGGTTGCCGATGTTGTTCAGTCGGACGGAGGGCGGNGTAACNCGACCAGCNCCGACACAAGGACAACATTCGTTTGAAGTATTNGAAGAATTTTTAGGAATGGGTCGGCAACGATACGATGAGCTAGCCAAGAGCGGAATCACCGGAAAAGGAGAGATAACGCGATGAGTTTTCATGACATCGAATACGAAGTTGTTAACCAGGTCGCGCGGATTACGACGGCGCGTCCCGAGTACCGCAATGCGCAAAGTCGACGCTTGCTTGAGGAACTCGATGAAGCATTCGCGATGGCAGGGTGTGATCAGGACGTACACGTTATTGCGCTATTCGGGAAAGGCGATCACTTTTCAGGGGGTCACGATCTGGGCACACCAGACGAACGAAAAGATCTGCAGAAGCGACCGCTACAGGAAGGTTTGCGTGGCCGTTTCGATCACTCGCGGGAGCAGTTCGTTGAAAAATCGATGCGTTGGCGCAACGTCCCGAAACCTACGATCGCGGGAGTTCAAGGCTATTGCATATTCGGTGGATGGATTGTCGCCAGTGCTATGGACGTCATTTACGCAGCTGATAGCGCGATGTTTTTAGGGTCGAATTTCCAGTTCTTCACGGTGCCATGGGACATACATCCGCGAAAAGCTAAGGAAATTCTCTACGAGAGTCGGTTTATTGATGCGGTAGAGGCCCTTGAACTCGATCTGGTCAACCGCGTCGTGCCCGATGTCGAACTTCAAGCGTCGGTATTGGAATACGCAGAACGTGTGGCNACAAACGATCCGTTTCAACTGCGTATGATCAAAATGGCGGTTAATCACATGCAGGACACACAGGGCTTCCAATCTCACGTAAATGCTGCCCACCTCATGCATATCGTCTCGGCTCAGGGAGAACGAGATCCTGACTACGCTCTAAAAGTCCCGGAAGGTAAGCGACGTCCTATGGTCGAAAAAGCATTCGAGAACTATGANCTCCANAANAAGCGTTAACGGGTCGAGTCGTCGGGAATTGTCGNAGATTGAATGTGCCGAAGTTCTAGCCCGTCCNATTTCGGCGACNATCGCTTTTCTCGACGGAGACGGATTTCCTCGTATGGCCCCATGCTGGTTTCTNTGGTCGGAAGAGGCTTTTCATACCACCAGCGAACCCGATAAATATCATGTCAAATGCCTATCAGCTAACTCGCGAGGGTCGTTTTGTGTTGAGGTTGCGGATGTGACTCCGTCGAGTAGATCGAATAAACAGGTTAAGGGAATCGGACGTTTTGAGATTGTTCGCGAGGGGATTACCGAAATAACGTCGGAACTTTGGACTAAGTATTTGGGGACAACGAAGGCGGATGGTTTGTCCGATAACGGACGGATTGTTTTAAGGCTACGGCCCGACTCGATTTCGGCCCATGGCAGCGAATTTTCGCTCAAACGAGAATGACGCGAGCGCCACACATCATCATCTTTAATCCGGATCAATGGCGCGGCGACGCGTTGGGCCATATGAACCATCCCGCGGTCAAAACCCCTAATCTAGATGCGCTCGTTAAAACGGATGCCGTATCTTTTCGAAACGCGTTTAGTCAGGCGACCGTCTGTACGCCGAGTCGTTGTTCATTTATGACGGGGTGGTACCCGCANGTGCGAGGACATCGCACGATGCATCACATGCTGAATNCNGAGGCGGGTGAACCGAATCTCCTGTCGGTGTTACGTGACAACGATTACTTCGTTTGGTGGGGTGGAAAGAACGATTTAGTACCGGGTCAACTCGGTTATGACGCGCACTGCGATGTCCACTTTCGAGCGACCCGCAGCGACTACGAGCGTTGGGGGTATGCCCCAAGGGAAGGTTCCCATGGAGGTAATCTCGAATGGCGCGGCNAGGATGGGAGTGACAATTTCTACAGTTTTTTCAAGGGTAAATTGGATCGGGCAGGGGCGGATGTATATTTCGATGGTGACTGGGCCATGCTCTATGGTGCGATCGACTTCATTCAGGCGTACGACGGCGATCAACCCCTATGTTTATTCTTACCGCTAGGATTCCCGCACCCACCTTATTGTGTCGAAGAGCCCTGGTTCTCCATGATCGATCGCGACGCTGTTCCAAGCCGAAATCAATACGAGCATTGGGATGACAAACCCTCGCTACTTGNGGGGATTCGAGAGGGACAGGGTNTAATCGACTGGTCGGAAGAACGTTGGACGGAATTACGCGCGACGTACTTCGGTATGTGCGCACGGGTGGATCATCAGTTTGGAATACTTATCGAAACGCTACGTGACGCCAACTTGTACGATCAGAGTGCGATATTCGTTTTTTCGGATCACGGNGACTTTACGGGCGATTATGGATTAGTCGAGAAGACGCAGAACACGTTCCAAGATTGCCTGAGCCGCGTGCCGTTTATCGTCAAACCGCCCGCTGGTACAGCTTCTGTGCCAGGCATTCGAGAGCAACTGACTGAATTGATCGACTTTCCGGCGACCGTGTACGACTTCGCTGGAATAGAACCTCCGTACTGGCACTTTGGGAAAAGTTTACGAAGNGTTTTGGCCGAAACCAACGCCATTCACCGAGATGCAGTCTTTTGTGAGGGAGGTCGACTAAGACAAGAGGCTCAAGCTAGCGAGCGAGAAAGTGTCAATTCGACAGACGGACGAGGGCTCTATTCCCCTCGAATCNATCAGCAACTTCGTGAAGACGAAGTATTCCCGCATTCGAAAGCCACAATGTGTCGAGACGANCAATTCAAATATGTACGTCGCGCATATGAAACTGACGAGTTCTATGATCTTGGAGCGGATCCCGGTGAAACGACGAATTTGATCAATGAACCGAGTAGTGCTCGTTCNATCGAGCGGATGAAAGAACGCATGCTCGCCTGGTACATGGAAACGTGCGACGTCGTTCCNCTGGTGCCGGACCGACGTAATTTCTGAAGGTAATCGGGGGGTTGNTAACCTTCATCCATTATTGATCTGCTCCGAGAGATACTCGTCAACAGCNGCAGCGGATCCTCGAAAGATGATTCGAGCGCTTTTTTGTTCGAGTTGGTAGTCGTACATCGGGTCGTAATAGCGGGTCAGTAGCAATTCGATCCAGCGCAGGTGTGGTTCTTTGTTGCCAGTATTGAACCCTTCTTCCATCAGCATGAGGAGCTCGTCATAACGCGCACCACCGAGACGCTTGCGGATACGCGTCAGCGCGTTGGTAAACATTGAGGGAATTCCGTTTGCAACGTATTCGTTGTAGATATTGGCGACGCGCCTCTCGAGTGGTAGCTCAAGAATGGCTAATGGAGCGGTCTGCATACTTTTGAATAGCTTGTCGGGTACCGCGAGGCGACCGATGGTGCGGCTTTCATCCTCGACGACGATTGGACGGTTTTGATCTATCGAAAGCAGGGCAGCGGCAATGGCGTTTTCGAATGAGATAGGTGGAGGTTGGAGAGCAATGTCGCCTCCGAATGCTGAGCCGCGATGGTTAGCCAATTGTTCTAAATCGACGGCATTAGATAGTTGATTTAACGATCGCGTTTTCCCGCTCCCTGTTCGGCCGCCTAGTACCAGCCACCGGTGATTCACTGACGCCTCGATTTGTTCGAGGCAATAACGGCGGAGAGCCTTAGAGCCGCCTTTGACGACAGGAATAGGTGATCCGACTTCCGTCAACCATTCTTGGGCGATACGCGAGCGCAGCCCTCCTCGCCAGCAGCAAAGCAGAGCGCCCTCGTGAGAATGTGCGAACGACGCCCAATCGCGCACGCGCTTGGCACGCGAGCCCCCCTCGACCAGCTTTTGTCCGAGCTCGATTGCCGCACTCGGTCCTTGGTTTTTGTAACAAGTGCCCACTTGTTGCCGCTCGTCATTGTTCAGGATCGGNAGATTGATGGCAGAAGGAATTGCACCTTTGATGTACTCGTCAGGCGACCGTACATCGATCACGGGAAGGTGATTCTTAAGAATGTCGTGGTAGTCATCGACGACTTCAATCGACACGATTATTTCTGGCCAAACTCGGTCAAGGTATAGGGTCGATGACGGGGCGACCTGCTTTAAATGCGTCCAAGTGTTCCTGTAACACATCGATCACAGCGTTCTGTTCCTGTCGTCTCGCTTGCTCGACCGCTTCAATCTGCAGATCGATCGCTCTCGNAAAGTCACCACTCGCGGCGTGAGCCGCCGCCCAGGTGTCCAAATAGGCCGGAGTTTGGCGCGCCTTAAGATCGCTCTCCATGATGTCGGTCATGATTTCGAGGGCGTAACTGGGTTGTCTTAATCTTTCCAGGTTGGTAACGGCTAGTGTCCACGCCACCTCGTTGACGATACTGGCGTCTTCTGGCGCGCTTGCAATGGCTTTGCGGAACCACCCGAGCGATCGCCGGAAGCTCCTGTGTACATACACGCCCCGGGCGTAGAGGTTGCCTAGCACTAGCATTGCATCTGGGTTGTCCTCGCGCGCGACTTCCCGGAGCCAATCGTAGGCACGGCGTTCAAATGGTCTATCGACGTCAGGGTGCATAAGAAAACGAGCGTATTGAAGCTTGGCGTAGTCGTTATCGAGTTCTGCCGCTTGCACAAAGTAATTAGCGGTTTTTTCGAGATCACGCTCGATTTGTCGACCGTCNAAATAGAGCTGTCCAAGGTAGATAAAGGCTTGGGCATTTTCGAGCGCCGAGGCCTGCTCCATCAGATCGATACCGGCGTGTAATTTGTCGGGCCCTAGCTGGTCGCGTAGATAAAGGACGGCCAACATGTACATAGCCTCGTCAGAGCCGGCGCTGATGGCNCGCAAATAGTTCTCGACAGCAAGATCTACCGCCTCTGAGCGGGCTTGTTCGTCATCGTGACGCCGTGCCTTAGTCCACCAAACTCTCGCAAGGGCGAGATTTGCGACGANNTTTCCGGAACGGGCTGATGAGGAAAGCCAATTGATGGATTCGTCTAGCCGGTCCTCGGAGGCAAGATANGTNCCGATAAAAGCTTGCGCCGCTGAGTCGTTACTCTGGGCGAGGAACCCTATTAAAGCTCCNGGCGTAAATTCGTTTCCAGGTGANGTCGTCGCGAATTGTTGCGAGACCGCAGCGTATGCATCACCGAGATCGAAAAACACGTTAACGAGAGGGCCTTTCGTTGGTTTTGAGGCGATCACCATCATGAACGGGCGTTCTTTATCGCTNTGGTAGATCGATCCAACCGGCGACCGACCCGATGCGATTAAATAGGATCGTGCTTCGGCACTCGAAAAAACGGGGTACGGAAGTTTTCGGGTTCCGTTGGCACTTGCGTCGATTGTAGCGACGATACGTTTTGCCCAGTCGCGATGTAGATCTGCCGTCTCGTCTTCGACGCGGTCGTAAAAGGCTGTAAGGGCGAGGTGCCCAGCAAGACTACCGTAGTAAATGTCCAGAATCGCAGTGCCAATTGCCCCGAGTTTCAGAGGCTCGTCAATCAAAAGCTGCAGAGCTTGTTGTTCAAGGGCGGAGATCCTTTGAAGACGTTGTGGGAAGTCGGGGGTCGCTAAAAAGGCGAGCTTTAAGTCTTCTGGCGAAACTTCTCGGCCGCTCTGCGCTGATTCGACCAAATCTCCGTAATTCGCCAGCTCGGATGAAGTGGTTGCGCATCCGCCGATTGCGACCAGGCAGCAGAGAAGCGTCATCACGCCGAGGGTTTGCATCGAAGCAGTGTATCGTATTCGTGCGAACGGATGAGGCGGGCTGGTATCATCGGAATCGAGAATTGGAGAGAGCTGAGAATGGCTTTGGACTACAAACTCCGACTGCCGCTTGCGAACGAGGCTTTGCCCGGACGACCAGACGCTGTGCCCGTGCCCACCGAGCACTTTGTCCATGGTCGGCCGCTGCAGCCGCCGTTTCCGGAGCCCACAGAAATACTCGTGGCGGGTTTGGGTTGTTTTTGGGGCGCCGAGCGGTTGTTTTGGCAATTAGACGGCGTGTATACCACCGCCGTGGGATATGCGGGTGGGCATACACGAAATCCCACGTACGAGGAGGTGTGTTCTGGCCTTACTGGGCATACTGAAGCAGTGCTCGCGGTATACGACCCAGGTGTGGTCAGCTATTTGGAGTTGTTGAGAGTTTTTTGGGAGGGGCACGATCCGACCCAAGGAATGCGACAGGGCAACGATGTTGGTACTCAATATCGCTCTGCACTCTATGTAAATAATGCCGAACAGATGAAAGTGGCGCAGAGGTCACGCGACGAATATCAACAACGATTACAGAACGCGGGGTACGGGGATATTTCAACGGAAATTTTGGAAGCGCCAATATTTTATTATGCTGAACACTATCATCAGCAATATCTCGCAAAAGTTCCCAATGGATATTGTGGTTTGGGTGGCACAGGCGTCAGGTGCCAGATCGAGCCGTTGGTTCAGGCGTGAGTTGGGTGAGTTGGGTATGGCCCACGGTTGGCGAGTTCTGTTGAGCGACGAGTAACGAGGCCTGGTATCGGCCCGGTTTTTTTGCTGGTGTAAAGCTGTAAAGACGGTGTATCCCAAGAGTGCTCTCTAGCGTGACCTACCCGTATTCCGGAGTCTTAATTTGTTGATAAAGGGACCTCTAGCGTCTATCCACCAACCGCGTTTACACTGGCAANCTTTGTTTTCGAAAAGTCATAAAGGTGGCAGATATAAGGTTGGTTGGGCCGGCTATTAAATCGAATAGGCGCACGGGCCGTGAGGGAGTAATTACAAGGGTTCTTCTCGGTAACAAGGTGTCGAGATGACGTATCCACTAGAGGGTGTTCGCGTCCTCGACCTTTCGCGGGTGTTGGCGGGCCCGTTTGCCGGTCGCATGCTCTCAGATCTAGGTGCTGACGTGGTTAAGCTCGAACCGCCGCAAGAGGATTTATCGCGGCTATGGGGAGCAGTAATCGGACGGATGCCGGGGTATTTCCATCAGCAGAATGCGGGCAAACGGGACATTTGCATCGACCTTTCAGTTTTGGAGGGAGTTGAATTAGCCAGACAGCTTGCGGCCAAAGCCGACATTGTAATTGAGAATTTTCGGCCAGGGGTAATGGATCGGCTGGGACTTGGTTATCAGCGACTGAAGGCCCAAAGAACAGACCTCATACTTCTTTCGATAACGGGATTTGGACAAGATAGTCCTGAGTCCCAAAGGAGGGCGTACGCGGCTGCAATTCATGCGGAATCGGGCCTGGTTAAGCGTCAGGCGAGAGATGGTCGTCCACCACAAGATATACGGGTCTCGATGTCTGACACCAACGCAGCGCTCCATGGTTTAGTCGCCGTGCTCGCAGCGATGTATCTGCGGCAAACGACGGGCCTTGGCCAACATATCGACATGTCGATGCTTGATGCCACCGTTGTGACAGATGATCAGCTGCTTTATCACCTTGAAGATTCCCACGATACGGGACCTGCGGTATCAGACATTTGGGAGACAGGATTTGGTCCTGTGCTAATCGCGGGGGATTTTCGGCATATTTGGCGCCAGTTGAACACGCGGGCGGGTGTTAAAGATCACACTCGGGACGGGGCCTCGTTGGAAGAGAAGATACAACAACGTCGCGAATCTGCTGCAACATTCTTCAGGTCGTTGAAAACTAAGGCACAAGTTCAAGAAATGATGGAGTCGTTAGGCCTCGCTTGGGGAGAGGTTCGTGACAGTTCGACGCTGATGGGTTCGGACACTGTCCGGCATCGAGGCGTGCTTACCGAAGTTGACGATCGAGCGGGTGGATTGCGGGTCATACCGCAGACGCCCTATCGGTTTTCGAATGCTGAAGCGGCGGTACGTGGGGGAGCACCGCATCGTGGCGAACACAATGAAGAAGTGCTCCGGGATTGGTTGGAGCTGGATGATGAGGACGTAGGGCGGTGGCTCGATTCAGCGGCCCTGGTTGCAGCGGAGTTGTGAAAGACGTGGCAAACGTAGGAATTGGAATCGATTTTGGCACGACGAATTCGACAGCTGCAGTCTTCGACGGGAAAACGGTTTCGTTGATCCACCTTGAGGCTGGCTCGCCCATCATGCCATCNGCGACGTACATTGACGCGGATCTTCAAACTGTTACGGGCCAGGAAGCGATTGACCGATATATTGAGGGCAACACGGGGCGAACGGTTGAACTCGTCCCGGAAGTTATTGGGCGGGCAACGTTGGCAGTCGGCGCGGCCGATCCAAGCGGTCAACGGCCGGCGGAAACACTGTCGCAAGCAGTGTATGGAGAATCGATGATCGACACAGGTCTGCGTGGGCGCTTATTCCGGGGCACAAAACGGTTGTTGGGAAACCAAAGCGTACGGCGCTTGATGGTGTTTGATCACCCGTTTCGACTGGTGGCATTAATTACGCCGATATTGGTTCACATACGCCAAGAGCTTGAGGTCGGTGGTATTGAAGTAAGTTCTGCCTGTGTTGGGCACCCGGTCAATTTTGAGGGCAGAGACTCAAAACGGAATGAAGTTGCTTTGAATCGATTAGGGGAAGCATATGGCCATGCGGGGATAAANGATCACCGGTTTTACCCGGAACCNATTGCGGCNGCCGTTAGTTTTTTGCACGAACAACCNGGAGCAGAAGGAGACACCATACTGACGGTCGATTTCGGTGGCGGGACCTTGGATTTTTGCGTTCTGCGCAGACGTTCGGGCAACGCGTTTTCGGTGGTTGCCACCCACGGCATCGCGTTGGGTGGCGATCATATTGATCAGCGCATATTCAGTCGTCTGCTGTTCCCGCTGCTAGGCAAGGGAGANCGGTGGCGCCGTCGCGGAACGGATCGCCAAGAGATCGAAACACAATTTCCCTTCGAGGATTATGAGGATCTNCTGTTGAACTGGGCTGTCACGTATCTACTCAACCAAAATCGATATACGACCCCGGTCCTTGAATGCATTTCGCAAGGAGGCGAAGCNCGACTAAAGTTTCGTCGCCTGCGCGAGCTCATACAACAGAACTATAGCTACCTAACGTTCCAAGCCATCAAAGACTTCAAGGCNGAGTTGTCTGTCGCNGACCATGCNGTGTTGGATATTGCGGAGATCGATATTGAAGCCGCCCTTACGCGAAGAGAGTTTGAAGATGTCATCAATGACTCGCTCGTAAGGGTTGAGCAAGCGGTATTGGAGACCATCCGTCGNGCCGACATCGCCGCGAAAGATGTCGATATTGTGCTCCGAACCGGNGGTTCGTCTTTGATTCCCGCGGTACAACACATGCTCAATCAGCATTTCCCTGAACGGGTTGTAAACCACGACCCTTTTACGAGTGTTGCGGCGGGGCTCGCGATCGCCGACTACNACGATCTTCAGATCGCATGAACGATCAATGATCGACATGNTCTTCGAGGAAATACTTCGCCGATTTACAAATGCAGTTGAAACAGGCGACGGGCGAAAACTGGCGGAGCTTTTCNCGGAAGATGGCGTCTATAACGACTGCTTTTATGGATCGTTTTGTGGTCGGGAAGCTATTGCCAGCATGTTAGAAGAGCACTTTTGGGGTCATGCGGAAGGGTTTCGCTGGCAGATGTTCGAACCGATAGCGAATGCAGTGATGGGGTATGCGAGGTATCGATTCAGTTATGTTTCGAAGCTTGCTGGGGCCGAGGGTGAGCGCGTGGTGTTCGAGGGAATGAGTCAATTTACGTTAGACGCAGGGTTTATTCGCGTTTACCGAGAGGANTTCAATACAGGCATTGCGATCGCGCAATTGAACTTCCCGGCTGAAAGGATTGCGCGTCATCTGGCTCGTAAAGCTAGCGACGTGCGGGGTGCCGATAATTAATCGTCAGGGGCGACGTAGCTTGGATCGAGCACCTTGAAAAAAGTTTGCAATGCCCGGTAGGTCAAGCCCCAAACGAAATGTCCGCCAGTCAGTCGATAGCCATTGAATCTGGTCGAATTCGAGCCAATGTGGCGGGTTTCGGTATCGCATAGCGATCGGTCGAGCATGCGATCCAGCGATCCCCATACGACCTCGTTAACTTCGTGATTGGGGCTGAAGACCGGAACGGTNTTGATTTCGAAGACGAAGGGAGCCACAAGCATATCNGTNGTTCGCCCGCGAGGCATCGCACGTTGTTGCGATAGCGATCCGAGGAACGTCGCTCCATCAAGATCCAATCCAATTTCTTCTCGGGTTTCTCTGACGGCAGCGGCCTGCAGACTGACATCGACGGGATCACGGTGCCCGCCGGGGAACGCCATATGCCCCGACCACGGATCGGCGTCGTGTTGCGCGCGCTTGATGAAAAGGATTTCTGATCCGTCGTCAGACTCATGCAGGACCACGGCGACGGCGGCCTGTCGAGTCTCGTTGTTGACAGCGAACCGTTCGGGTTGATGCGCAGCGACGCTAGCTCGAATGTGTTGGATGCTTAGGTGAGACACCCGCATATGATAGCGTGATNGCGGCGATTCCGAGCCCGGGNNGCGAGTTTTGTTGGACAGTAGCGCTAATCGATGCTTTGTGTGTGGACCTGGAAACGATCGGGGTCTCGGGNTTCNGTTTCGATTGGATGACGATGTTTGCAGGGCCGAATTCACCCCNACCGAAAGCTACGCTGGTTATGACGGAGTCGTCCATGGAGGGATTCTGTTTTGTCTGCTCGATGACGTTATGGCTAACTGGCTTTACCTTCAGGGCAAGCGTTGTTTCACCGCGCGGGCGGAAGTTAGGTATCGACAACCTCTGCCCGTTGGCACGCCGGTGCGGATGGAGGGACGCCTGCTACGGCGTAAAGGTCGAGTCGCGGTGATCGAGGGCAAAGTTTTCCGTCAAGACAACGACGACGTCGTTGTCGAAGCGACGGGCAGTTTTATGCTTGATAGATGACGGNAAGAGGTGTGGCATACCTGCCGTCAGATAACTAATACGCCGAGAGGTAGAGTGTGGGAGTCGTTCCATGGGTTAGCATCGGCTTCTATTGACGAGGAGGCACTCTTATGGCGGAAGCGACACAAGTAAATCGAGAAAAACTGGAAACCTACCTTAAACAGGTAAGTCAACAAGTGATGGCCGGCTTTAACTGCAGCCTCTCGNACGTTGGGGACNAATTGGGCCTGTATCGCCAGCTACGNGACGAGGGGCCGGTGACTAGTGTCGAATTTGCGGAGTGTACCGGGCTCCACGAGCGCTGGTTACGCGAATGGCTGCGGCATCAAGCTTGTGTAGGACAAATCGAATACTCGACTGAAAATGATTCTTTTAGCTTGTCGCCTGAGGCGGCGATCGTCCTCTGTGACGATGAAAATCCCTTTTATTTCGCGGCGGGATTTAAAGCGGTTGTNGCGACGCATAGTGCGGTGCCCAAACTGGGTGATGCGTTTCGGACCGGTTTGGGACTGAGCTATGACGATCAAGGCGAAGCGTGTGCGTGCGGAATTGAGCGGCTAAACAATTACGTCCCGCGCAATGAATTGGTTCAAAACATTCTGCCGTCCCTAGATGGTGTTGTTGAAAAATTGAAGGCGGGCGCACGCGTAGCCGACGTGGGTTGCGGTGCAGGACAAGCAATTCTAGTCATGGCAGAGGCATTCCCGGCGTCGGAGTTCGTCGGTTACGACACGTCCGAACACGCGTTAAANAGCGCNCNCGCCCACCTNANGNAAACCGACCTGAAAAATGTTCGCTTCGTCAATCCAGCGACGGAACCTCTTCCNTCCGACGGCAGCGTCGACTTCGNGACCACGTTTGATGTCGTCCATGACGCACCTTATCCGGAACAGCTTATCGCCGATGTCTATGGTTGTCTCAAGGCTGACGGAACTTGGCTTTGTTCGGATATACGGAGTTTTCCGACATTTGCAGAGAATTTAGCGGAAAATCCGAGTGCGGGATTGTTTTACGGTTTTTCCTTAATGATCTGTATGTCGTCGAGCATGTCGACGCCTGATGGAGCTGGGCTGGGCACCTTGGGCTTCAACGAGGAGGTTGCCCGAGAGATGACCGAAGCTTTGGGGTTCTCTCGATTCGAACGGTTGGAATTCGGAACTTCGGTTAATAGCTACTACGAAGTTCGGCCGTAATTTAGTTAGTTGCCGATATTGGTGGTGCTCTCGAATAGGTTGATCGGGTCTTGCCGCTCGCCTCGATTTTAATGACNCCATAGCAACCCAGACGAATGCCAACAATTATCGATATAGAAGGTGGCGTGAACTTTCGGGACTTCGGCGGTTACCAAAGGCTGGNGGGNGGCCGCATTNTGACCGGCAAGNTGTTTCGATGTGGAACNCTCTCCAACTTGACGCAGAAGGGGCTNAAGACGTTTGATCGATTGGATATTCGACACATCTGCGACTTGCGGCGAGCTGACGAACGGGCAGACGATCCAACGCCGTTACCGTCTGAAAATCCAAGACGAACGGTTATTTCAATAGACCCCGGTAGCGCGCCATCGATGCGGCAGATGCAGCAAAGCAGTCCGTTGGCGGAAGACGGACGAATTAACTTCATGATCGCGATTAATGAGGATCTCGTCCGCGACCATGCCAAGAACTATCGCGACGTATTCACGGCACTGCTAGACACTCGTGATGGGGGATTCTTGGTTCACTGCACAGCCGGGAAGGACCGTACTGGGCTCGCTGCTGCGATGATTCTTACATCACTCGGTGTCCATCGCGAGAGCGTTGAGGAAGATTACTTGCTAACCAACAGTGTTATCGATTTCGAGGGTTTTATCCTTCCCCGGATTCGACAGCGTTATGGTTCGTTGAGCCCTGAAGTTGAGATGATCAAGTCCGTCGCTGGCGTGCGTATCGAGTATTTGAGGGCTGCTTTTCGCACCATGGAAAAGTTGCACGGCTCGATCGATGGATATCTGGAACGTGGTTTGGGCCTCAAAGCGCGAGACTTGGCGGAGCTTCAACGGCGGTACGTGGTTAAGTTGTGATTAGGTCGTACCGATCTGATTTTTCAGCATAGTTAAATCGTTCGATTCCCGTGGACTCGCGCATGTCGACGGTCATTTGCTGGGTATTCTCATCGAGTGGAATGCCAGTCGCGTCTGCAACCCGAGTGATTCCGTTGAAGCCAGATGCAACCACAAGCGCGTCCACCATGGATTGCGTGCCCATCGCCGCGCCTGCTCGCTCACGAATGGTCGTGAGGTCATCCCATCGGTTTTGAATGGCTGCTTCGGTCAGGGATCTGAGCCAATGACCAAAATCAACGCCGGAATCGGCATGGTCATCGGTGATCGAACTTAAGTCGAAGTCCTTTTGGTCTGGCTGGCCGCTCGCCCGGAGCAGCATCGTATGTGACGTGGTTCAGTAAAAACATTGGTTCAGCGCGGAAACGCGAGACGCAATGAATTCTGCCTGAGATTGCTTCAGTTCGAGTGGGATGTTCTGCAATGCGTAATGGGGTCGAAACGCGGTGAAGAAAAGCTGCACGGCGTTTGGTACGAGTCCCATGGAACGCGCGATGTTCGGCTCCCGGTTGTCGCTGAGTCCGTTAATCATACCGGGTCGTTCGTTACCAACAGCGATAGGAACCCAAGCGCCTGCCTCCGTCACATTCGCGGGTGGCTGTCCGGTGGGCGCGCCCGGTTGCGGTGTCGGGAGCTCGGCCAGAGGGAGACCTAACGCGGCGTGCAACGTGTCGATAATTACCGAAGAGTTCACCACACCGACGATTTCGATGTACTGCTCCGGGGTGATGCCAGCGCCCATGACCTGATCGAACATGTTTCGCGTGAGACGACCCGGATCCGATCTAATTCGGTGAATCATGTCGATGATCACGGCATCTAAGTCCGTCTCACTATCATGCACCCCATCTACGGCATAGGGTGACAGTGCTTGCCGACGTTTCGCACACAAAAGGCAACTTGTCGCGGTACGCGATTCCGCCACCATCGCGATTCGTTCCGCGCCGGTCCAAAATGGGCCCGGTCCTGCGATGTTTTCCCAGACCTTCTCGTGGGCTTCGATTAGGCCTTCGCGAAGGGGGTAGTCGGTTAGCTCATACATTCCGTCTATCTTGCCCGGCTCCAGTTTACGCGTCCAGTTCGAGTCTACGATACGAAGCCAAACTTCGACGTGCGGTCCAGACTGCGACACCTTCACGAGCTCGGGGCTTGTGGTAGGACAGTGCAAACGGTGATCATGGAGGTTCGGTTCGGTCCACCCGGACCTGTTTGGATGGAGTTCGATTGCGATGTCGGAACATGAAGGGCCCCGCTCGACGGGATTTGATACGTTAACGCTGCACGCTGGACAGCAGCCAGATCCAGTGACTGGTGCCCGCGCAACGCCTATATATCAGTCGGCTTCGTTCGTATTTCCGGACTCCGATTTCGCCGTCGGGTTGTTCAATATTGAGCGAGCGGGACATGTCTATTCGAGGCTCTCGAATCCCACCAATGCGGTGTTGGAGGAACGCGTCTCAGCCTTGGAAGGGGGTGTAGGGGCGATCGCAACGGCGAGCGGCCAAGCGGCCATGCACCTGGCGGTCGCGACACTTTGTTCGGCCGGAGATCATATTGTCGCGTCCAGATCTTTGTACGGCGGTACTCACAACTTGCTTGAGTACACGTTGCCCCGATTTGGCATCGAGACCACGTTTGTGGATCCCCGTTCTATCGAAGCGTTCAGA
>PBAA01000002.1 GCA_002715785.1 Gammaproteobacteria bacterium | reverse complement strand
CGACGATTGGGCCATTGTCGGGGAACCGTCGGCGGTTCGCGACCGACTGGCTTATTACCGTTCCGAGTTGGGCATGACCCACGTGATCGTTACCCGTTTACGGATTGGCCAGATAGACAGTGAGGTGCTCGAACGTTCGGTGGCACTGACCGCCGAATTGGTCGAATAACGATAAATCCGTTCCGGTTCACGCCTCTTCGTATTCGTCGCTACCGCCGACTTCCTCGTCGCTTGCTAACCCCAGGTAGGGTTGCAACCAACCGACGAGAAGATAGATCGGACCGGTATCGATGAGAGCTACCAGCATTTTGAATATATAGCCGGACGTGATGAAAGTCATAAGCTGCGGCCAAATGGGTTCATTTGCGTCCACGGGTAGGGCGTTGGCGTAAAAGTGGGTAATGAGAATCACCGCGGACGTGTCAACAATCTGGCTCACCAACGTGGAGCCGTTGTTACGCAACCACAAGTGCCTTCCTTTGGTAAGACGTTTCCAGAAATGGAACATTTGAACGTCACAGAACTGAGCTGCAAGGTACGCGAACATCGATGCGGTGACGGCTCCGAACGCGAGTGTTCGCATCTCGAAGAAAACGGGGGATCGGCCGGCGGCATCGAGTGCTGGGCTACCCGTGCTCGGATCCACTGGCTCAAAACCTGGGAGCTCACCACCAACCCATAGTAGGAACATAATCCACGCGTTCAACACCAGGCCCATTAGAACCACTTCGTTGGCTCGCTTTCTTCCATAGAGTTCGCTGATAAGGTCTGTGCAGATAAACGTAACTGGGTAGGGCAGGACGCCCACCGCGACCGCCATGGGGATATTGAGGCCAAACGCAGAAAAGGAGAGGTCAAGAAATCGGCTTATTCCCAATATGTTGAGGAGTGACAATGTGCCCAGGAAAACGCCACTAAGGATGAGGAATACGCGCTGCCGCCGCTGAGTGTAGTTTGGTGTCACGGCGAATTCTTAGGTTTCGATTTGTCCTAAATTAGCGTGTACGACGCTACCGTTGATCACGGGATTGGATGCTGCCCAAAATAGAGTATCCGCGATTTCCGCAGGTTCGATGAGTCGATTAAAAGCAGACATACCTCGGACGGCTGCCATCGCATCCGCAGGGACGTGTTCTCGGAGCATCTCGGTATCGGTGAATCCAGGACAGATACAAGCGGTATGGATCCCGGTTCCGGCCAAATCCTGACAGAACGCTCGCATCATCCCGATCATTCCGTGTTTGCTCGTTACGTACGTGTAGCTGCTAGGGACCGCTTTCTCCGACAACGTTGATCCGACAAAAAGCACGCTTGAGGCTGGCTTCATGAACGGGATTGCGAACCGATTCAACGTATTTGGCGCAACAATATTGATCTCTAAAACGTCGCGGAGTTTGTCGCTCGGTGTGTCGGTTGCGGTGTCGTTCGAGAGTCGCGATGCGTTATGAATGACCGAGACGAGATCAGCTTGCGATAGCATCGATTCCAGGTTGGAGCGGATGCTTTCAAGAAAGTCTGGTTGCGCGAGATCACATCGAAGATGTTGCACCCCTTCCAACGGGCATGGGCGACGCGAAAGATTGACCACGGTGTAACCGTCACGCAAAAACCGCGACGCAGTGCTGAGTCCTATCCCCGCGCTAGCTCCGGTAATCAACAAAAGCCTGGTCATCGAGTCCAGCTCGATGACGCCCATTGGCCCCGCCCTGAAGCTATCCGGATGGTAACCGAGTCAATGGGTAAATCGTTAAATGAAGTGTCTTGGATGATGCCAGTTAGGAACCAATGGGCGAGTTCCTCCACGGTGATGTTGCGTAGTGGGAGAGTCAAAACGTCGCGTGATAGGAACGGGATACGTTCATCGCTGAAAGTCGCAACAACGTAATCTTCATCTTCGGCGACGGTCAAATAGGGGGACTGCTCCGGTAATAGCGTTTTTTCATCGAGTTCATCACACAGAGTCTTGAGTCGATTCTTGATTTCGTTGTAGTCGAAGCACAGTCCGTCGTCACCGATGTCGCCGTCTAAGACGGCTTCTACTTGAAAATTGTGGCCGTGTAGATTTTCTCGCTCGGTTGCGGAAAAGATCGTGAAATGCGCCGCGGAAAAGTGCAGATATTCTTTTTGAATTTCTATGGTTGCACGGTTGGTTTCCGCATGAGATGCGGCATTGTCGGGGGGTTGCTGCATCGCGGCATCGTAACATAGGGGTCGTAATCGACTGCCTTGTCGTAGGGTCTCATGCATGCTTCAGCCCGAACACTTGCTTATCAGAACGCGCCGCCCTAGGTTGCTACGCAGTTGACGAAAGGAGAGGTCATGGCAGCCTTGGATGGATTGCGGATTCTTGACATGACGCAGTGGGAGGCGGGGACGGCGTGCACGCAGTCGCTCGCGTGGTTGGGCGCTACCGTCGTTAAGATCGAACAGCCCGAAGTCGGCGATCCCGGTAGAGGCGTTGGCAGAAATGACGGCGTCGATTCGGAGTATTTCGTTAATTGGAACAGCAACAAGCGCAGTGTGACGTTCGACCTCAGTTCGGAAAAGGGACGCGATTTATTGCTACAAATGGTGCCGCGTTATGACGTGTTTGTTGAAAACTATGGGCCTGGAGTGGTCGAAAAACTGGATATTGGCTACGACGTCATGCGGACAGTCCATCCAGAGATCATTTATGTGAGGATCAAGGGGTTTGGTACATCGGGTCCATACGCACACTTCAAATGTATGGACATGGTCGCTCAGGCGGCAGCGGGTGCCTTTTCGATTACAGGTGAACCCGACGGCCCGCCGATGCGTCCAGGTCCTACGATGGGAGATGCCGGTACCGGAGTACAGGCGGCGCTGGCAATCTCGGCCGCGTATGCCCAAAAACTAAAAACGGGGGAAGGCCAACTCATTGAATTATCGATGCAGGAAGCAATGACTTATTACTTACGCACGGCCGTATCGAGGACAAGGTTTGGTCAGGTCGCTACGCCTCGTACGGGCAACGGTGAGAATCCATTTGTTTCCTTATATCCCTGTGCCCCGGGTGGTCCAAACGACTATGTTTTTGTAATGGCCGTAAACCCGAGGATGTGGAGTGCGGTCTGCTGTGCGTTGGGCCAGCCGGAGCTACTCTCGGATCCTCGCTTCAGTACGGCGCAAGCCCGTCATGAAAATCGCCATCTGTTGTTCGAGGAAATAGGGTCATGGACACGGTCGCACACTAAAAAGGAATGTATGTCTGCTTTAGCGGAGGAGGGTGTGTGTGCGAGTCAAGTGTATGAAACGAACGAATTATTTACCGATCCCCATTTGGTAGAGCGCGACTTCGTACATGACGTTGAACACGCGGTTCATGGGAAAGTCCAGTTACTTGGTTGGCCAGCGCGCATGTCGAAGAGCCACGTCGCGATCGAAGCCGCTCCGCTATTGGGTGAGCACACAGACGAGGTACTTGCGGAAGACCTCGGACTTTCGGCAGAAGACATTGATGAGTTGCGAACAGAAGGTTCAATAGGCAGTGAGATGATCAAGGGTTCGCGTTCTTGAAACTTGATGTCGAAGGAGTGAGTTTTCCGATCAGTGACTGAATCAAACGTCATCGTGGATCTACATCAGAGACTCGGCATCCCTTCGGATTACGCCGCCCGATCGGGGCTCGTTCAACAGTGGACGCCCGACGACTTGGTTGACATCGGCGTTGACGTCTTTGATCGACCGCAACGGTTGCGTATGGAAGCGGCGAACGCATGGACGGGATTGGTAGAAGCAGCGTCATTAGATGGGGTGACCGTACAGCTCGTTTCTGCATACCGCTCGCTCGAATACCAAGTTAATTTAATTCAGCGCAAGATCGAGGCGGGAGAATCCATCGCGGACGTTCTAAACCGCATCGCGGCGCCCGGATATAGCGAACATCAGGGGGGGTGTGCCGTCGACGTAACGAGTCCAGGAATTGATCCATTGACTGAGTTGTTTGAGGAAACACAAGCGTTTCGCTGGCTTGTCGCATCTGCTGTCGATCACCGGTTTGTGCTGTCTTATCCACGTAGCAATCCCTACGGGGTGGTCTATGAACCGTGGCATTGGTGTTACCGGCCAGCCGAATAGGGCTGATGGCTTGTCTGAAAGAGACTCACTTCGTAACGGTCATCCCGCTTGAATTCGATCGACCAAGAGCCCATAAAAATGATCGCCATGCTCAAACAGCCAGCCAATATGCTGTTGACAGTCGCCACATGTAGCTAGACGCCAAAGATAGCCGGGAAACCAACTATCCGCAGCCACAGCGGGACCTTCGATCGCACACCCTAGCGCTTCTTGGTAACAGCCGAAATGGTGCGTGAAGCCGTGGGGGTTGCTAAAGATGTGTTCATGCGAACCGCCAACACTTAATCGGTCATCGACATGGGCTAATACATGGGAACAGGCTAAACAAAAGATATATCCCTCTTTCGGATGGTCGCCCTTTTCAAGCCTTTCCTTTAGGCGAGGATCGAGAGTCTCTTGCTCCTCCACATGCGTATCAGTCATTTGCTCTGATCAACACCCGCCTCGGCCACTTCCCTCTAAACTATCCACCAAGGGCGTAAACGTGCAAGTTATTTGAATTGGAATGCAATGTTGCTGCTGCAACCAATTTCGTCAGCGGATTCCCGGTGAGCCGGGCCCGCGAGCTATTCGACTAGCGACTTAAGATCAACGTCCATGTTCGACAGCGAGGCCGGGTCGATAGTTCTCCCAATGAGTTGTTTCGCTACCATGAATTCGCGTGGTGAATTGACGGTTTCTGCGGCTACGACTTTGCCTCCGTCAAAGTGAAACATCGCAAATTCATGGGATTCGGGTTCTCCGCGGGTGATTGATTCGTCACCGTCAGAGGAAAACCCGACCATCTGCAACTTAAGGTCGTATTGGTCGGACCAGAACCACGGAATGCTTGCGTACTGCTTATCGCCGCCGATAAGGTTGCCAGCCGCGATGCGCGATTGTTCCATGGCATTGGGTACCGATTCTAGGCGAAGACGTCGGTCCAACAATGCGTTTGGGTGATTTGTGCAATCACCGGCAGCGAAAATGGAAGGATCGCTGGTAACACATCGTTCATCCACCATGATGCCGTTGTCGCAAAGGAGACCAGCATCAGATGCCACCTCGGAATTAGGTACGACGCCTACGCCCACAATGACCAAATCAGCGTCAACGGTGGTTCCGTCTCCACAGAGCACCTCTTGTACCCGTCCATCGCCGACGAATTCCGATGCCCGCGTTTTGGTTCTGATATCAACGCCCTTACCGCTGTGCAATTTGTGATAGAACGCTGACATAAAAGGGTGAGTTACGCGTTGGAGGATGCGGTCCTCCATCTCCAAGATAGTCACTTGCATATTCGCGGTTACGGCGACGGAGGCGACTTCGAGTCCTATATATCCACCGCCGACGATTACTAAGTGCGTTGCACTCTCCATACCGGTTCGGATCTTATCGACGTCAGTAATGGTACGAAGTGTGTGCACGCCATTGAGGTCGATCCCGGGTAAATTAGGTCGAAGGGGGCGACTACCGGTGGCAAGCAGTAGTCGATCATAGGGAACGAGGGATCCATCGCTGCAGGCCACAAACTGACCGTCACGGTCGATATTTTCGACCGTTATTCCGGTTCGTACATCAATTGTTCGATCGACGTAAAATTTCTCGGGCCTCAGCCACAATTTGTCGAGAGGCTGCTCGCCAGCGAGATACTGCTTCGAAAGGGGTGGCCGCTGATATGGAATATGCGTTTCCGCACCAATCAGAACNAATTCGCCTTCGAAGCCCTCTTGCCGGATAGTCGCNGCCGCCTGACCCGCTGCATGCCCACCACCGACGATTACGATCGCCATCTTTTACCTAATACAGTGATACCAAAGAGTTTTTCTAGTGGTGCTCGATCTCTCAAGGACGCAATGCGTAGAAACCAACAAACNGTCAGCCCTTCTTGTCGGGCATCGGGAGAGGGAACGGCGTTACAGTCGCNCCGGCGCTGTCGGTGATCTTGGCGGTACCCTCCTTTTCTACTTCGTCGACACGAACGATCGCGTGGATAGGGATGAAGCTCCGTTGCACGCCCGCGAATTCAGTGCGCAGTTTGTCCTCACTAGGATCGATCACCATCTGCGATTTTTCCCCGAAAACGTAGTCTTCGATTTCGACGAAGCCATATAGATCGCTCTGGTAAATCGAGTGGGCGTAGACCTCATAGATCTGCCCCTGATTGTGGAAATAAATCCGATAGACGTGTTTCTTATCGTCGGCCATTGAAAATATCGTGCNTGTAGATCCCCTATTAGTATAGTCGATGCTGAAGATTTCAAGGTGTCCTATAATCGCGCGCCAAAAACGCGGTCTGTGGTTATCGAATAAATGAGGCTTTACGTAAAGACCCAAGGCTGCCAGATGAACGAGTACGACTCGTCTCGAATAGCCGATCTGCTCGCCGCCACCCATAACGCAACGCTCGTTGAGGCGGAACAGGACGCTGACGTCGTTCTCTTGAATACATGCGCGATACGGGAGAAAGCGCAAGAGAAAGTATTCCATCAATTGGGTCGGTGGCGGCGTCTTAAAATCGAACGCCCGGACGTCATCATCGGCGTCGGTGGATGTGTGGCAAGCCAAGAGGGCGCCGCGATTACAAAAAGGGCTCCATTCGTCGATATGGTATTCGGTCCGCAAACACTTCACCGGCTCCCCAGCATGATCGATAAATTTCGGGAGTCGGGAACCACTGTTGTTGATGTCAGCTTCCCCAAGATCGAAAAGTTTGATCATCTTCCGACGCCGAACGTAGGGGGGCCTTCCACGTACATCTCGGTTATGGAAGGGTGCAACAAGTACTGTAGTTTTTGCGTCGTGCCGCACACACGTGGGCATGAGGTTAGCCGGCCAATGAATGATGTGCTCCAAGAGGTCGAAGAAGTCGCCGGTCAAGGCGTCCGGGAGATTAATTTTCTCGGACAAAATGTCAACGCATACCGTGGTCCCACAAACAGCGGTTTCAATGACTTATCCGAGCTGATTCAGGAATCGTCGCGAGTTGAGGGAATAGACCGCATTCGCTTTACGACGTCACATCCCATTGAATTTAGCGATAGCCTCATTGACGCCTATCGCGATGTTCCGGAACTCGTAAGCCACTTACATTTGCCGGTCCAGTCTGGGTCCGACCGTATTCTTGCGAAAATGAGACGACGTCACACCAGGCTGGAATACAAAGCTCTCATAGGTAGAATCCGAGCCGCACGCCCCGACATTTATCTCTCGTCTGATTTCATCGTCGGGTTTCCGGGCGAGACCGATGAAGATTTTGAAGACACCATGGAACTGATTCGATCGCTGGATTTCGATGTTTCTTTCAGCTTCATATACAGTCCGCGACCCGGTACCCCAGCGGCATCTTTAGCGGACACGACGCCAATGGAGGTCAAACAACACCGCCTTTCGATATTGCAGGATCAACTTCGCAAACAATCGCGACGCCATGCACTCAGCATGGTGGGGCGTATCGAAAGGATTTTGGTAACAGGCCCTTCTCGAAAGGATCCTGGAGAACTTCAAGGTCGTACCGAGAATAATCGTGTGGTCAATTTTCGTGGTGTCACGGAAGAAGCGATGGTTGACGTCGTGATCGAGGAAGCGCTATCGAATTCCTTGCGAGGGCGTCTCAGAGCCTGACATCCATTTGAAATAGCTTATTGGACTCGTTGGGGGGTCTTGTGTTCGTCAATTCGAGCCTTCCTAAGACCGATGTCGGTTCGAGGAAATGACACAAACGTTGATTTGACAGAAGAATTCCGATCGATATGCTTGGCGATTCAGGGAATGGACATTAAAACGACTTGAGTGATGAGTCGCGCGTGGTCGCATTGACCACAAGCTTAAATTTAGAACCCAACGATTCACGCCGTTTGGCATCTCTTTGCGGACCGTTCGATCAAAACCTGAAGCATTTAGAAAAACGCCTCGGAATCAATATACGCAACCGAGGAAATGAGTTTCAGATCACAGGACCTGAACACGCGGTTCAGGCGGGCAGCGCGCTGTTATCGCAGCTCTACGTTGAAACCCGCGATGCCAACACGCTAGACCCAGATACCGTGCATTTGTTTCTGCAGGAAGCTGGTGTGGAAGATTTGGTCGCTCGAAGTCAATCGGATGTCCAGGGTGAGGGGGACGTTGTCACGACCCGTCGGAAACCGATTAAACCCCGCGGCGCAAACCAAATGCGTTACGTTGAACGAATTCGTCAGTACGACATCAACTTTGGAGTGGGACCAGCCGGAACGGGTAAAACTTATTTGGGCGTTGCGTGCGCAGTCGAGGCGATGGAAAGTAAGGTTGTTAGTCGCATTCTTCTTGTTCGTCCCGCGGTGGAGGCCGGGGAGAAGCTTGGGTTTCTCCCAGGAGATCTTTCCCAGAAAATCGATCCCTATTTGCGGCCTCTTTACGACGCCCTTTATGAGATGTTGGGAGTCGAACGGGTCAATAAATACATCGAAAGGAACGTAATCGAAGTCGCACCACTGGCGTTCATGCGCGGTCGTACGCTCAACAATTCTTTCATTATCCTCGATGAAGCCCAGAACACGACGCTTGAACAAATGAAGATGTTTTTGACGCGGATTGGTTTTGGGTCAACTGCGGTGATTACCGGAGATATAACTCAAATAGACCTTCCGGTAGGAGGCGGTCAACGGTCTGGCTTGATCCACGTACTCCGTGTTCTCGAACACGTGAAGGGTTTGAGTTTTACTCATTTTGAGCCGAAAGACGTCGTTCGCCATCCGTTAGTGCAGCGTATTGTTGAAGCGTATGCACGTGAGGATGCGCTACGTTCGTCGCGGAACCCGGATCTTGGACAACGGAGTGATGTAGGTGGTTCAGGTAGTTAAGGATCCGATTGACGTTCAATTAGGGAGTGATGCCAACGTCCCAAACGTGGACTATCTCAGCGAATACGCGAGAGCTGCCATGGAGGGTGAGACAGGTGCTCTCTGTATAAGGGTCGTTGGTGAACTTGAGGGTCGAGAGCTTAATCTCCGATATTGTGCAAAGGCCCATGCGACGAACGTACTTTCGTTCTTCAGTGAACTCCCAGATTCCCTTGGTGACGTCGCAATATGCGCTCCAGTGGTTGAGGCCGAAGCGAAAACACAATCGAAATCGGTCGCAGATCACTATGCTCACATGGTAGTTCACGGAGTGCTGCATCTGCGCGGATTT
Organism: Gammaproteobacteria bacterium; assembly: GCA_002715785.1. Lineage (GTDB taxonomy): Bacteria > Pseudomonadota > Gammaproteobacteria > Pseudomonadales > Azotimanducaceae > UBA11889. The sequence goes on along the minus strand of PBAA01000002.1, from coordinate 23,790 downwards.
GATCATGGCGAGGCAACTCAAGCGACATTAATGGAAGAACGTGAAATCGAAATTCTAGGGAGATTCGGCATAGCCGATCCGTACGAATCTGATGTCTGAAACTGATGAGAAACGCCCACGATGGCGTGAATGGTTAAACGAGTTGTTTCCGCCAGAAGTTGATGCTGAACACCTAGAATTTCAGGATCTGTTACGCGAGGCGGCGGCACGAGAACTATTAAATCCTGACGCCCTTAACATCATTTATGGCGCGTTGCAGGTGGCCGATATGCGCGCGAGGGACATCATGATTCCTCGCTCGCAGATGGCAAGCGTGAGCGTTGAAGCGCGACTCGAGGAGTTCTTGCCATTCGTCATTGAACAAAAACACTCTCGGTTTCCTGTAATCGGAGACGACTTAGACGATGTAAAAGGGATCCTACATGCCAAGGACATCCTGCCCTGGACATTGGAAGATGATTGGGATGATTTTGACATCAAAGACATTATTCGTACGGCGTCGGTGGTTCCTGAAAGCAAGCGGTTGAACGATTTGCTTCAAGAATTTCGATCAACCCGGAACCATATGGCGGTTGTGATTGATGAGTACGGGCACGTATCGGGGGTCGTCACGATCGAAGACGTGCTTGAGCAAATTGTGGGTGATATTGAAGACGAGCATGACATCGATGACGATAGTTTTATCAAGGAGCTAGACGAACGCAGCTACACCGTTAAAGGCATCACGACCATTGAAGATTTTAATGAATACTTTGGTTCGCACTTTGACGCAGAGCAGTTTGATACGATTGGCGGCATCGTCGCGAAAGAGTTCGGTTATCTACCGAAGCGTGAGGAAAAGGTAATCGTTGAAGGTTTCGCGTTCAAAGTACTGAATGCTGATAGCCGGCGAATTCGGCTATTGCATCTCACCTGCCCACGAAGCTGAAACCCTTAAATAACAAGATCCTGGGTGCGGCTGCACTATTTGCGGGCGCGATCTATCCGCTTGCGTTTGCGCCGTTCCAATGGTGGCTGATTGCGCTAGTTTCTGGGGTGATGCTGTATGGCATTGTCCAAAATGCCGCCACCGGTCGACGCGCTTTCTTTTGGGCTTGGCTTTTCGGCGTTGGGAAATACGCGGCCGGCGCNTCTTGGATTTACGTCAGCATCCANGTCCANGGCCAAGCCCCGATNCCATTGGCGTTGATGCTCGTTGCCGTCTTCGTCGGCGGTATGGCAGTTTTTNCCGGGGTGTACGGGTGGTGTTGGTTTCACTCACGAGTTGGTCGCCCTCCGATCGACGTCATGAGCTTTGTCTCTATTTGGGTATTGGGCGAGTGGGTGCTTACATGGTTTTTGACCGGATTTCCTTGGCTTTTTACGGGTTATGCGTTGTTGGATACGCCCTTAGCTTCACTTGCTCCGCTCGGTGGCGTGTTGCTCGTGAGCTTCGCNGGTCTTTTGTCGGGCCTCTTTGTTTTTGAGGCCTGGAAACGGCCGCCACTGCTCTTAGCTGCCGCGGTGCCGTGGCTTATCACTTGGCTAATTACTGATCAAAACTGGGTGTCGCCGACGAAGCAATTGAGCGTTGCTCTGGTGCAGGGCAATATTGCCCAAGAAACGAAATGGCAGCCCGAAAGTGCTCAGCCAATACTTGATCGGTACGCATCGTTGTCCGAAAGCGCTTGGGAGAACGATCTGGTTATCTGGCCGGAAGCGGCCATTACGGTGCCATANAAGGGTGCGCTGACCTACCTAAAGGGTATGGCCGACAGAACCAAAGGCGCTTTAATACTCGGTGTCCCGGTACTAGAAAGCGCCTCGGATGACGGCTATGGGCAGCGTAATGCTGCCGTTGTCGTGGGTGATGGCGAAGGGCGTTATATCAAGCGGAAATTAGTTCCTTTCGGTGAATTTGTCCCATTTGAGAGTGTTTTGAGGGGCGTTATCACGTTCTTCAATCTGCCCATGTCGACGACACGCCCGGGAGCGAAACAGCAAGCGTTACCCACCGCGATTGGTCTCAACGTAGCCATCGCGATCTGCTACGAAGTCGCGTATCCGGGTATGGTCGCAACCGATGCGGCCGCGGCCAATCTCATCGTCAACATCAGTAATGACACCTGGTTTGGTCGGTCGATCGGACCGATGCAGCATATGCAAATCGCGCGGATGAGGGCACTCGAGAACGGGCGGTATCTATTGCGGGCAACCAACAACGGGATTACCGCAATCGTTGCGCCAAATGGGAAGGTCGTGAGTCAATTACCGCAGTTCCAACAAGGCGTTCTTGTAGGGCAGGTGGCCGCGATGGAAGGCCTCACGCCTTATTCGCGATGGTTTGATATGCCCATCATCTTGCTCAGCGCGTTTTTCCTTGCGGTAGCAGTCGTGGTCCGCCGCAGAAACTGAANCNTTCAGCATCCGCTCCCGGAAAGCGACTACGACGTTGGCGCTGAGGTAAGTAAATCCGGATAGACAGAAAATCGAGTGTCCTGTCGCGTCCGCACTTCGATTACAACCGTTTCGCCTTCTTGATTCGCTCGCTGGGCGTCTTTNATAGCTGGCGCGATCGCGTCCGCCGTGGTGACGTGAATCCCTTTCGCTCCAAGCGCTCGGGCAACTCCTGCNTAGTCTCCCGACTGGTTACCCGCCCCGTATTTTTCCATCGCCACCGGCATACTTTTGTCATAACCGCCCATGGTGAGGTTGTTGACGACCACGGTTGTGATNGGGATCTGGGCGCGCACAGCGGTTTCGATTTCCATCCCAGTATGTCCAAAAGCCAGATCGCCCATAAAGTTCATGCAGAATCGTTCTGGATTCGCCATTTTTGCACCCATAACCAAAGGGATCCCGTATCCGAGATGCGTGGTTTTTCCCCAGCCAATATATCCATGCGGGATCGAAGCCTTATAGAACGGCATGATTTGGTCTCTNGGGTTGCCTGCATCATGGGTCACGACGCTGTTGCTATGGTCCAGCGTACGATTGATTTCATGGATGACTCGGTAAGGATTGACCGGGACTTCGTCGCTATTCAGCAACGGGGCCCATTCGTCGAGCCACTCTTTTCGGGTCTTTGAAATCGAATCGACAAGGGCCGCGTTGGTCTCGCGTCCACCGTNACCGATAGCACTTTTGACCTCGTCGATCATNAGTTCGAGNGTTAGCTTTGCATCTCCAACGAGGCCGATGTCGATGTCGTAATCTTTGTTGATATCTTCNGCGGCGACATTCGCTTGGATCATAAATTTCCCTGGAGGGATATCGATTCCAAAGGTCGTTCGGGTAAGACCCGATCCGATCGCGAACAAAGTGTCGGCAGCGCCCAGCCACCTGAAAACGCTTTTAGGAGCGGTTCGATTGGCGGAGCCCAACGCCAGGACGTGATCATCGGGGAAGGCGCTTTTTGCCTGCATCGTCGTAATGACTGGAATTTGTGTCAGTTCAGCGAGTTCCATTAATTGGTTGGCTGCTTCTGCGTACAGCACTCCCTGACCTGCCCAAATAACAGGATTCTTGGCAGCCAATAGTTGGGCTACGGCATCTTTGATATCTGAGACGGAAGGCCCGTATTTCATCGGGCGGGACGGCNTATAGGGNGGCGTATTTTCGGGAATTTCTTGCCGCAAAACGTCTCCGTGCATTTCAACTAACACGGGACCCGGCCGTCCTTGGCGTGCGGTATGGAATGCACGACGCATTTCGCGAGTTGTGCGATGAACCTGATCGATGGATAACGCCAGTTTGGTCACATTGGCATAATTTCGAGTCGCCGAAAAATTAGGTGCAATGTCGTAACTCCCTGTACCGCTGCCACCGGGCAGGAAGAGAATAGGCACGGAATCACCCCAAGCCTGAGCAATTCCTCCGAACGAATTCTCGACTCCGGGTCCNGACTGAGAGGCGAAAACGCCGATTTGTTGGCCGGCCGTTTGGCGGCTGTATCCGTCGATTGCATTAATACCGCCTCTTTCTTGACGGAATACGATCGGGCGTATGCCGATTTTTGCGGCAGCCTCGATCAATGGATTCGCGGGGAAACATGCCATCCAGGTGACCCCCTCGGCTTGCAGGCAACGAGCAACAAGATCAAAACCGTTCACAGAAATCCCCCATAAGAGTTAAGCATCGTAGAGTAGCACTCCGTTAAACAGAGTGGCGTCTCAACGCTAGTTTCCATGCGTGCTGGAGCGCATGACCTAACGAGTTAGTAAAAGCCACCCCGGTCCACGCGATATCGAATGCTGTGCCGTGATCGACGGACGTTCGGACGATGGGCAAACCGATGGTGACGTTAACGGCCGATTCGAAATCGAAGAGTTTCATAGGGGCGTGACCTTGATCGTGGTACATACAAATAATCGCGTCGTAACAATTGCGGTGAATCGCCTGGTGAAAAATCGTATCAGCGGGGTAGGGGCCGGATGCATCAATTCCTGCATCAATAGTNTCCCTAATNGCGGGAGTTATGTAGCGTTTTTCTTCGTCTCCAAAAAGGCCGTTTTCGCCGGCATGAGGATTAAGTCCGCANACGGCAATGCGTGGATTCTCGGTACCCATTGATAAGGCCTCGTGCGTTAATTCAATAACCGTTCGAACCCTATGCTTGGTCACGTGGTGGATCGCTTCGGTCAACGGGACATGTGCACTGACGTGGCTTACCGCGACATCGTCCGTGACCAACATCATGGAATAATTTTGTACGTCACAAAGTTGTGCGATCAGTTCTGTATGCCCAGTGAAGTTTGGATCGGCCATCCGTGTCGCTTCCTTATTCATTGGCAATGTCACGATTCCGGCGACTTTGCCNTCTAGAGCATCGTGGGTGGCACGTTCAACGTACGCTCGAGCGGCAGCTCCTGAATNNNCCCGTAGTTCCCCGGGCGTGAGATCCGTGGCGGTAAGCAAACTTAGATCGATCACATTGAGGGACCCGCGGATTGCCTCGCCGGGTTCATTGATCGCCCGGATCGGAACCTTCAGTTTTAAGAGAGTGGCACCGGCAATTAGGATAGACGCGTCACCGTAGATCACTACGTCTTTTGCCAATTCTCCGTCGGCGTAACAACGCAGTACNATTTCTGGACCAACGCCAGATGCGTCTCCCATCGTGACAGCCATGCGCACGTGTTTGTACTCAAGCAGACAGTAGGTCCAAAAGCGTATCAGGTTTCCCGATCCCGCCGCCTTTAGTCACTAGTAATTGTCCATTACGGTGTGCGACGGGGATAGCCGTTTGTAGATTTCCGAGGACTTCGACTGGTTCGTTACCTAAGATCGCCGTGGCGGTATCTCCTCCAATTATGAATAGCGTTCCAACGGGGGCGGTCGATTTTGAGCGTGAAGCAAGCGCGTTGGCCGTCGCCCACGCTGTGTTCAGATCGGGCGTTTTGGTTGGTTCGGTTGTTGTTAGAACGCATAAGCGGTCGGAAATTTGGAATTTCTCGTCAAGGGTGTACGTAGGACAATGGAGATGCCGTATCTGGCTCCTACTGGTTGGATGCAAACTGCCGCAGACAATAAGAACGGGTGGCTCAAGGAGGAACTTCTGGGGCGAACGGGGGCGGCCAAAAGTTGCTGCGTATGCTTGGATGGCGCCTGATGGACCGACGAGCATACGTCCTTCCGTACGACATCGTTGGGCTGCTTGCGCTAGTTCGTTGTTGTCGTTGGCGTCGATGACGCGCACGTCCCGGTCTGCGCAACCGGCGGCGCGCAGCAATTCCATGGGACGGCTGCTTTTGATCGGATTCAGCGGATCGCCGGCCGATGTGCTTTCCGCGACTGGCACGTCGTTGACGTATACCACGCCTCGTCGACANCGGCGTCCGGCGTCGGGAAAACTCGGTACGACATCGATGGCGAAACCCATATCGACTAGGGCTTTCACTTCGTGGGGCCAATTGCCTCGTAATACCGAGTCGATCTTGTGACAGCGGGCGCGGGCGGCGGTTTGATGAACGTTCCTAACGGATTGAGCCGCCGCTGCAGCGCTGGCATGGCGTGTTCTAAGATCGACGACCAGACAATCGCCGCCCGTTATTTCTGAACCCGCGGTCACGGAGAATCCTTCGTCCGCAATAGTGCCGGCCACCTCAAGTGCGCCGGTGCGATCGTCCGCGGTGGTTAGGAAATTGAGCAGTGGCTTTCGCCATCGAGGGATATCGCGACCCTACCTCTATCGTCTCTTCGGTGCCAGCGGCGCGGGTTGAAGTGATTAAGCACTTATGCAGGTGTTATAAAGTCGTCATGAAGACGTTGTTTTGCATGGTCGGATTCCTATTACTTGTTGGGTGTGGATTCCAGTTACGAACTTGGGATTTAGCATCGGCTTATCAAAGTGTCCGCATCGAATCGCACGTTGATAGCAGTATTGATCGGGATATACGCGGGGTCTTTGTCTCCTCCGGCTTGGTGGTGGTTGACGACGGCGAAGCTGATCTACACCTCACCATTGATCGTGAGGACTTTGAGCAAAGTAGCGACGTGTTTACCGGTGACGGTCGAGTCGCCGGCTATCGTCTACAGCTGAGGGTCACTTATCAGGTGAGTGAGGCGAATGGTAAAACCTTGGTTTCCTCGCGGACATTGCAAGAGGAACGATCACTACCACTAAATCGGGCTAACGTCGTTGGATCGGATGCCGAGAAAAGACTCTTGGTGGAGGAAATGCGGACCGACATCGTTCAACGGATTCTTCGGACGTTAGCACTCTTAACAGATCAAGTGGATAAACGGTCGGATGCGTCTTAAACCTGAGCAGCTCGACCGGCATCTCAATGAACCGTTGGAGCCCGTATATTTTGTCGGTGGCGATGAGCTTCTTCTCATCGAAGATGTATGCGTAGCGATCGTCAAGGCGGCAGGTGAGCAGGGGTTTAGTGAGAGAGAGCGTTTTGATATCGGTTCGGGAACCGATTGGGCCGACGTCTTTTCNGGCGCGTCCAGTATGTCTTTGTTCTCCGAAAAGCGAATGTTGGATATCCGCCTTTCCGCTAAAGGTGTTGATCGAGCGGGATCAGACGCGCTTCGAGCTTACGTCGAGAATCCGATTGAGGGGACGCTTGTGCTCGTCCGAGCGGGACCGATCGAGTGGCGGCAGCGGACATCGGCATGGTTCAAGGCGTTAGAGAAACAAGCAGTTCTTGTATTGGTGCCGACGATATCAGCGCAAGAATTACCGCATTGGCTGGATGCAAGAGCCCAAAGTGCGGGTCTCAAATTGAGTCGGGATTCTATCGAGGCGATCGTCGACCGCGCAGAGGGCAATCTGTTGGCAGTCCAGCAAGAGCTGGAAAAGTTATGTCTGTTGGATCGCTCGTCGGATAAGGAGATAACGGTCGATGATCTTAGTCTTGGCAATACCTCTCACTTTGAGACTTTTGAACTGATCGACACGGGTTTTTTGGGGGACGCGCCACGGGCGAGAAAGATGCTCCGAACTCTACGTCAAGAAGGGGTTCCTATTTACATGGTGATCGGCGCACTGGCCGCTCAACTTCGANGGGCATACCACATCAGCATCGGCCGGCGTGAACGTCTTGCACATAATCGCAAACGGGCGGTCGACGCTGTGATCGCGCGCCTTGGCAGTCGCGGCATTGAAATGTCTCTGGTCGAGTGCGGTCGTTTGGATCAACAAGCTAAGGGAATGCTCCGGGGTGAAGCGTGGGACTCTCTAGAGAGGTTGATCTTGACCGTTTCGGGACGATCAAGATCGAACCTTGAGCGGGAAGCGCGGTATCTTNTGCCGTGAATGTGGTCTGCGCTGGCCCGACCAACGAAAACTAATTGATGCGCGTTCAGGTGTGAGATCGACCAACGGCCTTTGTTTATTCCTTGCAACCCGATAGCACGCTGTTGAAGACGTTCGATTGGGGAAGCCACCTCGGCCACCCGTACCTCAATGCGAAGTATGTCATCCCAAGGTANGGCTCGTTGTTCNGCTAACTCCCTTGCCTCGGGCTTGTGACTATTTGTTGGAGCGCGATCGCGTCAAGTTCTTTTGTAGTCGTGTTGGCTTGGTTCAGATCGAGGTTGCTGAAATTCGGATTAACGTGGCTATCCAATCCAACGACGGCTATGCCGTGACGGGGATATAGACATTAGGTATCGATGTGCGTCCACCTATAGTTATGAGTAGTTCTCGAGTTATCGTGGTCTGACGCGTTAGTCCAGTGATGGCGCCTCCGAACGAATCTAATTTGCACTGGGAAAGACGGCCGAATCAAGGTTAAATAGTTCGCTTCGCCGGTTGGACGTCACGGCCCGAATTGATGGACCGTGTACCTGTGGATGACTGAAGGTACAGCTATGCAAATTCACGAATCTGGGCTGTCGCCCGACATGACGCCGGACGCGTCCGTCGTTGTCCGTGACGCATTCGGAATCGATCAAGACTTTTCGGTGCCGGCCTTCAGTGAACGTAGCGAATACGTCCCGTTGATTGACGAGGACTATGTTTTTGATCCTGATACTACGCTTGCAATTCTCGCCGGATTTACCCACAACCGACGGACGATGATCCAGGGATATCATGGGACCGGAAAATCAACTCATATCGAACAAGTGGCTGCNCGCCTGAATTGGCCGTGCATTCGAGTCAATCTGGATAGCCACATCAGCCGCATCGATTTGGTCGGGAAAGATGCCATCGTGATTGAAGATGGNAAACAGATCACGGCTTTTCGCGAAGGTATATTGCCGTGGGCGTTGCAGCACCCGACGGCACTGGTCTTCGATGAATACGACGCGGGACGTCCAGACGTTATGTTTGTTATCCAGCGAGTTCTTGAAGTCGAAGGAAAGCTCACCTTATTGGACCAGAACCGCATCATTACGCCGCATCCATGCTTNCGACTCTTTTCGACNACGAATACGGTGGGGCTTGGTGACACCACGGGNCTGTATCACGGAACGCAACAGATCAACCAGGGTCAAATGGATCGCTGGAACATCGTCGCCACGCTAAATTATTTNCCGCATGAGATGGANGTGGACATCGTTTATGGCAAAGCGAAAGCCTGGCANGCTAATGCGGACGGACGGCAAACTATTTCAAGTATGGTCAGCGTGGCTGACTTGACCAGAAAGGGCTTTATCAACGGGGATATTTCTATCGTGATGTCGCCGCGTACTGTCCTCAACTGGGCGGAGAACGCCGAGATATTTGGTGACATCGGATTCGGTTTCCGCGTGACTTTCCTGAATAAATGCGACGAACTCGAACGACCCATCATCGCGGAGTATTACCAGCGATGTATGGGCGACGATTTGGGCGATGCCAGCAAGGGCATCACGCTGCCAAAATAGATCGTGGTACCGTGAGCGACGAAGATCACCCGCTTGAGCCGTTCAAACGGGCGACGGTCGCAACGATGCGGGCGATTGCAGAAAACGATGAGCTTGAGGTGACCTTCGGTAAGGGNGCCGCCACGGTCCGCGGGCAATCAGTTGAGGTGCCTCTCCCTACGGTCGGGTGTTCCGAGCAGGAACTCAACGCGATCCGCGGAATGGGCGACGAAGTGGCGCTCAAGCTTCGATATCACGATACCGTCGCCCATCGCACCCGTACGCCAAAAGCGGGTCCGGCTCAGGAGTTGTTCGAATGGGTCGAGGACGCGCGTATCGCATCGATTGGGACATTACGAATGGAAGGCGTCGCGCAAAACCTGGACGCCAATCTCGACGCGTTGTGCAAGCAGCAGGCATTCGACTTAATAACGGCCGAAGGTGAAGCACCGCTGGGTATTGCCGTTGGCCTGCTGGTGCGGCAGCGATTGACCGGACGACAGTTGCCTGCTTCCGCAGAAAACGTGGTTCGTTTCTGGCGAGATTACATCGAGGAACGGGCCGGGGACGACATCGAGTCGCTCCGCGAGTGCCTGCAGGATCAGGTCACGTTTGCTGACCGTTGTCGAAACATCATGGTTGATTTGGGCCTCGCTTCCGAGCTGGATGATCCACCCGAACTCGAAGACAACGATCAAGATACGGAAAGTATNGANGAGGACCAGGATCCAGATGCCGAGTACGCGCCCGAGGATGTCGTGCTTGATGACGATTCGATGACGGAAGAAGACGCGGATGGTGAGTCCACGGTGGTCGAGATGGACGCCGATATGGACATGAACGATCTTGGGGCTGAAGCGGATCCAGATGAATCACCTAATTTTTCGCCGGACGACTCAGGTCGAATACGGGTTGACGTCAACTACGCCTCGTTTACCCAGGAATTCGATGAGGTCGTAAAGGCGGAAGATCTTTGCGAGAGCGAAGAGTTAGCGCGTTTGCGAGCGCTTCTTGACCAGCAGCTGGTTCCGCTACAACACACGACGTCGAAGCTTGCAAATCGTCTTCAGCGACGATTATTGGCGAAACAAAATCGAACTTGGGAGTTCGACTTGGAGGAGGGTCTTCTTGACGCGGGTCGACTCGCGCAGGTGGTTGTTGATCCTCTCAACCCGCTCGCGTTCAAGCAAGAACGGGAGATGAACTTTCGCGATACCGTCGTCACGATGTTGATTGATAGTTCAGGGTCAATGCGTGGTCGTTCGATCACCATTGCTGCCATGTGTGCTGACATTCTTGGCAGAACCCTCGAGAGATGTTCTGTGGGTGTAGAGATTTTAGGATTCACGACCCGTGCATGGCGTGGTGGACAATCTAGAGAAGAGTGGATTAACGCTGGAAAACCTTCGAANCCGGGGCGATTGAATGACCTTCGGCACATCATCTACAAAGGGGCTGACGATTCTTGGCGTCGATCCCGACGTAACCTAGGTCTGATGATGCGAGAGGAATTGTTAAAGGAAAATATTGATGGAGAGGCCATTATCTGGGCGCACAATCGTCTCGTCACGCGAACCGAAGAACGCAAGGTTCTAATGGTAATTTCCGATGGTCTACCCGTCGATAACTCTACGTTATTAGTGAACCCGAGTAGTTATCTTGAGCAGCATCTGAAATATGCGATTGATGTGATCGAAAGTCAGTCAGAGGTGGAACTGATCGCTATTGGTATTGGACATGACGTAACCCACCATTACGGACGAGCGGTCACGATCACAGATGCCGAGCAACTTGGCGGTGCGATAACAGAGCAGTTGGCTTCTCTTTTTGATGTGACGGCATAGATCTTTGCGTTGGTTAAAGCTATTTATCGTCGGATGCACNGCTACCNTNGTNCAAGCGGACATGGTGCGGGTCGCATTTGGTTCCTGTGCGGATGCCGACCAGCCTGATCACCCGATCTGGGGGGCGCTTTACGAGGCTCAGTCTGACGCGTTCTTGATGATTGGCGACAATGTCTATGCGGACTCACCCAGCTTTCGATCCAATCCAAGCCAGAAGGGTTTGGAAACTGAATACGCGAAACTGGAGGCGGCGGCCTCTTTCCGGCGACTGCGCGATGTCGTTCCAATCTATGCCACCTGGGACGATCATGACTACGGTTTGAACGATGGCGGTACGGAATTCCCGCTAAAGGACGTTTCGCAAAAAGTTTTTTTTGATTTTTGGCGCGTCCCTTTGGATAGACCGGAGCGACAGACTCCAGGAATTTATGCGGAACGCTGGCTCGAAAAAGTAGGAATGCGAGTACAGGTTCTATTGTTGGACACGCGTTACTTTCGTTCTGCGCTGAACGTTGATGCACCTGATGGTCGTTGTCCCGTACGTAACTACGGAATCAACTTGGACGCGGAAGCGACAATCCTAGGACGTGCGCAGTGGCAGTGGTTGGAGGAGCGCTTGCGGGAGCCGGCCGACGTGCACATCATAGCTTCCAGCATTCAAGTCATCTCCAACGAGCATTGTTGGGAGCGTTGGGGCACTTTTCCAAGAGAGCGCACGCGCCTTTTCCATACAATCGCTAGCTCAGGTGCGCGTAATGTTTTTATTGTTTCTGGGGATCGACATCTCGGCGAAATATCCAAACTTCCCGAGACAGGCGATTTCGGGTTGGACTTTCCCTTGTACGACGTGACCTCGAGCCCGCTTAGCGCTCGGTCAGGTTTTGGTAAAGGCGAGGTGAATGGTTATCGCGTGGGTCACGACAATGTCCGCGTCCCCAATTTTGGTGTGATTGAGATCAACCCGACTAATAGACAAGCCTTTCTTAGCCTTCGCGACCGCGCCGGTGAAACGCTCGTTCTCACGAGCGTTTTTCTCCGCTGATCATATTTTGGATTCAGCCGACGACGTCAAAACGTTTGATGTCGGGACGGCCAGCCATTAGACCCGCGAACTTGGCACCTGCAGCTTTGAAGTGATCGCTCGAACCATGTGCGGCAAGGGCTTCTTCNTCGGCATACAGTTCCATCACGGCGTAGCCATCGTCATCTTTGACCAACGTATATAGTTGNTTACCTGGTTCATTGGCCCTTACTTGCTCCGCTAGCCCTAGCATTACTGTTTCGAACTCTGACTCCTTACCTTCGGCGACANTNAGTCTCGCTAACAACGCAATCATATGATCTTCCTCCCAAATGATGGGGCAGAATACCTATCTCATGAATCGAAACAAACTGTTAACAATGCTCCGCGCGTATGCGCGTCGATATCCAGCCGATAGGACGACTGAGAGGTTCCAATCATTTGTCGTCGCACAGCCGCATTGTTTTGAAAGAAATTGCTGGCGCGATGGCCATGTGACGGCATCGTCCCTTGTGCTGAATGAACCCCGCACTCACACTTTGCTTACGCGGCACGCGAAATTAAGAAAGTGGTTGCAGTTGGGTGGACACTGCGACGGTGATTCCAACCCATTGCGAGTCGCCCAACGCGAAGCGATGGAGGAGTCTGGGCTTGACGTAATTCCGATCATGACAGAAGTGTTTGATCTTGATGTTCACGAGATTCCTGCCCGCTGCGATGAGCCGATTCACTATCACTATGACGTACGTTTTGCGCTGCAAATTAATGGATCCGACGAATATCGGATAAGTCGGGAGTCNCTTGATCTTCGTTGGGTGTTGTTAGATGAGGTACCAAAGTACAACAGCGAAGAATCGATCCTGCGTATGATCGATAAAATTCGTGCCGTAGCGTGTTAGAGGAGATCTCGGTGTTACCGGACCCGCGTGAATTCGACGATCTATTATTTGATCCAGAAACGGGCCACATCGTTAGAGAACCGCCCGGGAAGGGATATGGCTACTGGGTAGGGGGCCACAAGGTTTTTTACGATCAAGAAAGCGAACAATTCGTTATTTTTTACCGTGAGCGCACGCCATTGGAGGCAGGTCGCGGAGGGCGGTGTGCGGTCGCTGTGGCCAGCGATGGCATAGCATTTGAAGAAGTATGGACTGCCAATAAAGAAGCATTCGCTGCGTCGTCCATCGAGGTCGGCCACCCGATACGCTCACCTGATGGTGATTGGCGGCTTTACATTAGTTATGAGGTCGCTGGCGCTCGATATTGGCGCGTCGATCTGGTTCGGGGAAAAAGCTTAGAAAGCTTCGATGTGCAAGGTCGACGTACGGTCTTTCAACCTTCCGATTTCGGGTTAGGGTCGCTAAAAGATCCGGTTGTATATCTACACGATGGACGTTGGTGGGTATATCTAGCTGGTCCCGCTCGAGAACGCCCGCCTCGGAAAGCGGGGAAGGTTNTTGCGAGNCCTCTTGACGCCACTTTGTTAGGTCGGTCGGAGGATGGCGTATATTTTCCCGAGTTAGAGTGGGTGTTTGAGGCACCGGGCACTGATACATGGCACGGACGACGTGCTCGGATTAACTCGGTCATCCCCCGGGGTAATGGTTGGCTCGCGTTCTACGACGGTGGACGGACTTTTTATGACACCTATGAAGAATGGTGTGGTTTGGCTTGGAGCGAAAATGGTGTCCAGTTTGACCGCTTGGAGCAGCAACACCCCTGGGTGCGTTCATCTTACGGTTGTGTTCGTTACGTATTTGCTCTTGAGCGGCCAAGCGCGATCTATTTTTACTACGAATACACGCGCGCCGATGGGTCTCATGACTTGCGTGTCTCGGTGGTTAACCGTTGAACTCGTCGGATCCGATCAGTGTTGATAATTATTCGTAGAGATGGCAGGCGATTAAACGTTCGTCATCCACATTGTTGACGATTTGTAACGCCGGGGATACGTGCCGACAAACGTCCATCGCGTGTGGACAACGATTGGCGAATCGACACCCTGAAGGTATATCCAGNTGGGAAGGAATTTCTCCGATACTGGGCGTTCGCTGCCGTGAACGCTCCCGGTTGGGGTCGGGCTCAGGGTTTGAACCGATAAGAAGTTCGGTGTAGGGATGTTTTGGATCAAAAAAGACACGGTCTGAATGGCCTATTTCGACCAGAGATCCTAGATACATCACCGCCATGCGGTCGGATACGTATCGCACCATCGAGAGATCGTGAGCGATGAAGAGCAGCGTCAAGCCAAGGGAACGTTTTAAGTCNCCCAACAAATCCACGACTTGAGCTTGAATGGACACATCNAGTGCAGAGATCGGCTCGTCGCAAACGACGAATTCGGGCTCGAGGATCAGCGCTCGAGCGATTCCAATTCGCTGCCGTTGTCCTCCGGAGAATTCATGCGGATATCGACCCAATTGGTCAACGTTTAGCCCCACCTTAACTAACCATTCTTCTATTCGGTGGGCTATGTCCTCCTTATTCAAATCGCTGTGTAACCGAAGCGCTTCACCAATAATTTCGCCTACGGTCATCCTGGGGTTTAGGGATGAATAGGGATCTTGGAAGATCATCTGCATGGATCGTGCGTAGCGGTGAAAATCGCTAGTTCGGTAGACTGTGGGCAGTTTGGAACCTTTAAAAAGAATTTCGCCCGCTGTTTTCCGATCGAGTCCCAGGAGAGTTCGACCAAGAGTTGACTTTCCGGAGCCACTTTCGCCGACCAGACCGACGATCTCGCCAGTTCCGATGGATAGCGACACGTTGTCGACGGCGTGAATTTTTAGACGTCCACGGTCAAAGTGTTTCGTCAGGTTACGAATGTCGATTAGGGGTTGATTCACGACCGATAAATCTCGGTAACGTCTAGTGGACAGTCGTTATGGTGTAACCAGCAACGTGATTGATGTGCACGATCGACGTCAAACACTTTCGGAGGTGTCGCTTCGCATACTTCCATGGCGTAGGGGCAACGCGAGTAGTAACCGCATCCAGGTGGCACGTCGAATAAATCGGGGGGCGCGCCGGCGATGGGCGCAAGACTTTGTACCGCCCCCTGTTGATTGGTTGGCATGGCTGACTTGAGCCCTAACGTATAAGGGTGCGCGGAACGATAAAAAATATCGTCTACGGTGCCTTGTTCAACGACCTCGCCCGCATACATCACAGCAACGTTATTTGCCATTCTCGCAACGACGCCTAGATCGTGTGTAATTAAAACTATGGCCATGTTGTTCGTGCGTTGAAGATCGACCATTAGATCGAGAATTTGTGATTGAATCGTGACGTCGAGTGCGGTGGTAGGTTCGTCGGCGATGAGCACAGATGGCTCGCAGGCGATCGCCATCGCGATCATCGATCGTTGAAGCATTCCGCCTGAAAATTCGAACGGATATTCCTTGATGCGGCTAGCTGCGTCGGGGATGAGCGTCATCTCGAGTAGTTCCTGAGCGCGTCGCATGGCCTTCCGATGTGAGTAACCTTTGTGGACGATCAGAGGCTCCGCTATTTGTGCCCCGACGGTCATCGTCGGATTTAGTGAGGACATTGGATCTTGAAAAATCATGGCGATGTCCGTCCCACGAATTTCTCGGCCGTTAGCGGCTCGTCCTCCGAGGACGTCTTGCCCTCGAAGTTTGGCCGTTCCTCGTGTAATGCGACCCGGTGGTGTTTGAATCAATCCCATGACGCTTTGGACTGAGACGGTTTTCCCGCAACCGGATTCACCGACTATCGCCAGCGTTTCACCCTCGTTGACGCTAAAGCTCGCACCACGAACGGCTTGAACTGAGCCCCCGTGCACTGCGAATTCAACATGTAGATCGCTGACTTCAAATAAAGTCATAGGCTAGTTCGCTGAACGCATGCGTGTGTCCAACGCATCGCGTAAACCGTCACCGAGTAGATTGAATACCAGGACGGTCAGGCTAATGAAGACGGCCGGAAAAACGAGCTCATGCGGGGCCGTTAGCATGGTCTTGATACCCTCGTTACACATGCTTCCCCAAGATGGATTAGGAGGCGCGACCCCCATGCCGATAAAAGACAAGAACGCCTCAGTAAAAATTGCTCCGGGCACGGCAAAAGTCAGCGTGACGAGTATTACCCCCATCGTGTTAGGGATCATGTGCCTTAAGATCAAATACATGGATCCCGCGCCCAATAAGCGTGACGCGCCGATATACGCCTCCTCCCTTATCTGAAGAATCTGACCACGGACGAGTCGAGCCGTGGCAGGCCAGCTGAGCAGAATCATCGCGAGCAACATAGCGGAAATACCGCTTTCACCTGGTTCAGTGTTAAAGACTATTTTGAATAGAATCATGAAAAGGAGGAACGGCAACGCAACCACGAAGTCGGCAAACCTCATCATCAGCTGATCCCACCGTCCGGCAGCAAAACCAGCAATGCTGCCGTATAAAATGCCAACGAACACGTATAGGAACGGCGCCACGATTCCGATGAACAGTGATACGCGAGCCCCATGCATGAGTCGCGCTAACATGTCACGTCCGAGGTAATCGGTGCCNAGTGGATGCAGGTCAAGGTAAACCGTNTCGCCGATCAATGATGGCCCGCNACGTTCGGAAAGACCCCGTGNAATNGCCTCGNTCGCGGTGANCACNCGAGTCACNTCGACATCGANTGNTGCGTATNCCCCAAGCTCTAAGCNTNCTGANCTCAAGGCAATGACGGAGTAAAAATAGGTTCGAGNTTTCAGATCGAGCCGATCCTCGAAACGCGTTAGTTTTGCGTTAACAATGTCTATTAGTGGTAATCCCAGAGCGTCGGGCGAAGCCGGTTCAGCAATACCTCGATACACTCGATAACCGCTNGCCCCGACGACAGGATTCCAGGCGAGGCGAACAGCTTGCGTGGTGGCCTCTCCGATAACGGCGAGCTGTGTCGCGGACAAAGTCTGCGGAATGGCATTGTTAGTTTCGTCCANTTCCCAGCGAACATGGGGTCCAACNACTCGTGCNCGNCGATCTGCACCGGGAGGCACGGAAATTTGATCGAGATCCTGCAACGTAGGATCGATCGTCCACACCCATGGCCCGACCAGCGTGAAAAGACCGAGTGTCGCGACGATATAGAGTGAGATGAGCGACCTCGGATTGACCTTGAATCTGCGCCACGCGTCCTGCCAATAAGAAAGTGACGGTCGCGTCGTCACCTCTGTGCGAGAGATGGCNNTTGTTCGTTCAAACGAAAAGGTGACTTCCATCAATCGAGCCTCACGCGGGGATCGACCAACCCGTACAACAAGTCGACAACGATCACCATGAGAACNAAAAACGCGCCATAAAACACGGTCGTACCCATGATGACGGTGTAGTCGCTTTGTTGGACCGCTTGAACGAAATAGCGCCCGAGTCCTGGAATTGCGAAAACGAGTTCGACCACAAAACCACCCGTGGTTATCGCGGCGATCGAGGGTCCGAGCACGGTGATTACGGGGAGAATCGCGTTACGTAACTGGTGTCTGAGAAAGATCCTTGTTGGCGGGAGACCCTTTGAAATAGCAGTTCGTAAATAATCGGCGTTGTCGATTTCGAGCATNGATGAGCGCATGAGTCGGGTTAGGAAGGCCATCGTCCCAAGNCCTAATATTAANGAGGGCATGATCATGTGGGAGACGGTTCCCCANCCAGCGACCGGAAGGATGGAGGTTCCGANCAACGCGTTGACGTTAACCAAGGTCATTTGGCCGAGAGCTGCAAAGACGAAACTCGGCACAGAGATGCCCAGGATGACCAGAAACATAATGACGATGTCGGGCAGACGATTTCGATTAATCGCTGTTAACGCGCCAAAAAGGATGCCGCCNAGACCTGCAAAGACAATGGATAGGATGCCGAGAATGGCGGAAACCGGGAAATGCTCGCGAATGATGTCGTTAACGCTGCGGTTTTCTTGGGCGTAGGAAATCCCGAAATCGCCCCCAATCATGTTTGCAAGATAGATACCATATTGTTCAAGGAGAGGGCGGTCCAAGCCATATTTCGCTTGGAGATTTTTTCGGATTTCCGGGGAAACCGCTTTCTCGTCCAATAGCGGGTCACCGGGAACGTTGTGCATTGCAAAAAACGTTGCGGTCGCGATCAACCACACCGTAATGACTCCCTGGATTAGTCGTTTGATTGCGTAACGAACGTAGTCATGTCTATTGGTTCGCGAATTAGCCATCGATNTATGCGCTGCTGAAGTCGGAGTCCATACCTACTGCTCGTTTCACCACGCCTTTAAGGCGAGGATCGCGAACGAAAACACTACCTGACTCGTATGTCGGAAGGATCACGGCGTCGAAATGGATGATTTTCTGGATTTGCGAAAACGCATGCATCCGNGTTGCCGGTTCAAGGGAGTTCTGAGCGATCCGGACCCAATGATCAAGTTCGGGATTGCTATATTCACCGCGATTATTTTTGTTCCACGATGCAAACAGGTCGCCAAACGTAAGTGGATCGGCATAATCCGGNCACCACCCAGCCAACACCATATCGAAATCGCCCGAGGACATTTTAGCGAGACGTTGCTTGAAGATTTGCCGATCGATTTTGATATCTAAGCCAAGCTTTTCTTTGAATTCTTGTTGCAGATATTCTGAGATCTTGTTGGTGGTCGCGCGGTCACCTGTTAGAAATGTCAATGAGGTCCATTCGTCGAGTCCGAGNTCTTTTTTCGCCTGGGCAAGGTAGCCGCGTGCTCGCGCGANATCGACTTGAGTTTCTGGNGCAGGGAATTCTTGNCGAAATTGGTTTTCGATACCTTGGAGCCATACCGGGAAAAAAGAAANACCGGGGAGATTGCCGGGCATGGCGATCACTTTATAAACCAACTCGTTGGTGTCCATCGCTAGCTGTAAGGCNCTACGTAAATGCCGATTTCGAGTCAACCGGCTCGAGCGGTGGTTGAACGAAATGTAACCGACGCAACCCTCGTTAAATCGCTCGAGCTTCCAATGCCTTTGAAGAGCGTCGTCTAGGTTCTCTGAATTGAGGCCAGCGATTGCAATTTTTCGATCCTTNAATAAGTTCAAGGTCGCGTTAACGTCGCTGGTGATGTAGGCATAGTCGATGATATTTAAGCGAATACGGTCGCGATCCCAATAATGCGGATTGCGCACCATGCGCAATTGTGAACCGTGAATCCATTTTTCGATTACGAAAGGCCCGTTGTAGAGGAGNTCNGAGGCATCCGCACCATAGCGGCCTTGGNGTTCNTTATGGAACGATCGNTTGATCGGGAAATANGTCGGAAATACGAGCAAGCTGTCAAAGTACGCGACGGGCCGTTCGAGGCGGACCAATAACGTGGTGTCGTTGAGCGCCGTCGCGCCGAGAACCTCGGTATCGAGCTGACCGCTATTTATCGCTTCCGCATTTTTGATCGGGTACAGGATGAACGCGTACTCCGAGGCTGTTTGTGGGTCCAACGCCGTTTGCCATGCGAACACGAAGTCGTGGGCTGTTACCCNCGTACCGTCGCTCCAGAAGGCGTCATCGCGTAGCCAGAAAGTCGCCTTGGTCGCACCGATTTCCCACCGTTCGGCGACTCCAGGGACGATGCGGTTGAACTCGTCGTAGCGCAACAAACCTTCCATCACGTGGCCGAGAATTTGGCTGCTGACGGTATCTGTCGCGCGAGAACTATCGAGTTGCGGTGGTTCCTCACTTAACGCCAGGGTTACGCTACCCTCGACNGCGTCCAATGCGTTGCCAGAGNCCCCCTCGGANAGNGAGGCGAGCAACCACATTAGCGATCCGAACCCTATGAGGCTTGCGAAACCTAGATAGATGAGTTGCCGCCCTGCGGTTCGGCGAAGATTCCCNTGGCTAGCGCTTGATTNTCGNTTCATCGAACGTCAGCAGGGACACGAATTATTGAATNGTCCGCAGAAGATTTCCGACGATACGNTCGAGATGCGTCAGAGAATTGCATTCCTCCGCTTGGTGTACATATGCAGAGTATTTGCGCATTTCTGCATCTCCGACATTCCACGTGTTGCGTGACTCAGGATTTAACCAGATTAGCCGTTTCGAACGGTCATACATTTCCTTCAATATTTCGGTACGTGGGTCCCCGTAATTGTTGCGCGCGTCTCCGAGGATGATGATGGTGGTTCGGTTGTCTATGTCGTCAAGGCACTTGTTTCGGAAGTCCTCGAAAGCCTGACCGTAGTCGGTTGATCCACCGCTGTAATCCCGTAGCGTTTTGGCGATCGCGTCTTCCAACTTATTGCGCTCGAATAAATCCGTGACTTCTGCCAAATCGGATGAAAATGCGAAGGATCGAACTTTAGGCATCACTTCCTCAAGGCTGTANAGGAACATCAACATAAAACGCGCATAGTTGGCGACGGAGCCACTGACATCGCAGATCGCGAACACTTTAGGACGATCGATCTTTACCGATTTCCAATGCAAATCAAAAATGCTGCCGTCGTAGCTCATGTTATGCCGCAGTGTCCGCGACACGTGTAATTGCCCGCGCTTAAATACTTTTCTTCGGCGCGAGTGCAGCGCCACCAACCGCTTGGCCATTCGGAAGACGACTTCCTGTACTAACCTGAAATTACGATGTTCGATATTTGAGAGTTTGACTTTTCGCAACAACTCTTCTCTAAGTTTTTTTCCCGTGGCGTCGGCGTGCAGCAGGAACTGCTTTTCAACATAGTCGCGTACCTGTTCCCGTAACCATTCTCGACGTTTTTTTAGTTCCTGCCCGAGACGCCGGTCCGGGATGTTTGGGCTTTGTCTCACGGTGGAAATTTCTTGTTGCAGATCCCCTAGCCCCATCTCCTCCATGATTTTTCTGGTGTAGAGGCCTTTTTGCGTAAAAACCTGAATTTCTTCGAGGCTGACTTCCTTCGCGGCAGATGCCATGCGGACTGTTAGTTCGACGCGACTATCTTGGATCAACAGTTTGCCGAGGGCAGATTGAGGTTTCGCCATCTCGCCTGGACCGAGATCCTCTTCGTCTTGTTCTTCTTCGAAAGAACTGAATTTATTCTTTTTGCGCCCGCCTTTGCCGCCGCCGGCACCCTCACCTTCCGCACCACCTTGGCCCTGCCCCGAACCGCCTTCACCTTCGTTGCCGTCGCCGTCCAACTCGACGACAACGTCTTCCCCTTTCACGTCTTCGAAGGCGAAAAATTGGTCGAATGTTTCGTTGAACGTAGATTTCTCGTCGGACGTCTTTGGTAGAACGAGCGCGAGCGTATCCTTGAGGAACTCTCGGTTTCGGTAGCCACAAAGCTCGACGGCGCTCATCGCGTCTAGTGTCTCCGCGGTGGAAATGCGGACATCAGCACTTCGCAGTGCGGCAATAAAGCTGGTTAGGGTCCGGTCCATGCAGAAGTTTGCGACCGCGTTAGTTTTTGACCGCTTTGCTTGTCAGGGTCGTGATCTCCGCGGCGACATTATCGATGTCTTCCTGGAATTTGAGGATCACATTGAGCGTATCACGAACCAGATCTGCATCTAGAGACTCGGTGTGAAGCAGTAGTAAGGTTCGGGCCCAATCGATCGTTTCGCTAATGGCAGGCACTTTCTTCAAATCAAGATCGCGAAGTTCTTGTATGAACGTTACCAACTGCCGCCGCAATTCGGGTGGAATTTCAGGTACTCGAGCGTGAATGATACGTTGTTCCAGA
Organism: Gammaproteobacteria bacterium; assembly: GCA_002715785.1. Taxonomy (GTDB): domain Bacteria; phylum Pseudomonadota; class Gammaproteobacteria; order Pseudomonadales; family Azotimanducaceae; genus UBA11889. Next base: position 1,985 of record PBAA01000002.1, on the reverse strand, counting down.
TCTGAGTCAGGGAACGGTATGTACAGATGGAGGCAGCGGCGCTTAAGCGCGTCAGAAATTTCACGCGTGTTGTTGCTTGTCAAGAAAACGATGGGCGGATCGGCGATTGCTTTTACTGTTCCGATTTCTGGTATTGACACCTGAAAGTCGGACAGAATCTCTAGCAGCAACGATTCAAATTCGTGGTCGGACTTGTCGACTTCGTCAATCAGTAAGACGCAGCCGTCCTCTTCTTTCAGAGCTTTGAGCAGCGGCCGGGGCTCCATGAATTCTTCTGAGAAAAAGATGTCACCGAATTCGTGCAGTCGGTTGACGGATTCGGTAAATCCTTTTGCGCCCTGGAGTACTTCGTCGAGGGTTTCTTTGAGAACTTGTGTGTAAAGCAGCTGTTTGCCGTATTTCCATTCATAGATTGCTTTGGCTTCATCGAGACCTTCGTAGCACTGCAGTCGGATAAGTGGAAGTTCGAACATCTCCGCGGTGGTTTTGGCCAGCTCCGTTTTACCAACCCCCGGTGGGCCTTCGATGAGAACTGGCTTGCGTAACTGGGACGCAAGATACACGGCGGTCGCGATTTGACTGCTGCAAATATATCGATGTGCTTCCAAGCCGGCCTGTAGATTACTCACTGACCCGGCCAGTTTGTCGATATCCGTCACGGTTCCTCCCACTACTACAACCCGGAGATAGGTTTTCTCCGCGCAAAACGCGGCATTATCCAGGTCAACCGTTACGATGTATAGCGTCAGCTTATAAACCGTATAAGATTCAACGATTTAGAGTTCTTTTGGGTCGCACGTTTCGTGGTCTTCTACCGGGGTCAAGCGCCTAGCATTTGTCGGTACTGCGTTAGAATCTTGCTTGCTAATCGCGCGCCGATTAGCGAGTAATTGCAGTATTGCAACCTTCATGAATGCAGTTGCTAAGGAGTGAGTTTTAGTGGATGAACCGACGACAAGACCGTTGGAAGGTGTTCTCGTGGTGGCATTGGAGCAGGCGGTCGCGGCACCGTTGGCGACATGTCGTCTCGCCGATGCCGGGGCACGGGTCATCAAACTTGAACGAAGCGAGGGAGATTTTGCGAGGGCGTACGACACCGTTGCAAACGGCCAAAGTGCGTATTTCGCCTGGGCCAATCGAGGCAAAGAGTCGCTCGTTGTGGATATCAAGAAATCGTCGGATGTATCTCTGATCCAACGAATCGTCGCCAATGCCGACGTGTTTATACAGAACCTAGGGGTTGGTGCGGCGGCTCGAGTGGGACTTGGCTCAACATACTTGCGCACTCAGCACCCCCGACTAATTACCTGCGATATTTCCGGGTACGGCGAAAAAGGTCCGTACGCCACGATGAAGGCATACGATTTGTTAGTCCAAGCAGAAAGTGGGCTCGTATCCGTTTCGGGCGCGCCGGGTGAATATGGTCGTGTGGGGGTGTCAGTTTGTGACATCGCGACAGGCGTCTCCGCTGCGCTTGCGATCAATGAAGCGATAATTGGGCGAGAGTTGACGGGGCAGGGTGCCGCGATCCATCTATCGCTGTTCGATGTGATGGCGGAGTGGATGAGCGTGCCGCTGTTGCAATATGACTATGGGGGTACGGCACCCAATCGTGTGGGATTGGCACATCCTTCGATTACCCCCTACGGTGGATTTGTTACCAACGATGGGGCGACGTTGGTGATTTCCATACAGAATGAACGTGAGTGGAGCGACCTAGTAACTAAAGTACTTAACAAGCCGGAACTTGCGTCTGATCCCGAATACATCGACAACTCAGCGAGAATGCAGCATCGCGAACAAGTGGATGCAATCGTTCAAAAGGTTTTTGCTGCGCTAGGTCGAGAGGAATTAGAACGACAGCTGAGTGACGCACGCATCGCGTTTGGCGCGGTAAACGGATTGGATGAATTGTCGAAACATCCGCAATTACGTCGAATTCGGGTTACAAGCGAGACCGGTGAAATCGATATGCCGGCGCACCC
>PBAA01000001.1 GCA_002715785.1 Gammaproteobacteria bacterium | reverse complement strand
CCGAATCGACAATGCGAATACCCAGCATTAATTTTCCAACCGTCTGGCCTCGCATAACGAGTAAATACCCGTTGATCACCATAAACACGACAATGAACACAATCATCACTTGGAGAACGTCGTTCGTACCCGGGAGCGTACCCATCTGGATAATGTCGTCGAAGGTGATCCAAAAGCCCGACGCAACAACAACGAGGAATACGATCACCAAAATCAGGGAGTCAACCAAATAAGCACCCAAGCGCACCCCTCGGCCCGCAAGTTCTGGACCATCGGGCGTGCCCGGCTCTTCAGATGTGGTGGCCGGTGTTTCGTAGGTACTCTGGTCGTCGCCTGAATTGTTGTCGTTTTCGCTCATGATCGTTCCTCCGCTCCATCGATCTACGCCTTCGATATTAGTCCTCGTGTGTTGTCTCGGCCAGTTCGTACTTGCGCCAATCTCCCCTACCTGTCATGCCCACCTCAGGTTGCCATCAACTAACCGATGTGATGCTCTAGTTAGTCCTTTGGCGGAGAACAACAATGAATCGAATGAAAACTCTGTGGAGTGTGCTCGGAGCACTGGCAATCCTGACAACGGGAAATACTTTCGCCGCGCATCATGAGAGCGGAGAAAAAGCCAAGATCAACCCTACGCGTTCCGAGACCGATTCAGACCGGGTAGCACGACGTGCTCAAAAAAAGGAAAAAGACGGCCTAATCAACGCATGTTGGCTGAAAGCAAACAGCATGACTGTTGGTCAGTGGGCAGGATCAGGGCATTGGATGAATCCCAATAACCAGCAGACATTTAGCGGGACATTTACTGTCTCGGAAACGTCTCCGGGTAATTTCAAATTGAACGGGACAAATGCCGCTGGCCAAGCGCAGGAAACGACTTGGGGCGTGTCCGACGGCAAGTACCATAGAAATGGAAATCCGTTTGTCGTGACACACTGTTCCGATCACGGTAGTTACATGTTGGTCGTTCAGAGATCTCGCAACGATGCCTTCGCTTTGGTCTATACAGGTGCGTATAAACAAGACGCTGTCATGCATGTGACCCAAGGACGGCCGATTGGCACTGACATACCCTTCGGACCATTCTTTTCACGCCTCGATACTCGGGTGAAATGATCGACTAGGTGGTGTGACTTGGGAGAGCGTGGTGGAGTACCTAACTTTCCACGGCAAGGTACTTTGGTACGGGTGGTGATTAAGTTGCACCACCCTGCTCTCCCAACGATCAGATCATGACGACAGGGGAATAGCGATGCGTGGATTGATACTAGCAACGTTATGGTTAGCGACCACACTGAGCGGTGAAGAACCGACGTCGGCTGATCCCCTCGTCATAGCCGACGGCACGGCGGAGGCCATCGAAACCTATATTCCCCCCAAAGCTCTGATGAACGTTGCACAAACAAGGATCGGGACGTGTCGTTAAAGGGTTTTATTGCATATTTATCCAGCACGTATGGCGTTCGGGCGATCCTATGGGGCCTAATTTCAACCGGCTCGGCGTTACCGACCTACGATGTTAATGCCACCGAATTCCGCTTCGATATAGACCAAGATGGCCAGACTGAAGCACTGGTTGATGGCCTTCTCGTGCTTCGGTTCCTGTTCGGATTTTCCGGGGATACGCTGACCAAAAACGTGACCACGACTGATTCGCGCCGAATTTCTGCCGATGAGATCAAGACGTATCTCGACGAAAATGCTTCGGAATTGGATGTCGACGGCGATGGCCAAACCAATGCCTTAACAGACGGCTTGTTGCTGCTTCGGTACTTATTTGGCTTTCGCCAAGAACTGTTGATCGCGGATGCTTTAGCAATCACCGCTTTCCGGGTTACCCCCAGCGATGTAGAGACATTTCTATTGGCTCGCCTTGATACGGATTTAGATGGATTTTCGGACCTTGAGGACGCCTTCGTTACAGACGAAACGGAGTGGTTCGACACCGATGCGGACGGGATTGGCAACAACGAAGACGTCGACGACGATGGCGACGGCGTTTTCGATATTGACGATGGGTATCCATTAATTGCGATAGGAGACTTAGCGGACACCGACAGCGACGGTATTCCAAACCTTTGTGATACGAGTTGCCTGGATGCCGGCATGAACAATGATATAGACGACGACGGTGATGGTGTTACGGATGATACCGATGTCTTTCCGCTAATCGCTGTTGGCGATGAGACGGACACGGATTCTGATGGGGCACCGGACACTTGTGACGGCGATTGTTTATTGAGAGGTATGACGGCTGATGGCGACGACGACGGTGATTTCGTTGTGGATAGCGAAGACATATTACCGCTGGTCGACAAGTTTGGAATGGTACGGGTGGATCCACAATTGCTTGGGTACCCTAGCGATGCGGTGGGAGCGCTGTTGGACGCGATTTTCGCTGGCGATCTAGCAACGCAAGCAGTCATGGTGCTAAAGAATGGCCATGTCATTGGCGAGCGTTATGCTGTGGGGCGGAGATCTGAAGACTTGGTAACCAGTTGGTCAGTGGCCAAGAGTCTTTTCGCCATGGCGGTCGGCGTTGCCGTTGAAGAGGGATTGATCGATTCGGTTGACACTCCCGCGAGTCAATGGCTGACCGAGTGGCAGGGAACGGATAAAGAGAACATCACGATACGGCAGATTCTTGGTATGCGTTCAGGATTTCTAACGACTGGCGCAAATAATTCGGTGGGTGGGGAGGACATATTTTTTAGCGAAGATCAGACGGGGGTTGCGCTTGGCCGTCTCGTTGAATATGAACCAGGAACCGCTTTTAAGTACGTTAATTCCACCGCACAGTTGATGGAGCCATTGCTTAAGCGTTCGACGGGTCGCGAGGCGAACGAATATTTATTTGAAAAGATCTTACGACGCATCGGCGTTGACCCGGCGAAAATCGGTTTGTGGACTGATCCTGCAGGGAACCCCATGTCGTATTGCTGCATAGATATGAGGATCGAGGATTTCTCTCGGTTCGGGTTATTGGTCCTCTCCGGAGGACTCTGGCGAGGAGACCGTATCTTGCCGGAGGCATTTGTCGCAAACGCACTAACACCATGGCTCGAAGACTCAAGTAGCTATTACGGATTCAAGTGGTGGATATTGAATGACGCGTATTTTAACTACGGTTCGATGTCTACCACGAACGAGCTTTTAGAGATATTGAGCGGGGTTGCGCCACTTACAGCGGTGGCCGCTCTTGGCTATCAGGGCCAGTCTATTTACCTATTCCCAGAATACGATCTTCTTATATCTCGATTTAGTCTTTACGATCACCCACCGACGCAGGGATATGTATTGTCGACGCTTGAACCTGCAAATTTTCCTGATACGTGTACCGGAAGGAATCTGTGTTCGTGGTCCGAAGGCGAACCAATCGCTCGAATGGGGGTCGGGGATTTTCTTGCCGCTATCGGTGAGTTTCTACGATCTCCTTCGGTAAACTAGATTGAGCGAGTTCTGGAACGTTGGCTTATCCGTGTACGCGGTTTGCCTTCCTATCTACTTCTCGAAAAAAATGGCGGAGCGGACGGGGATCGAACCCGCGACCCCTGGCGTGACAGGCCAGTATTCTAACCATCTGAACTACCGCTCCTATGATCTTTNNTGNNCACGACTGGTGGGTGTTACAGGGCTTGAACCTGTGACCTACGGCTTGTAAGGCCGTCGCTCTCCCAACTGAGCTAAACACCCGCGCTAATCGGTCGCGTATCTTACTCTCGCGCCCTATTCTGTCAAACAAACTCCCTTTGGTCGTTCGTCAAAGACCTCAGCTCCTTAACACCCGCCCCGCGTATGATCCCGTATGTTGTCCGTCTTCCATAAACACGGCTCCATTCACAATCATCTGATCGTAGCCTCTCCCTCGTTGGACATAACGGCCGGCTCCCCCAGGAAAATCATGCTTGTACTCNGGAAGCTCTAACCCGAGTTCATCGATGTCGATCACATTGATGTCTGCACGCGCGCCCTCACGCAAAACACCACGGTCATCAATCCCAAAAATCTGAGCAGTATCACTAGTCCAACCGCAGATCGCTTCTTCGAGGGACATCACTTGCCGATCTCGTACCCAATGACTCAACAACCAAGTGGGTGAACTTGCATCCATGATCTGACCTACGTGCGCACCAGAGTCTCCAAGACCCATGGCGACAGTCGGATTAGTGATCATTTCTTGAACAGCGTCCATGCTTTGGTTTAAACCTGGGTGATAAAGNACCACNCGGCCCTTGTGCTCTCGATTCAACTCGATGAACGCCTCGACCGGTGAAAGGTTTCGTTCCAAGGCATACGCCGCTAAAGAGTTCGATGGGTCATGGGCATAATCCACCTTCGCGTCAGTCAGTATGAACGCAAGGTTAAAATCAATTTGCGCCGGTTGATCGAGATCAACCAAGCTTCGACGCATGGTCTCATCCTCCAACGCTTCTACCCGTTTTTCGAAAGGTAGTTCGGCAAGCGTTTTCCAACTACTCGACGCAGCAAACGGGGTCCTATGATCCAACGCGAAAAGCCCGCCAACACCTCGTGAAGTAGTCTGAGGTCTCAGTCGCGCGCCCTTTGCATTCTCTTCTTCAACAAATTCGATAATCTGCCTGTACAGCTGGGGTCTGCGATAACTATGCGCAATCCCAAACGTAGCATTTAAATTGTTTTCTCGAGAAAGCTGCCCTACCCAGGCGATTTCAGCGCGAGTTTTAGGAAGCCCTTCGTCATGATCCCTCTCCCCCAACCGCAACGCGCCCTCGAAAACTCCTTTACCATGCCTGCCCATTACGCGGCCTATCGCGAGCATCTCGTCAGGTGCAGCATGAGTCCCTGGGACAAACCTCCCATCCGGAACTCGATGCATGAACGTTCTCGAGGTTGAGAAACCCAGCGCCCCTGACCCAATTGCCTCATCGACTAATTCACAGATCTTTTCGATATCTTCGCTGCCGGCAGGCGCCTCATCCAAACTACGCTCACCCATTGCGTGATATCTGACGGCACAATGACCGACCATTCCGCCGACATTTACGCCCTTATCCATTCGATCGAGCGCGTCTAAATACTCTCCATATGATTCCCAGTCCCAATCCAACCCGCTATTGATAGATTCGGCGGGTATGTCCTCGACCGACTCCATCAAATTGGCGAGGTAATTTCGGTCCTTAGGTTTACACGGCGCGAAGGTTACGCCGCAGTTGCCCAACACGACCGACGTAACTCCGTGGTAGCAAGACGAAGACGCTATGGGGTCCCAGGCAATTTGGGCGTCAAGATGAGTATGNATATCCACAAACCCAGGAGTCACCGTTTTCCCATCAGCATCGATTTCCCGCTTCGCTCTAGAGGACACATCACCGACCGCNACGATCCGATCCCCGTCAACGGCTACGTCTGCTCTTCGTGCGGGTGAACCGGTTCCGTCGACAACGGATCCATTACGAATGACTAAATCGTGGGGCATAGGAACTCTCCTAATCTCGGTCGAGGGGAGACTAGCATGCAGGCGCCACTCTTACCCATTCAGCTCAGCAAACGAACGTAAAATATGGTGATTTGCCTTCAAGTCTCGCGAGTGGCTGTCAAGTATCACCTCATCAACGCCGACGTTTTCATATGCTTGAAGCATCGTCTTGAGTTCAGCTAGCGTGCCCTTCATTGTGACTCGCTCTTCCACGGGACGGTCCCACGGTTGGTCCACGATCGTTGTCATGGCACGAACGGATATATCTAAAGTGNCCGATCTCCTTTGCCGAAGTTCGTTGACAACNGGAGCGATGGTTTGCGGACTCGCGCTCAGTGCATGCCAACCGTCACCGTGCGCTACAACCCTTTCGATCGCCCGTCTCGAAGANCCGCCGATCAATAGAGGCGGATACGGNTTCTGAATTGGTTTAGGTTCAAACTGTAATGAATTGAATTTAAAGTATTTTCCATCGTATTCCGGATTCTTCTCAGTCCAAAGTATCTTCATCGCCGTTAACATCTCATCGGCTATCCGACCCCGATCACTAAAGGAAACGCCAAGGTTCTTGAATTCGTCCTCAGTCTGGGCCACCCCAACACCTAGACTAACCCTCCCTCCTGAATAGTCATCTAGCGAAACCACACGCTTGGCGAGCTGCACTGGGTGATGCCACGGTAGGACCAGAACCGAGGTGCCTAAACGAACGTTTGACGTCGCACCCGCTACCGCAGTCAGAATCGTAAGTGCTTCATGGTACGGCGCGTCGCCGAGGCGCTGCGCCACATAGGTTGCATGAAATAGATGTTCACTAACCCACACGGAGTGGTATCCCAATTCTTCCGCNTCGACNGCAAGCGNCACAAGATCTTTAACGCGTNCAGTCCCNTGGTTNTTCGGCAAACTGAACCCAAGTTTCATAGTTGATTTATTTCCTATACGAGTTGTTACCATACCGGTAATTCCTTGAGAGAAAGAAGNTATGAGCGAAATCGACGAATCCATATTGGATGCGCTACGGGAACTCGATACCCCGACCGTATGTAATGCACTCGAAATCGTCGTTCCCGAACGTCGTGGCTACGGATACACCACGGATCCCCTGGTTTGTTCTCGCCCGGAGCTTGGAAGCATGGTGGGTTTCGCGCGTACCGCAACAATCCGGGCCATGCACCCGAATGATAAGCGGGGAAAAGAAGCGCGTGAAATTGGCGACGGATATTATCGGTATGTGGCTGAAGGTGGGCCAAAACCCAGCATCGCGATCATCCAAGATCTCGATGGTGAATCACGCGGCTATGGTTCCATGTGGGGCGAGGTGAATAGCAACATTCATCGCGGTCTCGGTTCTCTAGGCGTGATTACCGATGGTAGCGTCCGCGACCTGCCCGACATCGCACCCGGATTTCAGTTGCTTGCCGATCGTATCGGACCGTCGCACGCGTACGTGCACACGGTCGCTTACGCATGCTCCGTTAACGTTGCGGGGATGCGAGTTGTCGATGGCGACCTTATCCATGCCGACCAGCATGGTGCNGTGGTGATCCCTTTAGACGTAGCTNCTCAGGTACCTGACGCTGCGGCTGCCATCGCTAGGCGTGAGAGAGTCATTATCGACGCGGCCCAACAACCAGGNTTCGATATGGATGCGCTACANAAGGCCCAGGGACAGGCCGCCGAGATNCATTAACGTGGCTGGCTCAATCCTTCCCGCGTTCGTTNTGGAGGACATGACCGGTCAGCAGCACGCGTTCCCTGACGCGGAACGCACCGTCGTNTGTTTCATTAAGGAGGACTGTCCNACCTGTAATCTAGTGATGCCTCTTNTGGAGGCCGCANGCTCTTCNGAAAAAGCCGNTACGTTAACGACGGGACAAACGNNCNAAGGAAATGAAACNTTGATTAANCGGCATGGTTTNACGATGCCGTTACTTGACGANTCAACNCTNAANGTGTCGTTTGCNTACGATGTCGAGACCGTTCCTCTGGTTGTTCTTGCCGACGCCGAAGGGAAGGAACTTGACCGATTGGTCGGNTTCGANCGCAANGAGTGGTCGNCGTTTTTCGAGAAACANCTCNCCGATACNCAAATTGATTGGGACGACTANCCCGAATGGCGTCCGGGNTGCGGCTCGTTNACNCAAGACCCTGTCATTGCAGATCGATTGCGAGCCGANGCAGAGAATAGTCCCCTTCGNGCACGCAAAATCGAAATTGCCCCGAGCGACGATGTTCATGAATTCATGTTCGATCAAGGCTTTTCAGATGGTCTGCCGGTTGTTCCTCCTACCCCAGAAAGGGTGATACGGATGCTCGAAGGCACGCCCCGGGATTCCCAAGAACTTGTAGCGACCATGCCTCCAAACATGGCTCCGGCAACCATCGAAAAAATCGCGGTCAACGCAGTACTTGCAGGATGCCGACCTGAGTATTTACCCGTCGTGATTGCGGCAATCGAAGCGATCTGTACCGACGAATTCAATTGCCACGGTGTGTTCGCCACCACCATGGGGGCATCGCCCGTCATGATTATTAACGGACCTATCCGTGAGCGTATTGGATTAAACGTCCGCATGTCAGCGCTAGGTCAGGGATCGAGAGCGAACGCCACCATCGGCCGCGCCGTGCGACTGGCGGTCCGTAACATCGGTGGCGCCGAACCAGGCGGAACCGAACGCTCAACACTTGGAAGTCCCATGAAATTCACCATGTGCTTCGGCGAATGGGAAGAACGCAGTTCTTGGGACCCACTTCATGTCGAACGTGGATTTAACAAGAACGACTCTGTCGTCACGGTCTTCGCAATGTCGAGTGGACCCACATTAATCGTCGATCAAAGTTCCCGGTCAGCACCGCAACTCGCTGGCAGCTTCGGTTTATCCATGGATTCGGCACACCATGTGCGGGCCCACAACGGCGGCGATGGAATATTGGTTGTTTGTCCTGAACATGTCGACACGCTAGAACGCGATGGCTACACCAAGGCCGATATACGTCGACGTATTCAAGAGGTGACGACCGTTCCCTTAAAGGACCTCGTCGCAGACGACGTCTCGGGTGCCGGAATCGATCCCGCCAGAGTAGCGAGCATGACCGACGAGATGCTCAATCGTCCTTCTCCAAAATTTGCATCGGAAGACAACATTCACGTGGTTGTTGCCGGTTCCGACGCTGGAAAATTTTCAGCCGCTTTCCACGGATGGGCAAGCGGCCCTATGGGATCCATTCCGGTATCCCGTAAGATTGATGTATAACGACATTCCGTATTGACCGAATCCCACATCTCAAACGCATGAGGCCACACATGACGACTATCTTAGATCCGACCGATGAGCGGGTTCCGATTGAAAGATCAGTAACCGAACGTCCAACGGAAATTAGCGGAACACTCGCATTATTGGACATCGCCAAGCCGCGCGGCAACGTGCTGCTTGACCGGTTGGAGGCGAAGCTCCAAGAACGATTACCTTCGATAAAAATCAATCGATATACCAAGCCCACATTCACTAAACCGGCTCCAGAGCCGTTGCGTCAGGAAATCAAAGCGAGCAACGATTTCGTCGTTGAAGCGTTAGCTGACTGAGGCTCCTGTACCACGTGCAGTTTGCATGACACGGTATGGTTCGAGATCCAAGGAGTCCCTTCGGTGAGTCTGGCATCCAGCGAATTCGAGGATGCTGCAGAAACCCAGGCGCGGGCTCTGGGAATGCGAGATGCACGACGCGTCTTCGTCCCTCATCCTATTCAAGACGCCAACGATGATGAAATGCGATTGAAGGCGGATGGATGTGTCGATGCAGTCATCGCAGCTTTAACAGCATGAAGTAAATCCAACTATAGAGGGCGACGACACTGGGCATCGGTCACGGATCAGCGACGCCCTCTCACGTAGAGCTAAGCGATCGCCCCTTCCTTCAAAAGCGAATCGATTCGGGCTTCGTCGATTTCGAAACTCGCCAGGACGTCACGACTATGCTCACCCGGATCGGGTGCCGCATGATGAAAGGAATCTGGATGGGCATGGAGAGACATATTAATGGGTGATCTGATCAACTGAACATCGCCTAGCTCATCATGTGGCGCCGGCATTTGCATGCGTAAAAACTCGGTCTGAGGATTGTCAAAGCCCCCCTTGATATCGTTAATCGGACCACACGGCACACCCGCATCATTGAGTTTCTCAACCAATTCCAAGGTGCTCAATGATGCGATCGCCGATTCAATATCAATCTTGAGCTGCTGCTTGTGCCGGATGCGATCCCGGGCTGAAGCGTACTCCTCACGGTGTCGCAATTGGTCGTCTTCAACCGCGTCAAGAAAGCTCGTCCACATGCGCTGAGTTGGCGCTGCGATATTGACGAAACCATCCGCGCAAACAAATGTTCCCATCGGGAACGCGGTCGGATGATCGTTTCCCTGTTGCGCCGGAATGTCGCCGAGCATCGTGTAGCGCGCACCCTGGAAGTCGAGTTTCGACAGCATCGATTCAAGCAACGACGTATGAACCCACTGCCCTTTGCCTGTGCGCTCGCGATCCAATAACGCGAGCAGAATACCTTGTCCAAGGAACATGCCTGCGGCGGTATCACTGATCGCAATACCGACCCGCATGGGACCGCGACCGGGCTCTCCGGTGATGGACATCAGTCCGCTCATCCCTTGAACGATCTGATCGACGCCCGGACGTTCGCTGTAGGGCCCCTCTTGGCCAAAACCCGAAATACTGGCATAGATAACCCGTTCATTAACGGCATAGATCGAGTCGTAATCGATCTTCAATCGATGCTTTACATCCGCACGAAAGTTTTCAACGATCACATCCGCTTGTTTCGCCAACTCCAAAAATAAAGCGTGGCCCGCACTTTTTTTGAGGTCAATGCACAGACCCCGCTTGTTGCGATGTAAGTTTTGTTCGTCCGGACCCCTTCGCGTCCCAGTAATGGAGCCGGCGGTCGCAGGCGGCTCGATCTTGATGACATCAGCCCCCCAATCAGCGAGCAGTCGAACCGCCGTGGGGCCCGCCCGGGCGATGGTTAAATCTAGAACTTTGTATCCCGATAACGGTAGCGCACCCATAAATTGCAGCCCCAAAATATGAACCATGGTGAATCGGAACCATCGATGCAACCACTATGCCACTCGGCCCAGAACGACTTCGTTGCCTCGACTTGGGATNGATGGAACATTCTGTGACAGGATCAAGGAACAACCGGCAANGGCAGCGCCGATCAAGAAGACCAAACTTGGAGAGGTGATCCAAATGATTCCGAAGACCGCCNGAATGATTACCGCCGCAATGTGATTGATTGTAAAAGACACCCCNGCCGTTGACGCGATATCCGCGGGATCGGCTATCTTTTGAAAGTAGGTTTTGATTGCGATCGCTAACGCAAAAAACATGTGATCNACCACGTAAAGCCCCGCTGCCACGTTCGCGTTATCCACAAATGCNTACGCCGTGAATACGAGAATGAGGCCGGCATATTCAAACGTTAAAGCGTACTTTTCACCAATTCGCCCAATCAACGCGCCGATACGTTCGGCAAATAGCCAATTAAAAAGATGATTCACCAAAAACAAAGCGGCGATATTGCTCGCGCTATAACCAAACTTCTCGACCATTAGAAAACCGGCGAAGACAACAAATATCTGACGCCGGGCCCCTGAAAAAAAAGTCAACCCGTAGTAGAGCCAATAACGTTGCCTCAGCACCAGGGTTTTACGTTGGACGGTCTTCGATTCAAAGTGAGGGAAGCCGCGCCATAAGACGACGGCTAAAGCGGTCGCGAGCCCGCCCGCAAGAAGATAGATCCACAGGTAATCCAGTCTGGCAACATCTAACAAGATCCACAAAACGCCGTACGCGATCAACGACGTAAGCGAGCCCACCGATATCAGACGCCCGAGAACTCGAGGCGCTTCTTCTGTCGACAACCACTGTAGCGACAGCGATTGCCGGATCGTCTCCATGTAATGGAACCCGATAGACATCAACACCGCGGCGAAGTACAGCCCGTATTCCGATGGGAAAAATCCGGTCATCGCAATGCCGACACCAAATACCGCAAGTGCGATCACGGCGAAGGTTTGTTCCTTTAATAAGAGCAAGACGAACACGGTCGTAAACGCGAGGAATCCCGGAATTTCCCGAAGACTCTGAAGAATCCCGATTTCAACGCCAGTGAATGCGGCTTTTTCTATCGCGAAATTGTTGAGCAGCGCACTCCATGCGGAAAACCCCAAGGGCATCGCAATGCTTGCGACCACAAGAAACGTGACCGGCGTCTGCCATTGTCGTTGCATCAAAATACGAGTTACTAGCGAGGGCNTGACAACATGCTAGATTACACCATTGTCGCGAAAACCCGTGAATCCAGCGGATTCAGATGGAATAGGCTCGCTTCCATGTTGAAAAAAATGCGCACCTGCACCTGGGCCCCCACNGTCTTTGCCGGACCACAAGTTACGGGGGATAACAAACGAGATTCGGCTTTCCCTGGACACGAAGTACTAGAACTACATGTTCTCCCGCGCATCAAGAAAATCGAAAAACTCGGCCTNTCCCACCTCCTCATCGCTCAACGTTGGTGGGGGAGTGGCAAAGAGATGGAGGGCTCATCGCTGGATTGTCTAGCCATGACGGCGTACCTCGCGGCACACACAAATCGAATCAACTTGGTCACCGCCATTCATCCCGGTTTCTTCGAAGCCACCGCCATTGCTAAATGGGGCGCCACCATGGAATGGCTTTCAGGTGGACGATGGTCGATCAACGTCACCAGCGGTTGGAACCTAAGAGAATTCGATATGTATGGTATCGACTCGCTCGAACATGACCAGCGTTACCAACGCTCAAGCGAGTTTATCGACGTTCTACGAGGCGCCTGGACGCNATCTCCGTTTAACTATCACGGCGAGTTNTATCACTGCGAAGNGCTGCAAGTGGAACCNACACCCTCGACGCCTATTGAGATATTTCAGGGTGGTCAGTCCGAGGCGTCAATNCAAATGGCNGCGTCTAANTCGGACTGGATGTTTCTAAACGGNGGATCCCTTGAGCGTATCGAAACCATCGTTAACAAGGCCCGCCTGGCCATGGAATCGAGNGGTAGGACNCTTCGCTTTGCACTCTACGCGGCACCCGTATGTCGAGATTCAGACGAGGAAGCCTGGAAAGTCATACAAGAACGGGTTCNCGCCATCGACCCTAGTTTCGCGAAAAAACGNCGCCGNGCGACCGAAGGTGCGCAGGGCATGTGGTCGAGTGATGATGAGTTATCGCTGCTTGATACCAACGAAGGCTACGCCTCGCGTCTGATCGGAAGTCCCGACACCATCATTGGNCGCCTCGAAGCATTTCAAGAGATTGGGATCGAAATGCTCCATTTCGATACGTCGGACGAGCAATTTCTACGCGACGTTCTTCCCGAGATCCAATAGCCCAACACAACGATTGACGCCGTCGTTAATCNGGCAATCCCAATATTCGCTTGGCGATAATATTGAGCTGTACCTCCGACGATCCACCTTCAATCGAATTTGCNTTGGAACGCAGCCATTCACGGGTGGTACCAAGTTCACGGCCCGTAAAAGCATCCCCTCCCCAACCCAGCATTTGACTGCCCATAATCGAGAGCATGAGATCGAACCGATCTTTGTTTTGCTCGGTCCCATAGAGCTTAAACATCGAAGACAGGAACGTGGGCGCGTTACCCGAGTCGGACTCCTCCCCGCTTCGCCTCATCGTCAAACCATACACACGGTCGTTCATACGGTGTTTCAGCAAGCGCTCCCGAATGTCTGCATCTGCGATACGACCGTCGCTTTCACCGAGATAATCCTTGGCTATTTCTTCCATCGTTTTGGCACGCTGCGAGCTACCCCCAATGCCACCGATCGACGTTCGCTCGTACTGCAACAACCGTTTCGCGACGGTCCAACCTTTGTTCACTTCACTCACGACATTCTTCTTCGGTACGCGCACGTCATCGAGGAAAGTTTCGCAAAACGGTGACATGCCGCTAATGAGCTGAATAGGTTTGACTGTCACCCCGGGCGTTGCCATATCGAAAAGAATGAAAGAGATCCCCTCGTGCTTCGGTGCGTCGGGATCGGTTCGAACTAGGCAGAACATCCAATCGGCAAAATTCGCACCCGAGGTCCAAATCTTTTGACCGTTGATGATGTAATCGTCGCCATCTCCAACCGCCTTCGTTTGCAAACTNGCCANATCTGAGCCCGAACCGGGTTCGCTATAGCCCTGGCACCACCAGATCTCGCCTCGAATGATTTTGGGTAAGTGCTCCAACTTTTGCTCTTCAGTTCCGTATTCCAAGAGCGCTGGGCCAATCATCGACAGGCCCATGCCGGTGTGGGCCGGCCGGGCGTTAATTGCCCGCAATTCCTCCCCGAGTATCTGTGCCTCTTCTTGGTTGAGACCCCCACCTCCGTATTCCTTAGGCCACGTCGGTGCTGTCCATCCCTTTTCGGCCATACGATCAAGCCACTCTTTACCTTCGGGATTCGGGTAGGTTGCGCGCCGCCCNCCTCCCGTACCCTCGCCCGGGCCGGCAGGTTGGCGAATAGAAGGTGGGCAACTCTCATCGAGCCATGCCCGGGTTTCTTCTCTAAAACTCATGCGATCGCCTCAATCTCTGTGCCTCGCACCATTACGAGGGCCGGTTGTTGAACACATGCCAAATCACTTAGCGGGTCTCCTTCAAGAAACACGAGATCCGCCGACAATCCCGGAGCAATTGTGCCCGCAATATCAGCNATCGCCAATGCCCTGGCGGCCTCCGTTGTCGCTGAACGTAAAGCCTCAAACGGAGTGAGCCCGGCGTAATGAGAAAATACAGGCAACGCTTTCGCTAGATCTTCGTGCCGGACATTGGGAATGCCAGCATCCGTCGACGCCACCAGTCGAACACCTGCGCGTTTAAGACCCTCGAAATTTTTCGAAATCCGTGCTTCAAATTTTCCATCGCCGCCTCGAAAACGCGCCCAGCCAGCGTTAACGGTTGGCGAAACCCACACACCCTGAGTCGCCATTTCGGCCGCAATCTCAGGATCGTAATTCTCGCGCGAACCATCTTTACCAAGCCACGAGCAATGTTCAACGGTGGTTACCCCGGCCGCGGCAGCGTTCCCGATACCTTCGGTTCCATGGCAGTGGGCGGCAACTTCATATCCTGCCGTTTTCGCGTAGGCGACAATCTTGCATGTTTCATCTCGACTAAATTGAGCAGCACCCGGCTCGCTACCGCGGGTTAAATTGCCCCCAGTCGCCATGATCTTTATCAGATCCACCCCGTGTTTCCGTTGGCGCTCGATCACTGCAAATGCATCGGCCGCATGGGCAGATTCACCACCCCAAAAGTGGCAGTGGCCCGCAATCGAGGTCACCGGTTGCCCCGCGCAAAGAAGTCGTGGTCCGATGATCTCGCCTCGATTAATACGATCCCGTAATTCGAGCTCCAGCCACTCACCACCGCCAAGATCCCTTGCGGTCGTCAAACCCGCGCGAACCATGCGCTCGGCACGACCGATCATCTTGTCGCGTATCTCTGGTGCTTTCTGACGCAGCTGCTCTTCGGCCGATGGGATATCCGGATCCAAGGTCATATGAACGTGCGCATCCATCAGTCCTGGGATTACCGTCAAGCCCGACATATCGCGAGCCTTCGGGTCACGTTTCCCGACTGCCGAAATCAGTCCATTGGCAACCGAAACCGAATCGGCGTCAAGGTACCCGTTCGCGTTACCGTCCCAGACTCGAAGATTGGCGTAGGTTTGTTCTTCCACGATGTGTCCATCTTAGCTGCAAAAGGCTGGTTGCAGTATGGGCAACGCTCAATGCAACATGGCGCGAGGTCGTCAGTAATCCATTGTCCCTATGACAGATCAAGCAATGACCAATATCGATGAGGTACGACCCGACCGCCGGCCGTTGACCAAACCAATTCTGTTCGCGTATTCGTTGCCGGCGACACCGCTCGCGCTCGCCGGATTGCCCATGGGTGTTTATTTGCCGGTGATTTATGCGGATCACTTCGGCCTTTCCTTAATTGTTGTCGGTTGGCTACTTTGGGCAACACGGATCTCCGACGCCATTACCGATCCGTGGATCGGGTATTGGTCCGACCGAATACGCACGCGTTGGGGCCGCCGCAAACCGTTCGTATTGCTAGGCACACCCATTTATGGGATCGCCATCGCGTTGCTCTTCATCGTGCCGTTTGAGTTCAGCGACGTCACCTGGTTTGGGCAAACATTCTCCAACGGCTACGCTTGGATGTTCGTGATGTTGGTATTCACCTACCTCGGCGCTACGATCAAGGATCTGCCCTTTTCCGCCTGGGGAGCGGAACTTTCCAGCAACTACCACGAACGCTCGCTCATCAGGAGTTGGCGGGAATTTTTTGGCGTCGGCGGAGCACTCATTTCCGCGTTCACTCCCGTTGCCCTCGTAGCTATTGTGGGGTTGGACACCAAACCAATCGATGCCGTGACGGTATTGATCATTGGACTCTGCATATTCATGCCCCTCACGACTGCGATTACGCTCTTCGCAGTCCCCGAATACCCGGTCTACGAGACCAAGAAAGAACGCATCCCACTTCGAGAAAGCTTGCGCTACGTCTTAACGAACCGGGCGTACGTCTTCCTGCTGATCATTTTTGCCACCTCTGCTATGGGCTCGGCAATGACCAACAGTCTGTCGGTATTTTTCGTCAAACACGTTCTGAGTGTCGAGGAACTGTACGGGTATTACCTCGCACCGTATTTCATCTGCCAAATGGCGGCGATTCCGCTCTGGATGAAACTGTCGCGAAAAATCGGCAAACACAAGGCGACCATGTGGGCGATCGGTTGGTACGCATTATGGTCTTCGTTCATCCCCTTAATCACGTGGATGGACAACGATTTGTTTACCACCTTCCGCGTAGAGAATCTGCTCGCGTTTCTACCCTCGGATACCTACCAAACCTACATGGCTTATTTTGAGGGTATCGATACCGGGAAACACTTGTGGTTCCTTGTGGTCATGTGCTTGAAAGGTTCTGCGATTGGGGCGCTGTCGGCACTACCGGCCGCAATGTGCGCTGACGTCATCGATGTCGATACTGCGCAAACGGGAAAACGCCAAGGTGGTGCGTACTTCTCCATCTGGTCCATGGTGCAAAAATGGTCCTACGCATTCGGTATCACGATCGGTCTCAGTCTGGTCGTATGGTGGGGATTTGACGAGCACGCTGACCCAAAAAGTGGAGTCAACAGCGCCTTCACCCTGCTCATGCTTGCGTGCGTTTACTCGGTCATTCCGGCTCTATTCAAGTTCGTCGGCATGCCGCTTCTATGGATGTATCCATTGACCGAAGAGAAAGTCAGCGAAGTACAAGCCAAGATCGCCGAGAACGAAGAATCGAGTCCGATCGAGACCGCATAACGCAAATTCTGCCGATGTCCTAGCGGCCACTTGAAATCGATTCCGCAAGCGTCGAACATGCGCTCTTACCTAAGGGGTGGCTATAAAGCCTGAGACGTGGCGATCACGGACCCTTTGAACCTGACCCGGATGACGCCGGCGGAGGAATAGGTTCCAGCGTCCTCCGGCCCTGGAGGATCTAGATGAGAACATGTGGCCTGGCACTCCTTGCGTTGATCGCATGCGCCGTGACGGGTGGTGAGGACGACGTTCCCGAGATTGTCGTCACCGCGCAATTACGAGATACCGCTCTCGAACACGTACCGTCCAGTGTCACTGTATTGACGGAAAACGTGATCGCACAAAGAGAAGCGCAACATCTTGAAGAAATCATGGCCGTCTCCCCTAACGTAAATCTCTCGTCGGGTGGTTCAAGAGCGCGCTTTATTCAAATACGCGGCATCGGGGAAAGGGGCCAGTTTGCTGAACCGTTAAATTCGTCGGTCGGGGTGCTCGTCGACGGTGTCGACTTTAGCGGTGCAGCCACCGCAGCAACCCTTTTCGATATCCAACAAGTCGAAATCCTACGTGGGCCGCAAGGCACGCTNTACGGCGCCAATGCTTTGGCCGGATTGGTCAACATCGTCACCAATCGACCGACCCCAACCTTCGAATCCAATCTCAAATTAACTGTCGGAGATTATGGAATGTTCGGACTCGGTGGGACCATCTCCAATGCAGTAACCGATCGTTCACGATTCCGGATTGCGGTCNAACANTATTCGGACGATGGCTTTATGGTCAACGAGTATCTCGGTCGCGACGATACCAATGACCACGATGAACTCACCGTTCGAGCAAAACTGACGACCGACCTATCCGAATCGGCACAACTCGATCTCACGGCCGGTTTGATCGACATCGATAATGGCTACGACGCTTTTTCATTGGACAACAACCGGATCACCCGCTCCGACCAACCAGGACAGGATCGTCAGGAAAGNNCGTTCGTATCTGCCGAGCTTCGATGGGAGGGGAACAAGCCATTCGACCTCATCGCCCGCTTCGGCGTGACAAATTCGGATATTGATTACGGTTATGACGAAGATTGGACGCATATCGGTTTTGATCCATGGGAATACAGCTCAACCGACCGTTATCGGCGCGACCGATCCACCATGAGCGGCGAGCTACGANTAGTGTCCAGNAAATCGGGCCCTGTCTTTAACGATACGACNGACTGGACATTNGGGGTGTATTCGCTCGATCAGAACGTTGATCTTCGGCGCGACTACACCTACCTGCCAATCCCTTACCAAAGCGAGTTCTCGGTACGGCGTGCTGCCCTTTTTGGTGAAACTCGAAGCGATCTCGGCAACGGGCTTCAACTCATTCTAGGCCTTCGATTCGAGCGCCACTCCGCCGACTATAGTGATACCGAAAACGTCCGATTCGATCCCAGCGACACCATGGTGGGTGGGCGATTGGCACTCGAATATCAGTGGAACCCGTCGACGATTGTTTATACCTCATTAGCGCGCGGATACAAGGCGGGCGGCTTCAATACTGACGGCTCACTCGATGCGGATTTGCGACGCTACGAGCCTGAGAGTTTAATTAATCTGGAAGTCGGTCTGAGCCGATCCTGGGCCGACGAAACCTCCTTTCTCCGCGCCTCCGTCTTTCGTATGGCTCGTCACGATGTGCAAATTGCCAGTTCGCTCACCAGAGTGCGTATCGATGGCAGCGCTGAATTTATCGATTACATTGGCAACGCGGCCGAAGGATCGAACATTGGCGTCGANATGGAGGTCTCAACACACCTCTCCAATCAACTGAGGTTGTTTGCAAACGTTGGGATGCTTCGCACCGAGTATCGAGATTTCGTTAGTGCCAGCGGTGAAAACTACAGCGGTCGAGATCAGGCGCACGCACCNGAACACCAGTACAGCGCNGGCGTCGAATTCTCGATCGCTCAGGGATGGTTAGTCAATTACACACTCGAAGGACGCGACGCNTTCTTCTTCTCCGATAGTCACGACGAAAAATCACGGGCGTATAACTTGTCGCATCTCAAGATCGGATACGAAACCGATCAATGGTCACTGGCAGTTTGGGGACGGAACCTCGGTCATAAAGATTATTTCGTGCGGGGGTATTACTTCGGGAACGATCCACGGGATTACTACACCGCCCGCGCATTCACTCAACTAGGTGAACCGCGAAGGTACGGAATAACGTTCCGCTATCATTGGCGTTGAAGAGNACGTTAACCGATTAGAACACCACGCGACCAAGGCTCTCAGCGACACAACAGGGTTTCTCTTGACCTTCGACTTCAACCACAATCTCATTCATGGTTTCGATCATTCCCCCTTTGATCTCCACGCGCTTCAACGTACTTGTGGTTCGCACGCGGGCACCGACAGGAACCGGCGAAGGGAACCTCACTTTGTCAAAGCCATAGTTGATCATTAATTTTTGACCTTCGAGCCGTGGCGCGCTTTCTTCAACGGCNCGTGGTAGATGACCCATGATCGACAAGGTGAGATGACCGTGCGCAATGGTGGTGCCAAATGGGCCTGCACTCGCGCGTTCTGAGTCAATGTGAATCCATTGATGATCTAAGGTGACGTCGGCGAAATCGTTTATTCGGTCCTGCGTTATTTCAAACCAATCGGATGGCTGACCCGATTCGTCGATTCGACCTTGAAGCGTGTCGTATGCGGTCTGCATTGCATCAGACATTCATAATTCCCTCTCTAGCGGATATTGAATAGGCTACCCTCGATTCACCATGGAAGCGAGAAAGTGATGTTGCAGTCCGATTACGATGAACGCGTATATGCCGGCGTACTCGGGAAAATCATCGGTGTGTATCTTGGTCGGCCTTTTGAGGGATGGTCCAACGAACGCATCGAAGAGACGTTAGGTGATATCGAGTACTACGTTCACGACAAAGTCGGCGTTCCTTTAATCGTCACCGACGACGACATCTCCGGCACGTTCACCTTCGTGCGAGCGCTGTCCGACTATCAATGCGATCCGCAGTTGACGCCGAAACAAATTGGTCAAACCTGGCTTAACTACTTGATTGAGAATCGCTCGGTCCTTTGGTGGGGTGGGATGGGCAATTCAACCGAACACACCGCCTATTTACGACTGACGCAAGGCTACGATGCACCCGCTAGCGGGTCCATGGAGCTCAATGGACAAGTCGTCTCAGAACAGATTGGCGCTCAAATCTTCATCGACGGTTGGGCCATGGTCTGTCCAGGCGAACCAGAATTGGCCGCAGATTTTGCTCGTCGCGCGGGTTCCGTCTCGCACGACGGGGAAGCGCTCCACGGAGCCCAGGTCATCGCAGCGATGGAATCNCAAGCGTTCGTGGAATCCGATATCGATAAACTCATTGACGTCGCTGTCGAACTCATCCCCTCTGATAGCCTAATCAACCGAATGATCAGCGATATTCGGGAGTGGCACGGACAAGACCCTGACGATTGGAGACGCTCGTTCCAGAAGATCAAAGAGCAATACGGCTACGACAAGTACGGGGGCAACTGCCACATGGTTCCNAACCACGGACTGATCGTGATGGCGCTCCTGCACGGGGCTGGCCATTTCCAAGACTCACTTAAAATCGTCAATACTGCGGGATGGGACACGGACTGTAACTCCGGGAACCTTGGGTGCTTACTGGGCATTCGCAACGGACTNGCCGCATTCGATGAAGGCGTCGATTGGCGAGGNCCCNTNGCNGACATTTGTTANGTNCCAACGGCCGACAGTGGTGGAGGTATTACGGACGCGGCCACGGAAGCTAGCCGGATCGCCTCGATGGGCAGAAAACTCAACGGATTTGAGGATGAACCTCCCAAAGACGGAGCTCGTTATCATTTCTCCCATCCTGGTTCGGTCCAGGGTTTTCGTGGCCGAGAGTGTGTNGTCNNCAANCTGAAGGCGCCCAATGGAGAACGGGCACTCGCGATTCATTTCGATGCGCTCCCAAGCGGCAAAACGGCACAAGCNATTACCGGTACCTTTGTCGAATCACACGAAACGGCACGTTACTTCGAGCAACGCGGATACGGACTCATGGCGAGCCCAATTCTTCATCCGGGCCAAACCATTTCAACCGATGTACTCCTCTCAAGCGATGCAGAACAGGCGATCGAGATTGCTTTGTGTATTGACGTCTTCGATTCCGAGAATCAAGCGGTGTCGCTCCAAGNGGGCTCGATCGGTATCGAGCCAGGAGAGCACAAAACGTTATCCTGGAAAATACCTTCGCTCGATGGCTATCCGATCGCCGCCGCCGGTCTTGAAATAGTCACGGCACCGGCTGGCGGAATCCTCTACGTCGACCGATATGACTGGCGCGGGAGTCCCGATGTGGTCCTTGAAAGACGCCAAGGCAGCATGTGGCACCGCGCCTGGGTAAACGGCGTCGACAGCTATGGGCCGCGCTACCCAGAGAGCTTTCGACTGATACAAAATCATGGCACGGGCCTATTACTCTATGGCAGCAGAGATTGGGTCGATTACCGAATGACGGCGGATGTCACGCCACATCTCGTCGCTCGTTCGGGTATCGCCACTCGGGTTCAAGGCTTACGCCGCTATTACGCTTTGTTACTAAAACCAGGTACGGGCGCGCAGTTGGTGCGAGAGCTGGATGGCACCCGTGTTCTTGCTGAAGTACCTATGTCGATCGATAACTACCGAACCTACGAGCTTGAGATGCGTGTGCGTGGAAGTCAGATCGAGGGATATATCGATCATCAGAAGGTTCTGTCCGAATCCGACATTGAGTTGACCGAAGGCGGCATCGGTCTCGTCATCGACACCGGACGGACAGCGACCCAGCGCGTGCAGGTCGCCCCGCTAAACATGGCGTGATGGTTTAGACTGCATCCTCGACTATGTCCGCTTGAGCAACGGAGGTCTGCGGACCGCCGGAGATACGAACATGAGCCAACAAGCTAAACGACAACGCATGCAGCCCATGGTGGCNTTTCGGGCATTAAAGGAGCTAGTTGCGGATCCCCAAGATACCCCGAAAGTGTTCGAAGTTATTCGTGCCNTAGGAGGCCCATCGCTCGAACGGGGATTACGTCGGTTTCGAACCACCGATTTCGGCAATCAGGTNTTAAGAGACGACATCGATATTCTCGATACTTTGAAGAATCGTTCCATGCTTCGCGCACTTCCTGACGAATCATTCGGCTCAGCTTACTATCAGTTCACCCAACGCGAGTCTCTCGAAGCCCAAGGCCTAGTCGATGCCAGTTCGGTCGAGGTTGAGACGTTCAGCGACCCCCACCTGCAGCGCTATGGCACCCGTTTACGGGACACCCACGACCTTTGGCACACCTTGACAGGTTACGGTCGGGACGAACTCGGAGAAGCATGCCTGCTCGCGTTTACGTACGCGCAAACCAAAAATCGTGGCATCTTCTTAATCGCCATCGTCGGAGGCTTCAAACTCAGGCAGGCGATGGGCCCGGGGGTATTCAGAGCTTTGCTACGCGGATATCGAGACGGTCGTCAGGCTGCTTGGCTACCCGCTGCTCATTTCGAAAATCTACTCAGTCAACCCATTACCGACGTACGGACACAGTTACGCATACCTGAGCCAGTACCTTACCGCNCCTTGATTNCTGCCTACNCCGCTACGTAATTCCNACTTCCATTTTCACCGCNCGAGCGAACGCTCTCACTGCCTCGGCCAATTCTTGACGTCGAGCAGACCCNNTATTTTCAGAAAAACAGAAAGATAACCTTAATTGGTTATANCCCNCTTGNTGGTCGCGAATACGCGCATCANCCGGATAAAAGTCGTACATNGGCACCACCACGACGCCGTACCGTTCGACNAGCCTTTCNATNAANGCNTCGTCGNCGATGATNTCCGACTCGGTANAGGTAAATACCGAGAAAAAGCCCGCCTCCGGCNGNGTCCAATGGAACTGATCCCGAAAATCCCCNAGNTCCTCTTCNAGACNGTCCAATAAGATTTGCCTGTTNTCTCGATAAATCGCCAACTTCTGCTCCGCNATCGGCCACAACGATGGGCGCANNGAACCATCGGCCTCANGCAACAACGCNTCGAACGAACGTAAGGCATGAGGATTTTGAAATAGCGTGTCTGCNCTTGCTTCGGTAAGAAGCAAATCCGTCAAATCCACGCNTCCGCTGTCAGCGATTTCAATGACCGCTTCAGTATATGCAAAACCTACTCGCGGCCCAGGCAACCCAATTTTCGANCCCGTAAAAAGATGCACCGTTTGCGTCGGATCGAGCGTCACAAAGGGCATCGGTCGTTCGCTCGCCTCGGCATAGTTGATATACAGATACGGCGCATCCTCTACCACGAGAACGCCCTCGTCCTGCGCGATCTTCAACAAGGCTCTCCGTCGTTCCATTCCAAACGAAAATCCTGCCGGATTGTGTCCATCTGGAACCGTGTAATAGAAAGGCACGAAATACCCATCACTTCTCGCTCTATTGATTTGAGCCCGAAATTGATCTGGATCCGGACCATCGTTATCCATATCAACGCTATAGATAGTGGCCCTCTGATTGAGAGTGGAGCGTGCCAAGAAACCTGCGTAAGTGGGCGCATCGGTGATGTACGCCAGCGACCGACCAGGACGCTCGAACGTCGAACACAACAATGCGATCCCACCTGTCGCCCCGACCGTTGGAATGAGTCGCTCGGGGTTCATCTCNATGTTCCAGTCCGCGCCATAGACTGTCGCAAATGATTCCCTGGGACTCGTGGGACCAAGCGTATCCGTGTAGGCGTACATTTCGCGCAAGAATTCTGGGGTCAATCCTGGTTCGTTGACACCCTCGGCTTCGCTTAAATGGGCAAACCAACGATCGGTTGCTTCAAGGAACGATCCGGGATCTGTCACCTCGGGGTGGGGGTAACCAGCACCCAGATGATGGATCCGAAGACNCCGCTCTTGAGCTTGCGCTCGTAGTCCTGGCAGCGATGCTGCCATTTTTCGTGTTACGGAGACTGGTTGAAGCCGAATATCCTCCGCCTTTAGATTTCTTCGGTTTGTCACGNGTCCAATCGATTACCTCCAACTCCCCTAGTGTACGGTGATTGGCTACCTTTGGTTTGACCCTCGAACAACACGTGTCTGACAATGGGGAACCTACACCGGGAGTTCACAGCCGTGCCCGAACAGATCACCACACTCGACGAATTCGAAGAAGAATACGGTCAAGGCATTGGTACCAAGCTCCCATCGAGGGGTGGCCGTGAGGCTAGCCTCGACAATATCCGGCGATTCGGTGACGGCGTNGGCGACTACAATCCGTTATGGCGCGACGAGCGTTATGCCGCCGCCAGTCGTTACCAAGGCATAACCGCTCCACCGATGTTTATTTACGGCGCAAGCCTTGGCATCGCAGCGGCGATCAACGGTGCTATTGACCCGCGGCGCCTGTCATCAGCCAACTTTCCAATGAATTACGCCGGCGGCGAGATTACTTTCCATCGGCCTATTTGGCTCGACGACCGAATCCGTGCTGTCGAATCGATCGTCGATATCACCCGCAAACATAGCGAACGCATTGGTCCTTTTCTCATCTGTACCGCGATGGTCGAGTACTACAACCAACGCCAGGAATTGGTTGCTACCAAGCTCACTAACATGGCTCGCTACAAGAACCTTGGTGGCGGTCGAACCATCGAATATGACCGCGAAACCAAAACTAACATCGTTGAGGAGGCACCCGATCCTTTGGTCTGGGAACGCACGCGACATGGTNCCGAACCGCA
Source organism: Gammaproteobacteria bacterium (assembly GCA_002715785.1). GTDB lineage: Bacteria > Pseudomonadota > Gammaproteobacteria > Pseudomonadales > Azotimanducaceae > UBA11889. Next base: position 57,067 of record PBAA01000001.1, on the reverse strand, counting down.
CCCTTGGGAAGACGTCCGCGAGAACGAAGAGCTGCCGGTTCTGACCAAGGGGACTTATACGGTTACCGAACTGTTTTTGTTCACTCATGGAGTCGTCGGTACAGGTAGGAGCCCACGGGCCGCGCTTGATGCCGAAGATTCGAAGGATCTTGGCGGCGGAGGTCGTTACGACAAAAAGCATGCCCAAGAGCGGCGCAACATGCCCGGACAGTTCGACTGGGGTCCACAACGGGTCTGTTGGTTGTGCCAAATGGCCACCGATTGGAGCGGCGACGACGCCACGGTCAAATCACTCAACACGCGTGTCCGGCACCCCAACGTCGTCGGTGACACGAACACCGTCTACGGAAAAGTCGTTCGAAAATATCAAGCGGNCGNTGAGCCCCTCGTCGACCTTCAAATTTGGAATGAAAACCAGGCNGGGTTAACGACCGCGGAGTGNACNGCGACCGTTGCGCTTTCGTCACCGTGAGCTCCATTGGTCAATGNNGACCGNCTCGATTNAGCNGACGACNCNGTGTANTCNCAATCAAAATTGNTCCCGAAAACTAGGCTTCCNAAAANAAGACACCTATCCGATTCAAACCATGCGCGCCCANTAAGCTCCGTATCACTCCNTCACTCCGCGGGGCNAATCTATTTGGGTCGCGAGAATCTTAAGCGCTTTACGAGTGANAACACGAATTNGAGCATCGACGTCTCGTTATATGGGACATGAAGAAACGGGTAATTAGACCGCCNTNGTGATTGGCTTTTCTTCGGACAGCAATCCGGTCACGCGATTAAGAGCTTCTCGATGGCTGCGCCATTCGGGCGAGTGCCTATCCATGAGCGCGTTGAACGCTGCCCCATGATTGAGCTCAACCAAGTGGCACAGCTCGTGGGTGATGACGTACAGGCTCAGTTCCCGTGCAAGTTTGACCAAGTGCGTGTTGAGCGAAATACGACCCGACACCGAACAACTACCCCATTGGGACCGCATGAATGAATGCCTCCATACCGGCGTTTGTTTGACCCACGGGACTTGCGCTACAGCGTCTTCCATTGCGCCGGCCAGTACGGTGTCGGCCTGCTGATGATACCAGCGCCAAATCACGGCTTTAGCGTCATCGCCGTCGTTGAGATGGACACGCAGTATCGGGCCTTTGTCTTCGACGTAACCGCCATCGTCTCGATGGAATTCCAGTTCTTTTGTCGTACCGAGGAACTGAACGATCGATCCCGAGAGGTAAGGTTCTGGATACCAACAGGGGACCTCGTTTACGGCTCGTTCCGAGCGGTATCGAATCCATCGGGAATGATCCATNACGATCGAACGGACTTCATCGACTAAAAGCCCCAACGGTGCGTCTACGCACAACGTTCCATCTGCTCGAAANCTCATCCCGACCCGNGTGCGTCGCCTCGTATTNCGACGAATCTCNACCGGAACTGAGAGCCCTCTTAGATCNACCTGGAATCGTTCACTCATGAATAGTNTCGCGNCACTCGTCCGCCATGGTATCGAGTTGTTGTGTCGTTCTCGAATCCTAGGCGCACAAACCTCTTCCAGTCATAACGTACACAGACCCTTTTTAAGACCTACATGGACGCGCATAATGAGAACTTGTCGGGCGGAAATAAAGGAGGTGATTTGTGATATCTAAGGTAGGGGGGTCGGGGGTTTAACTAACTGACCCCACTCCAATCGGGCGGGGACGTTTACGTCCCTGCCCTCTCTAATCAGAAGGCATTCTTGGTCGGTTAGTTACAAACGTACGTTCGGCTACGAGCCCGTCCACGAGATCCTCGACGCTTTGATACAACGAAAGCTTGTCGAGCTGGCGTCGGGTAACTGACATCAAACCGAACGCCCCACCGTCTGACTGAGTTATCGCGTCCGCTGGTTTGATCCAAAGGCTATCGACAGTCTCGGCATCATCGTGGCGGCCAAATTGTCTCGTGGGGGCGGCCGCAACAAAAAACCGTGTGTCAAAGCGNCTCGGACTGCCCTGGGGCGTAATCCAGCGTTCCCAGTAGTGCACGCGGTCAACGGCCAAACACAATCTTTCTTTTTCGCAAACATCGGCNAGGGTGATCTCNCGATCNTGAACTTGNTGTCGATAGGTCGCTAACCGTCGCTCCAGATCNTTGTCGGGACACTCTAACCACTCACCNTTGTCGTCNTANGCGAGCAGCAAGCCAGCTTCCTCAAAACANTCTCTAATTCCAGCAATCCAATAGCCGCGCCATTCATTGCCGAGCGCGAACTGCTGCCGGCATTGAAGTGTAGACGGTCCAATCGAAAGAGCGTCATATCGTTGCAGGTGGTCGTCACCATCGACGCGACCACCTGGAAACACGTACATACCTCCGCCGAAGACAGCACGTGCGGTACGTCGCACCATGAATATTTCGTATCCATCAGTGGCATTCCGTACAACCACGATGGTTGCCGCAGCTCGTATNGGTTGCANACGNCNCAAACTNTTCNCAGCCCCATTCAAACCTGAGCTCGTGTATAACATACNGGTGGACGTACGAGNGGAGAAACGCGATGAAATTGGCTGTTGAATTCCCCAGCGTCAGTTATCGAGAAGGAGCCGACGGTGTCGTTAAATTAGCGAAGGCCATCGAAACTATAGGCTACGATCAACTCGATATGTTTGATCACGTCGTGATGGGATATCCCACCGATACTCGCGTTGCCCCNATCTATCCTCCGCAAATGCCCATTCTCGAAGCCCTCATGACACTGGCGTTTGTCGCCTCACACACCAACAAGATCGGGCTCGGAACTGAAGTTCTCGTGCTACCACAACGCCAACCCGTACTTGTNGCTAAACAAATCAGCACCTTGGATACACTAACCAATGGACGCATGCGTCTAGGTGTTGGCGTCGGTTGGCAGGAATCTGAATACGACGCATTAGAAGAGTCTTTTTCCGACCGCGGTCGCAGGATGGACGAAGCGATCGCTATATTGCGATCGTATTGGGGTGACGAACGAATCGACTACCAGCTCGAACACTATTCATCCCTCGCGATGGCCATGGAGCCCAAACCACCTCAGGGAAGAGACCTCCCCATATGGATCGGTGGCAACGCAGAAGCCGCGCTAAAACGGGTTGGTGAAATCGGAGATGGTTGGCTGGCTACCGCCATCGAAGATCCTTCCGTCGCCAAGCGATGCAAAGAAAAAATAGCGAACTATGCCGAAGCCGTATCGCGGGACCCAGGAAAAATCGGATACCAGATGATGCTCGACGTTCCGCCAAGGGACGAAGAAGGCAAAAAGTTTTACAAGGATCTTGATCGTGTGACTGCCAGAGCGGAGGCCGTTGAAAACATGGGCTTTGAATGGGGAGCGCTCAACGCGACAGCGATCTTCCAAGCCGGCGCTCGTAGTATTGATGCGATCATCGATACGCTCGGGAAAGTCCACGACGCTATCCATGGACGATAGCCAATGAGACCAGGAAGCCATGGGGAAAATATCCACCGGTGCTTGCGAGGCACAGCGTACTCTCGACACGTAAACTTGTTTCCATGACGCAAATCGATTACATCGAACGCGCCGAATCTGTCACCCCGCTCGTCCGTGAGTTAGCAGACGTAGCGGAACAACAACGGTACTTACCCCGACCCATTGCCGAAGCATTTGCCGGTCTCGGGTTGTATCGAATCGCCGCTCCCCTCGATTGCCATGGTGCCGATACCGATCCGCTAACCCAAATGCGTGTCATCGAAATTGTCTCGGAAGCGGACGGAAGTGCGGGTTGGAATCTTATGATTGGAATCGAAACGTTTGGTCTTGTGGCGCCAGCGTTGGTCTCCTGCCCTGAACTGATTTCCGATCCTTTGACCATTATGGCGAGCTCGACCGCTGCGGTGGGGCGCGCCGAACGACGCGACGACGGATGGAATGTGTCCGGACAATGGCAGTTCGTCAGCGGAATCCACAATGCCCAAGTATTTGGCGCGACCGTAAAACTCTATGAAGACGGAGAAGCAGTCGACGATCGATTCCACTATGCCGTCGTCGAACAAGACGACTACGAAATCGTCGACACCTGGAATGTTTCTGGTTTAAGAGGCTCCGGTTCACACGACGTCCGAATCAACAACGTCACGGTCGAAAACAATCGTATCGTCGAACCCATGGGTGGACTCCGAAATCGTTCAGCGCAACTTCGTTTGCCCCTCGGAAATCGACTCGCCTTCAATAAAGTTGCAGTTGGGCTTGGTATCGCTAGGGCAGCGATCGACTCGTTCGTCGAACTCGCCACATCGAAGACACCCCGATTTAATAGCCGCTCCTTGCGTGATCGGCCCTCTGCACAAATCGCCGTGGCAAAAGCGGAGGCCCGGTTACACGGTGCTCGAGCTGCGGTATTTGAACAAGTCGCTAAGAACTGGGCACTGGTCGTTGCGGACGCCCCGCTTCCGGAGCGCGATCGCGCGTTAGTCCACGTTCTATGTTCAGACGCAGCTCAAGCGATTGCCGAAGTCGTCGATATCGTTGCGAATGCCTCAGGAACAACGGCCAATCAGGTAGGCCACCCACTAGAACGTCTTTCACGGGACGCACGTGTGATCCGTCAGCACGCCACCGTCGCACCGCAAAACATGGAAGATGCCGGACGGGTTCTACTGGGCCTTGACCCAACTGGGGTTATGCTCAGGATCTAGATCGAGTGGTTTGAGCGATCAGCATTGGATCAAAGGATCACTGCATCCTCGCCTAACTTTTCCCGCAACCAAATCTTCAGAGGGACGTCTTCATCTGCCGGTGAGGTGTATCCGAAACCACCATTCGGACTGGCACCCAGCAACTGTTGTCGAATCGAGTCCGAGCGTTCCATATAGTGCGCGACCGTCATATCGTCTCGCGGTTTCAACCAACGGTAGCTATACCCGTAAAAGAGTACTTTGCGGGTGACGGCAGAGAAATTACGACCACCAGAATGCCATAAACGACGATCGAAAATTACGGCGTCGCCAGGCCCAACGAGTAACGGAATCGCATCAGGGTGCTCTGTCGCATCGTCGTCTGGCATGGACAACGCGTTCGTAAGATGACTTCCGGGTATTACATGAAAATTACCTCGATCGGGTTGTTTCGTGTCGGTAAGGAAAAAACCGACCTTTAGCGAAATCCTAGGGCGTGGAGACGATTCGATATCAAGATTCAAACGCCCGCTATCCTGATGCCATCCAAGACGCGCGGTATGGGGTTCGTAATCATCTGGTAAGGGCGGTGTCACAATCATGTGGGAGTGATACAGCTGAATATGCCAACCAAGAATATCCACGACTTTCATAAACGTCTGTGGCAAATCGATGAGTGGCAAGAACTCGTCGTGTTGTCCGATAAAATCGAGGACATTCAACGGATGATGAGATTTTAGGCCGCGGTCACGCTCGTATACGGGACGCCACCTATTGGTCAAACCGTCCACAGCGTGGATCAACCGTTCGACCGTTGCGACATCCAGGACATCCGGAACGACGAGAAATCCTTGTTGGTCGAATCGACCACGCTCTTCAGGGGTCAATCGGAAGTTGAGACACGCGTCATCCATTGCGATGACTCCAAATAAGACACCGTATAGTGATCTAAAGCCGAGGAAAATCTCAAGACGGATGGTACTCTCAACGCTGGAGGCAAGTCGGATGAAATTCGGACTATTCGTCTATTGCACCGTCGGAAGACGAGCGGAACTTGAGCAAGGTATGGCCGGCCGTCGACCCGAACTGTATCAGCGCATGATCCAGGAGCTTGGTGACTACGCGTCATTCGGCGAAGAGCGGGGATATTTTGCCTTCGGGCATCCTGAGCATCACCTTCAAATTGAAGGGTTTGAAACTTCCAACGATCCCGCGCTCATGGCCATGTGGCTCGGGCAACATACATCCACCATGCGAATCGTGACGTGTGGGTTCGTCTCAACGACAAATAATCCATTAGCAACCGCCGAAAAGATCGCCACCATGGATCACATGCTCAACGGGCGGTTTGGTGTCGGTCTCGTACGCGGCTACCAAGCGAGGTGGGTCGAGAATTTTAAGGTACGGCCTGATCTCAAAGCCGTTGGACCCTGGACGAAAGACACCGAAGACGATGATCGAAATCGTGAATATTTCACTGAGTTTGTAGATATCGTTGTTAAAGCTTTAAAACATAAGACTTTTTCATACAGTGGGAAGTACTGGACGTTTCCCCCCGAGAACTTCGTGAACCCGCACGATCACCCGGTTTACCGAAAGTACGGCGAAGGCGTTGACGACGCTATGGGCGTCCACGAAATCGGCATTGCCCCACGACCCCTCCAAGAAGACATACCTCTTTACGGCGGNTTTTCGCAAAGCCTTCGAACTGCCAAATTCTGGGCTAAATATANAGGNCGCCCCATCGTTCTGTCAGGAAATACGGAATTTCTCGAAGTCCTTTGGGATGCTTGGCGCGAAGAGGCGAAAGTGCATGGTCATTCGGTTACGCCGGGGCAAGAAGCTTGTTGGGGCGGCATCATGATTTGCGCCGAAACAGATGCCAAGGCATGGTCATTATTCGAAGACATGCAGTGGTTCTGGGACAACTGGGCGACGCCATTTGGACAAGGCATGCCAGAATTACTGGTGGGCTCTCCGGATACCTTGAACAAACAGATCGAGCGGGTGAGCACCACAGTCCCTATCGACGAAGCCTTTCTGTTGATCCCCGCTGGTCTACATACACCCGACCAAATTCACGATTCTCTCGACCTCTTCGCGCGCAAGGTCATGCCCAACTTCGGTGATACACCGATCGCCGGCTAACGGGCCTCANCACCCTTTTGCAGTGCGTCCTCAATGAAGTCCATACGATCTTTACCCCAATACAGCTCATCGCCGATGTAAAACGACGGCGCACCGAAAACGCCTCGATCCAATGCATTCTGAGTCATATTGATCAACTGACGTTTGATTTCGTCGTCTTCGCAACGCGTGATAAATAGGTCGGGATCGATCTCGATTTCCTTGGCAAGGCTTGCGATACCTTCATATTCACTAATTGAGGCATCGTTCTCTTCCCAATAACGTGTAAAGAGTCGGTCGATGTACGCGCCTTCTCTATCGAACTCGCGGGCTACCAATGCACCCCGCAATGCCCGGCTCGTTTTGATAGGGAACGTATCCGGCATACGAAATCCAAGTCGATATTTCTCCGCCCAACGTCTCAGATCACGACCCCTATTCTGCAGTTTGGCTTGTGGTTCCTCAGCAAGGACGTACTGATGGTGGCGGAATACATAGCCAAGATTGAAGGGATGCATAACGAGCTCAGCACCATACCGGGCAACGATGGGACGAATTAAATGCAACGCGAAATACGTATTGGTACTGCCGATGTCCCAGAAAAATTCAATCTTCATCAGTCATCAAGGATGCATGGACAAGATTCTTCATCTCGAAACTTAAGCGTAAGGGTGATCGGAGGACTTGGATCATCCCTATTGCAACGATATCCAGTACTGGATCGATCCAGAAAAAAGTACCCGCAATCCCTGACCAGCTATAGTCGCCAATGGATGCCGCACCACGACGATTAGCCGTATCGAGAACAACGTCGAACCCCAATCCGAAACCGCGCCCGCGTTGGAGGATGGCGCGCCGACTAGTACCATCCTCAACAGTCGGGAGGATATCGGGGAGATGATCACGCGTCATGAGTGCCACCGTCTCCGCTTTGAGAACACGCGTGCCGTCGAGACNCCCCCCACGACGCAACATCTCGGTAAACCGAAAATAATCAGACATCGTCGATACTAAGCCACCGCCGCCCGAAAAGAATTTCACTCGCTTGAACTCAACATTGTTTGAGTCATTCAACATAAATAACTTTCGATTACGCCAATCCCACACGTGATTGGGCAAGAACCTGGCCAACTTATCTTCGGGGACGTTAAAGAACGTATCCACCATTCCCAACGGCTCAAACAAACGCTCAGACAAAAACCTGTCGAAAGGCTTCCCGCTAATTCGTTCGACCAGTACGCCGAGCACATCGACGGCCACGCCATAATGCCACTGGTCGCCAGGCTCAAACTTTAACGGCAATGTGGATAGACGCTCCAAGAAATCACGAGAGTTGGTGGCTCGTTCCGGATTGACTTTCGCATACAACACGTCGACTGGATCACGCCGATTCCAACCGTACGAGAAGCCAGCCGTGTGCGTGAGCAAGTGACGAACAGTTATAGGATGCGCGGGTGGTATGCGTTGCCCCTGAATTAGCACCGTTAACGATGCCAATTCTGGCAGGTACTTCNCCACCGGATCATCCAACCTCAATTTGCCATCTTCAATGAGCATCATGATCGCGACCGAGGTTACCGGCTTCGTCATGGAGTAGATTCGAAATAGCGCATCCCGAGTCAACGACCTTGGATCGCCCGATCCGCGTTGACCCACCGCCTCGAAGTGCAAAATATCGCCACGACGCGCGACNAACGTCACCATGCCGGCCAACTTGCCTTCGTCAACGTATTTGGCTGACCACTCGGTGATCGTAGCCATGCCCTCAGAAGATAGGCCCTGGTTTTCCGGGGCGCTATACGCTAGTTCGTACCCGCAGACACTTTGATAGACGAGAAGACAGCACGCAGCGACGATGGACCTGATCATTGGATGGCCTCTTTTATCGACGGATGTACGGGACGTGATGCACACCACTTAGGTCAGACCTTTCGCATCTTATTCATCCCAGGTAAATCGATCAGCACACAATTCGCGCAAAACATTCTTCTGGACCTTTCCCATCGCGTTACGCGGGAGCTCCTCTACCCTGAGCAAACGTTTCGGCTGCTTGAAACGCGCGAGTTTGCCAGTCAAGACCACGTTCACATCTTCTAATTCAATATCCATCTCGCTAGCGACGACGNCTATCACAGCTTCTCCGAAATCCGGATGGGGAACGCCGACCACAGCAGACTCGATTACACCGGGCACCGTGTCAATCAGTATCTCGATCTCTTTCGGATAGACGTTAAGTCCGCCGCTGATCACTAGATCCTTCTCCCGACCAACGATGGAGTATCGACCTTCAGCATCAACGATCCCCATATCGCCCGTCATAAAATATCCGTCGTNTCGAAACTCATCTCGCGTTTTCTCNGGCATACGCCAATAACCNGAAAACACGTTCGGGCCACGNACTTCGATACCCCCAATNTCGCCTACTGGTAGCGGGTCACCCTCTTCATTCGNGACACGCGCATCGANCCCAGGAAGCGGGAACCCAACGGTCCCGGCAACTCGCTCGCCGTCTAACGGATTGGATGTATTCATTCCAGTCTCACTCATCCCGTAGCGTTCCAGTATCCGATGCCCTGTTCGCTGGACGAACGCTTCGAATGTCTGCTCGGTCAGTGGTGCCGACCCTGATACAAATAAGCGGATGCCGGCAGTCACCTCCGAGGTGAAACGGGATGATCGGAGAAGACGCGTATAGAAGGTCGGAACGCCCATAAGAACAGTGGACGACGATAAGTGATGAACGACCTCCTCCACGTCGAATCGCGGTAGAAAAATCATCGAGCTACCTGTCAGTAACACGCAATGCGATGCCACGAATAGGCCATGGACATGATAGATAGGAAGCGCGTGCAGGAGAACGTCGTCGGATCGCCATCCCCAATAGGAGATCAAAGTATCGGCGTTGCTCGTTAAATTGCCATGCGTCAACATCGCCCCTTTAGAACGTCCTGTCGTCCCCGATGTATAGAGAATGGCTGCCAGGTCCTCGCGACTGCAATCGACGATATGGTCATCAGGATTCATCGACGAAGCCAGCTCTTTCAGGGAACCTTCGCCGTAGGCATCCAGCGTTAACGTTGGCAAACCAGTCTCCGAGTCCTCGGCGGTGACGTACAACGAAGGTTCCGCATCGCCGAGAAAGTAAGCTACCTCCGCCTCGGTGTAATCGGTATTCAACGGCACATAAACCGCGCCAACTTGAAGCGTGGCTAGATAAAGAGCGATCGCGTCCGGTGTTTTTGGAACTTGCACCACTACGCGATCACCGGGACGCACGCCCTGCTGACGCAATACGGCCCCTATGCGGCCGGTTGCCCGATGCAAATCGTTATAGGTCCAACCAGTGCCATCCGGCAACCGTAAACAAACTTGTTCCGCATACTCAGAAAATACAGCGTCAAAACGGCTGAACAGGTTCCCGTTCATTGAGACATCCCCTCAATAGGCCTTAAGCATTGCAACGCGTCACCTCTTCTGCAAATCCCTTCCCCAAACAGTCTTATCACAATGCGATACGATCGGGCGAAAGGGAGAGAGCCTAATGAACACGCAGGTAGAAACGACAACCGGTCCGATCGAAGGCCGAGAAAAAGACGGCACACTTTTTTTCGCCGGTATTCCTTACGCCGCGTCACCAACGGAATCAAAACGATTTCAACGAGCGCAGGCTCACGAACCTTGGTTGGACGTTCTATCCACCAAGAAAATCGGAGCCGCCGCGCCGCAACTACCTGGTAGCGGCCTTAGCGATCCACCCAGCGTACGTTGGGATGAGAATTGCCTCACGCTGAATATCACAACCCCAATGACATCCGGTAGCGGACGTCCTGTGTTCGTTTGGATACACGGCGGCGCGTACCGCACTGGGCAAGGCGGTATTCCTTGGTATAACGGAGCTCGCTTTGCGGTCCACGGAGATATCGTGGTGGTCAGCATCAATTATCGTCTCGGAGCACTTGGATTCACGGACTTATCGACCTTTGGAAGCGAGTTCGAGTTTTCCGGTATTAACGGCCTACTCGACCAAATGTTTGCTCTTGAATGGGTTCAACAGAACATTGAACAGTTCGGTGGGGACCCCGCCAAGGTGACGATTGCCGGTGAATCTGCGGGTGGTTTTAGCGTCTCAACGCTACTTGGTATGCCCGCAACCGATGGTCTATTTCGACACGCTATACCGCAGAGCGGCGCAGCCCACCACACCCTGCCAGCCAAAGCGGGAAAATTGGTGAGAGATGCCTTTCTAAAAGAGCTCGATGCAGATGGGCCCACTCAATTTATGGCCGCATCCGCCGAAGAAATTCTCCATGCACAACTGCAAACCATCGCAAAACTCGAAACTCCAGATACACAAGAGACTCTGGGTGTCCCAGTATCCGCGTTCTACCCCGTCATCGGGAGTACCCTGCTCGCTGAGTCGCCGATTGACGCGATACGTTCTGGCGTCGGATCCGGGGTGGCGGTCATGACCGGCTCCAATCATCACGAGACCACGCTATGGAGTTATCAGGATCGAATCAATGAGCGCCAACTCGAAAGAAGAGCCCTTGGAATGGGGGATGAGCACCTCTTGCAGCGTTACCGCGACGCTCGACCTCATGACTCCGCCGCCGACCTAATGACCGCCATTTCTACTGACTTTATGTTTCGCATTCCTGCGATTCGACTCCTGGAAGCAAGGCCCTATACCTCGCGTAACTGGCTATATCAGTTCAATTGGGAGTCGCGTGCATTCGACGGCAATCTAAAGGCCACGCACGCTCTCGAAATCCCGTTTGCCTTCGACAACCTCGATCAGGCCGGAGTCGATAATTTCATCGGACCAGGACCGACGCCTCAGCACATAGCAGATCGCATGCATCACGCTTGGATCGATTTTATCCGCGATGGTGATCCAGGCTGGACTCCGTACTCGGCCGAAACTCGCAACACCATGATTTTTGACGACGAATCAGGTCCAATACGAGATCCAGAGGCGAATGAAAGAAAAGCGTGGGAGGGAATCCGGTGAGCGACTTGACAGAATTTCGAGCTGACACGCGGGCCTGGCTTCAGAAAAGTCTACCGGAGAGTCTCATTGCCCGCGGCGGAGAATATTCGGGCGGCACAAAGGAAACGGTTCAAAACGCGGATACGTTGCGTTGGTTTGAATTGTGCTATGAGCAAGGGTGGACGGTACCCACCTGGCCCAAAGAATTTGGAGGCGCGGCACTTGATGCGGCCGAGGCAAAGGTGCTGCAACAGGAGATGGCCATGGCCCGCGCCCCGACACCGCTGTCTGGTATGGGGGTGACCATGATTGGGCCTACCCTGCTAGAACACGGCACCGACGATCAAAAATCTCGCCACCTAAGTAATATCGCTAACGGAAAAATTCGGTGGTGCCAGGGCTATTCGGAACCTAACGCGGGCTCAGATCTCGCGTCACTCCAAACTCGTGCCGTCGACCAAGGCGACTATTACTTGGTCAACGGTTCAAAAATCTGGACGTCGGGCGCTAATTTTGCTGACTGGATCTTCTGTCTCGTGCGCACGAACACCGAAGTGCCCAAACATGATGGGATCAGCTTTGTCCTATTCTCAATGGACGATCCGGGAGTTTCGGTCAAGCCCATCATTCTAATCGCTGGAAATTCGCCTTTCTGTCAGTGTTTTTTCGATGACGTCAAAGTTCCGAAAACAGACCTCATAGGTGAAGAGAATCGCGGTTGGACCGTGGCAAAGCGTCTACTACAACATGAACGCTCGATGATTTCCGGAATGGGGTCGCTTGGAGGGGGTGGTCGCAGCACGTCGCTGGCGGAATCCGCACTGTCTTATTACGGGCAAACTGATTCGAGAATCGCCGACGCGGAAGGCCGGGAGGCTGTGTCTAAGATCAATATGGATCGGCAAGCCTTTTCGCTCACTCAACGAAGAGCCATCGAAGAAAATACCTCCAGCTCGACGCCCACATTTGCAACATCAATGTTCAAGTATTACGCGACTGAGCTCGACACCCGACGGATGGAAGCGTTAATTCGTATGCGTGGCTCTGACGGAATCGGCTGGCAGGGTGACGTATTTGACGACGCCGCTCTCACTGACACACGGTCCTGGCTCTTTGGCAAGGCGGGGACCATTGCAGGTGGAAGTTCCGAGGTGCAACTCAACATCATTGCCAAGCGGGTCCTTGGGTTGCCCGACTGATCGTCGGCGACCGGTCGCCTCGGTCACGAACTCGTTGTTGGTTAAGGAATCCACATGGCAAAAGTCGTCAGCATCGTCATTGGACTGGTAACGGTCGCTGCGGCTGTCTGGGTGACTCAATGTCCGTGCGATCGAAACCCGGGTGCCTGGGTGTTTGGAGATGTCGTCGACGCTGCGATTATCGATTGGAGTTTCGCGAACGAAGCCGGCCTATGCCAACTTGAAGTGTCTGGCCTGATCCCGCATTCGATCAATCTCAACTGCATGGCGGACCGGGAAACATTGTTTGTCAGTTGTGCACGTTGCGACGGTAAACATTGGTCCACCGTCGCGATGGAGGTACCTTACGGTCGCATCAAAATTAATAATTCTGTGTATCCAGTAAAGATGGTTCGCGTACGCGACGACGCTACACTCGATCGAGCGTGGCTGGCTAGGGCAAACAAACGGCGTGGTCGATCCACGACAACGTCGCCTCCGCCTCGGCCCTCCCACTGGTGGTCGTTTCGCCTCGAATCATACTGACAATTCCTCACGCTAAATTGAAACGAGTTATCCTCGTCGAGGTAAACGTGCGGACACGTTGAACCGACTCGATGACATCAAATCTCCTTTGGAAACCTAACCAAGATCAAATCGATCATCGGAACCTCACTGCGTTCGCCAAACAACACGGCTTTGCGCCAGACGATTACCCCGCATTGCATCAATGGTCGATTACCTCGCGAGATTCGTTCTGGTCTTCCGTCTGGTCGTTTTGTGACATTGTCGGCGATCCAGGCAGCGACGTCTTAATCAATCCCGATTCTTTCCCAGGTAGTCGTTGGTTTCCTGAAGCCTCACTGAATTTTTCCGAAAATCTTTTGCGTTATGACGATGCCCGCACCGCGCTAGTTGCCATCACGGAACAGGGGGAACGCGTGACAATGACCTACGCCGAATTGCGCGTGGAAGTCGCGAAGTTCGCAGCTGAACTCGAAGAGCGTGGGGTGGAACCCGGTGATCGCGTCGCCGGATGGATGCCAAACGTTATAGAAACCGTCATCGCAATGCTCGGAACTACAGCGATTGGCGCCGTGTGGTCATCTTGCTCGCCCGACTTCGGCTTCGAAGGTGCCCTCGATCGATTTGGGCAAATTGAGCCAAAGATACTCGTTGCGTGCGACGGCTATACGTACAACGGTAAAACCTTCGACATTACCGGCAACGTAGATGATGTCGCCGAGACTATCGCATCGATTGACCACGTGATCTGGTGTTCCTTACTGGGACTGCGGGACGACGGATTTCACGAAATTCGTCAACGCTCCGAGACGGTTCCCAACTTTCGACGTCTGCCATTCGATCACCCTCTGTTCATCATGTATTCATCGGGGACCACGGGCAAACCGAAATGCATCGTCCACGGCGCCGGTGGAACACTGCTTCAACACGTCAAAGAACATGCCTTCCATTGCGATCTACGACGCGACGATGTGCTGTTCTTTTTCACAACTTGCGGCTGGATGATGTGGAACTGGCTCGTCTCCGGACTTGCGAGCGGATGTACCTTAGTGTTGTACGAAGGATCACCGTTTCATCCAACCTCATCGGTACTCATCGACTTAATAGAACAAGAGTCCATATCATTATTCGGGGTCGGCGCGAAATACATCTCCAGTATCGAAAAGGCAGGCATCGAGCCGCGATCGAGCCACGATCTTAGTTCCCTACGCGCTATTTTCTCGACCGGTTCACCGCTGACTCACGAGTCTTTTCGATACGTCTACAAGCGCTTCAAGCCGGAGATCTGGCTTGCCTCCATCGCAGGCGGCACCGACTTGATCTCCTGTTTCGTGCTTGGCAATCCATGGGGCGGCGTCTATGAAGGCGAGATTCAAGCACCGGGGTTAGGAATGGCAGTCGACGTGTTCAACGACGACGGTTCCTCAATCACCGATGCAAAAGGCGAATTGGTTTGTACTCGCTCTTTTCCAAGCACACCCATCGGTTTCTGGAACGATTCCGATAACGTTCTTCTAAGAAGCGCTTATTTCGATCGATACCCGGAAGTTTGGGCCCACGGTGACTTCGCCGAAAGAATTTCCGAGACAGGGGGCTTCGTCATCCATGGTCGAAGCGATGCCGTTCTTAATCCCGGAGGTGTTCGAATCGGAACCGCAGAAATTTACCGCCAGGTCGAATCGATAGGTGCCATCAAAGAAGCGCTTTGCATCGGTCAGGAATGGGACGGAGATACTCGAGTGGTCCTGTTTGTCGTGATGCAAAACGACACATCGTTCACGGAAGAGACCGCGGCAATGATTCGTACCAAGATTCGAGAAAATGCATCGCCTCGTCATGTCCCTGCCCGAATCGTCGCGGTCCCCGATATTCCGAGGACTCTATCCGGGAAAATCGCGGAAATCGCCGTCCGGGAGGTTGTTCATAGTCGTCCGGTGAAGAATACCAGCGCGCTAGCAAATCCAGAGACGTTGCTCTACTTCGAGTCGCTCAAGGAGCTTCAGTCCTAACCTTCAATGGTTTCGATACGGTCGGCCAATTGCGCGCGCCAATATGCGGGGCCTGTTTTGTGTACCGATTCGCCACCCGCATCGACCGCTACGGTCACAGGCATATCTTTAACTTCAAATTCGTAGATCGCTTCCATACCCAAGTCCTCGAACGCGATGGGGCGAGCACTCACAATGGCTTTCGAAACAAGATACGCCGCGCCTCCAACAGCAACGAGTGAGACAGCGCCGAATTGGCGAATAGCTTCGACCGCTGCATCTCCACGCTCCGCCTTACCGATCATTCCGAGAAGTCCCGTTTTATCGAGCATCTCACCGACAAATTTATCCATACGCGTTGCCGTCGTCGGGCCTGCCGGACCCACAACTTCGTCGCCTACGGGATCGACGGGGCCCACGTAATAAATGAACCGATTCCGGAAATCGACTGGCAGCGGCTCTCCGTCTCGTATCAACTCCATGAGGCGTTGATGTGCGGCGTCCCTACCCGTTAACAACTTGCCATTCAGAAGCAAAGTGTCTCCCGCTTTCCAGTCAGCAACCTCTTCGGCTTCAATTGAATCGACGTTCACGCGTTTTACATCCGGCCCCATCTCAAATGCGATGTCTGGCCAATCGTCAAGGTCGGGTGGCTCAAGGACGACTGGACCAGAACCATCGAGAACGAACCGGAGGTGGCGAGTCGCGGTGCAGTTCGGAATCACAGCGACGGGTTTGTTGGCCGCATGTGTCGGATAGTCCTTGACCTTGACGTCGAGCACCGTGGTCAGACCCCCGAGTCCCTGCGCTCCAATACCCAACGCGTTGACCCGTTCGTACAGCTCAAGCCGAAGCTCTTCGGCTCTGTTTTGCGCGCCGCGCGCTTTCAGTTCGTGGATATCGATCGGCTGCATCATTGCTTCTTTGGCAAGCAACATCGCCTTTTCAGGCGTACCACCAACCCCGACGCCAAGGATTCCGGGCGGACACCATCCAGCGCCCATCGTTGGTACAACGTCGAGAATCCAATCGACCACCGAGTCGGACGGATTCAACATGGTGAACTTGGCTTTCGCCTCACTACCGCCACCTTTTGCCGCGATTTCAACTACCAGCTCGGCTCCCGGAACGATCCGGGTGTGTACCACGGCAGGCGAATTATCGAGCGTGTTGTCCCGATCACCTTCGGGGTCGGCAAGTACCGACGCACGCAACGGATTCGAAGAATCCAGATAAGCTTGCCGTACGCCTTCGTTGACCATTTCTTCGACCGATAGCTCTGCATCCCATTGGACGTCCATACCAACCTCTAGAAACACGATCACAATGCCCGTGTCTTGACAGATGGGCCGGTGCCCCAGGGCGCACATTCGGGAATTCACCAACACCTGCGTTAACGCCGCTTTAGCTGCAGGCGACTCCTCCCGCTCATATGCTTCCGTCATCGCGCGAATGAAATCCGGAGGATGGTAGAACGAAATATATTGCAGGGCGTCAGCAACGCTCTCAATCAGGTCTTTCTGACGAATGACCGTCATACAGTAGCCGCAGCGTCAAAAACAGAAGTCTGCGCTATTTGATCCGATAAACTCAATGTTCTCGCCCGATCTACTCTTCTAACCAAACACACGTCGGACAGTTCCCCGTCACGAGAGCAGCGTCCTCCGATTCCTGGTATTGGGGCGTCGCAAAGCGTTCGACGCGGTCATCGTCGAATCCCCCGCCTCTATCAACGTTGAGCTTAGGCCGCATGACACCATCCTTCCAAGCGTCATCCTCGGACCATCGTTGACGTAACTTCGTGGTACTACCCGGCTGCCGTGATTCCTCCAGCAATCGAAGCGCTGCCACGACAACCGCCCGTTGCGATTGAACGTCATGAGCTCGACCGGCGGTATGACCGAGTGGAAAGTCGAGATAGACCATCCGCGGAGGATTCACCGAACGACTGATAGACCAAGCGCTAGACAGGCTCACTGAAGGAATACCACGGCTTTCTGCTTCGCGCGCGATCAGTCCGACGGACTGGTGGCAAACGGGTCAGACCGGGACCATCAGGGCAACGTCGACTTCATCTTGAAGCAGTCTGGTGACGAGGGCAGGCGCGAGCACATCGCGAACTTTTCGGGCCGAGTAAATACCACCCATAAAGGTATATGCGTGTGTTGGAAGCTCTCCCACCGTGCCATCACGTACCAGACCGCGAAGCGTGTCCAGTGGAAAGACGACGTTGGGATCTCGACGGGAATCGGTCAGGTCGTACGCAAAGTGCGTCGTTCTAATCCGATCTGTCGGCGTTTCAAAAGCAATTTCTCGATAGCTAATATCATCGCGAAAATGAAAGGCGATCTGTCCTGCAACGTATATACCTCCCGACGCGATCAGCCCCACTCGCCACTCGTGCATCGGCTTGGTCGGGATCACTAGCGTCGACGGCTCTTGGTTACGCACCCATTGGTACGGTGGATATCCGAGCGAAGCGTATTGCTCACGCGTACGCTCGATGTAGTCGACGGGTGGTTGCCGCATCGTCTCATCATAGCACCCAACTATTTCCAGCCATCCCGATCGAATTGACACAGCCATGCAGGAACGTCATGTTGCCGGCATGATGGAGTTACCCGAACGGCAATTTGGTTTTCAGACACGAGCGTTGCATGCAGGAGCTCGACCCGAGCCCGAAACCGGTGCACGGGCGGTGCCGATTTTTCAAACGAGTAGTTATGTTTTTGAAGATCCCGAATCGGCAGCCGCGTACTTTAACCTGCAGGAATACGGCAACACCTACTCGCGGATCATGAATCCGACGGTCGCCGCGTTCGAAGAAAGGATTGCTAATCTGGAAGTGGGCGCTGGCGCCGTTGCCTTTGCCAGCGGACTCGCCGCGCAATCGTCTACTTTTTTTACATTGCTCTCCGCGGGTGATCATGTCGTTGCATCGCGCGCACTCTACGGTGGATCGATTACTCAGCTCAAACATCTGTTCAAAAAATTGTCCGTCGAACTAACATTCGTCGATCCCGACGATCCCAATGAATGGCATCAAGCTACGACCGAACGAACGCGTCTGTTCTTTGGTGAAACGATCGGCAATCCCGGCGGCAACGTCATGGACATTGAGCAGATTGCCAAAGTCGCGCACGATCACTCGATACCGCTAGTGATGGACAACACGTTTGCCACACCATACTTATGCCGGCCCATCGAGTGGGGGGCCGATATCGTTATTCACTCAGCCACGAAGTTCCTCGGCGGCCATGGGACTAGCATTGGCGGGGTGGTGATCGATTCGGGCGACTTCGATTGGTCCAACGGCAAGTTTGCTGTCATTGCGGAACCTTCCGACGCCTACCACGGGCTCTCGTTCCATGAAACATTTGGTATGTATGGCTTTCTCATGAAATTACGTTCCGAAACACTCCGCGATCTAGGCGGTTGCATGAGCCCTTTCAACGCCTTCCTTTTCCTACAGGGTATGGAAACTCTGCCGTTAAGGATGGATCGGCATGTGTCGAACGCTCTCGAGATTGCGACATGGTTGGAAGCCCGATCCGACGTCGTCAGCGTCAGTCACCCGGCGATACACTACCGAGAAAACGCAGGCCTCTTAGAGAAGTATCTTCCTAAAGGTGCCGGTGCCGTCTTCTGCTTTGAACTTCATGGGGGTCGCAGCGCCGGTCAGAATTTCATCCGCAACGTACAGCTATTTTCGCACCTCGCCAACGTTGGAGATGCAAAAAGCCTGATCATCCATCCGGCCAGTACCACCCATCGGCAACTCAGCGACGACGAACTGCAAGCCGCCGGTATCGCCCCTGGGACGGTCCGTCTCTCCGTCGGTATTGAGGATGTCGAAGATCTTCAATGGGATCTGGAGCAGGCCTTTGCCCGAAGCAACTAAATATCAAGACCCGGCCACGATACAGCGCGTCCTGCACACGGGCAGGTCGATTGCAATTGTCGGGCTGTCGGCCAATACCCTACGCGCTAGTCACTTTGTCGGCTATTACGCACAACGTCATGGATACCAAATCATCCCGGTTAATCCTCGAGAGGAACAAGTCCTTGGCGAGGAGAGTTTTAACTCGCTGACCGCCGTGGGCGATACCGTTGACATCGTCAACGTGTTCCGAGATCCCGCCGCCGTACCTGCTATCGCAAAAGAAGCCGTTGCCGTCGGAGCCAAGGCGCTATGGCTTCAGTTTGGTGTGATCAGTGATGAAGGGGCCGCCATTGCTGCGGATGCTGGCCTTGACGTCATCATGGATCGTTGTCTCAAGGTCGAACACGCTCGTTACATTGGGCGCATGCACTGGTTGGGGCTCAACACTGAAGTCGTCACGGCACGCCGGCCGGTTAGGCGCTAACTAAAATACACGCCCCCGCTCGTATTCCTTAATTTATCGCGCGCGATCACCATGCGGTGCACTTCAGAGGGTCCTTCTCCAATACGCTTAACCCGAAGTTCGCGATACCACCGCTCCAGCGGCATCTCTTCGGCAACGCCCATACCCCCAAACATTTGTATGGCGCGATCGACCACGCGTCCGGCTGTTTCTGTCCCATAGAGTTTGCAAATCGAGGCATCGACCTTGGCTGACTGTCCCGCATCTACCTTCGACGCCGCGTCGTAGACGAGCATGCGAGCGGCCCTTAATTCAACTTCCGAATCCGCGATCATCCACTGAATCGCTTGCTTGTCAGCCAACATACCGTCCCTCGTGGGTCGCTGTTTTACCCAACCACACGCCATATCGAGCGCTTCTTGCGCCATCCCAATACAACCGGCAGCGTATGGTATCCGAGCGTCCACCAACCAACTCTGTGCCACGCCAAAACCTTGACCGACGGATCCGAGCACATTCTCCGTCGGGACCCGGCAGTTCTCTAAAACAATCTCATATGGAGATAATGCTCGTATTACCTTGATTTCATTAAAATATATTCCCGGGAACGTCGGCTCTACGATGAACGCCGTGATTTCAGGCGGTGCGTCAGCGGTCCCATCGCGTGTGCGCGCAAACAGGATGCCGAAGTCCGCTCCCTCAGCACCGGTGATCCACATTTTGCGCCCGTTAAGAACCCACTCATCCCCATCTTTTTCGGCACGGGTCGAAATGTTGTTCCGTGGATCCGACCCCCCGGTCGGTTCAGTAATGGCGACGAAGGCGCGCTTCTTCCCCTCGACGCATGGAATTCCATAGCGCTCTATTTGTTCAGGTGTTCCGCCCCAAATAATGTTAGGAGGACCACCGCCAAACGCACCCAACGCGGGCGCGTATCCCCCGAGGCGACACTTCGACGACTCTTCGGCAATTACCACCCGTGCCATCGCGCTGACCGGGTTTCCACCATATTCCTCTGGAACGGTAAGGCGCGTCAGTCCCATCTCTTCCGCCATCGTGCGCAGGCGAACCCGATCTTCCTTACCACAACCAATGGCATCGTGTGGGAGGGTGTCTTCTATCGGCTTTACTTCTTCGCGCATGAATCGCCGAATCTGATCCCTGAGAAGGATCAGCTCGTCGGATAACCGAAAGCCGTAATGATTGTCTTCTTCAACCACCGTGCCCAAGCGCCTTTCCCTCCGGTTTTGCCACCCGGTGAGCCTGCCTTAGCCAACCCAAAAAGACCAGACACTAGGTCCGGTGATACGACGAACCCCCAGACTTCGATTACACTGGCTTCCCTTTTCAATGCGGGTGGGGAACGTGAAGATTTACCACGTCCAGGGAACGCGCTCGGTTCGCGTCATATGGCTCTGCGAGGAACTTGAGATCCCGTACGAAATTGAGAGCATTGATTTTTCCCTCACGTTTCGGCAATCGCCGGAGTGGCGCGCTAAATCTCCGACTGGAAAAGTCCCAGCAATGGACGACCAAGACTTCACGATGTTTGAGTCCGGGGCCATGCTTCAATACGTACTGGATCGTTACGGCGCAGGTCGACTCATGCCTACGCCTGGATCTACTGCTAGCGCACTCTATCTACAGTGGTGCTGGTTTGCGGAAGCCACATTTGCTCGTCCGCTCGGCGACATCGCGCACCACACGGTGATGAAACCAGAAGCCGAGCGGATCCCAGCCGTTGTCGAGGATGCGCGCGCCCGAGCCCTCAGCTGTCTTGATGCGGTAAACGAGACGGTGAGTACAACCGAGTTTCTTATCGGTGACACATTTACGGCGGCCGACATTATGATGGGCTACACGTTAATGCTCGCCGATCGTTTTAACGTTCTGGAAAACGATCACCCAAGCGCACGCAGCTATTTTGAACGCTTGACGTCGCGTGCTGGATATCAAGTCGCTGTGTCGAGTTAGATGAGCCCTGATCCCGCCCTATCCATGCGTTGGTTTGATAGAGCGTTCCGTTAAATCGCGAACGATCGCAGCATGACGCGTCCGGTCAAGACGGTGTGCTAAGGAAACCAAAAACAGCAGCACATTAAATAACAAGGGACAAACAGCGATCATAAAGAGTAATCCCGCAATGGTTTCTTGCGATTGCTCTTGATTGGCGACGAAACCAAACCAAGCAAGCATCGCTGCGATCCCCGATCCCGCAATCGCTTTGGCCATCTTCTGAAAAAAACTAGCAGTCGAAAAGACTACGCCCTCAGCACGAATTCCCGTTCGTACTTCCCCGTGTTCAACGGTGTCGGCAAGCATCGCCCAGCCAAGGACCATGATGGGCGCACCACCGATGGCCAATACAGATCCCCAAACAAAGACTAGCCAAACATCCGTCACAGGGGTGAAGTAAAAACCAACTGCACCAACCATGGCGATCAGCGCCCCTAGCCGCACCGCGCCCGCTTTTCCGTATTTTCGGGAAAGCCAGGGTACCGCCAATAGGCCTGGGAACATCACGGCAAGCGTGACCAGCATATACAACCAAATAAGGTCTTCACGTCCCATGCTGTATTTGAAGTAATAGGGTACCGTCGTGAAACGAAATGTGAACGCAAGCATGCCCAAACAAAAAAGCGCGATAGTGATCCACAAAGGTGAATTGGTGACGACGACCCGCACACTGTCTCGGAAGTTAACTTTATCGCCAGCATCAAGCGAAGGCATCGTTTCCTCGGTACCGCGAAATGTCAGCCACAAAAGAAACGTCGCGATGACGCCGAACACAATCATGGTCAATTGAAAGCCAGCTTCGTCGCCACCGAACATGTCGACTAACGGCAGCATGCCGACGCTAACGATCGCCCCACCCGCAAGCGCAAGCATCATCCGGACCGAGGTAAACCTTGATCGCTCTTGATAGTCATTGCTTATTACCGCACTAAGGGCGGCATAAGGAATCGTTACCACGGTATAAATGATGCCGAATAGCGTGTACGTCGCGTACGCCCAAATGATCTGCCCCAGCTTGTCAAACCCCGGCACGGTGAATGTCGCAACCGCGATAACAGCCAATGGGACCGCGCCAAACAAAACGTATGGGCGAAACTTACCCCATCGAGTTCGTGTACGGTCTGCAAGAAAACCCATGATGGGATCGGTAATTGCATCGATGACACGCGCAAAAAGAAAAACTCCAGCCGCAACTTCAGCAGACAGTCCGTACACATCGGTATAGAAAAACAATAAATAGGTCATCGCCGACATGAAGTAGAGATTGATACCCATATCGCCAACGGCGTAATCGAACTGTTGTCTATTTGAAAGCAAGCCGTTAGCCCTCGACGACGATCATCCCTGGAGTCACATCAGTGTGCGCAAATTCAAGACTGGTGCCAATACATAACCGCTCTCTGATAGGCTCATTACAACATCCATTCGTTAACGCGATATCGAACAGAAACGGGAGGGCTCATGGACGTAGGTCTTCAGCTCATTTTTTCGTCGTACGGCTGGGACGCAAGTGTCACCGACGGCACCGTCTATGAACAAGAGCTGTACCTCGCCGAATTAGCGGAACAGCTTGGGTTCGATTCAGTCTGGCCAACCGAGCACCATTTCTTCGACTATTCATTTTGTCCAGACAATCTCGAACTACTCGCATTCGTTGCCGGACGGACAACCGACATTAAACTAGGTACCGCGGCAGTAATTCTGCCGTGGAACGAACCCCTTCGCGTCGCGGAAAAAGTAGCGCTGCTAGATACCGTGTCCGGGGGACGCGTCCGTTTCGGAATGGGCCGCGGACTCTCTCGTCGTGAATTTGAACCATTTGCGGGTATCGACATGGATACATCGCGCGATCGCTTCGATGAATCATCGATGATGATCGTAGACGCACTCAAAACTGGTTTTATCGAAGGACAAGGTCCTTTCTATCCTCAACCGCGAACCGAAATTCGACCCCGGCCGGAACGTTCGTTTGACGATCGCATTTATGCTGTTGCGAATTCAACGGATTCAATCGAAGCCTGTGCACGGGTCGGCGGCCGCATGATCATGTTTTCCGAGGCTCATTGGGAGCGTCGCCTTCCTAGCATCGAACGCTACCGCGATCGTTACGAGCATTACCACGGAAAACCGGCGCCACCAACCATGACTGCTGACTTTACCTTCTGCCACGCCGATCCAAACCACGCACGCGATGTCGCGGAACAGTGCATGGCCACTTACCTTCAGAGTCTCTTAGAGCATTATGAATTAATGGGAGACCAATTCGAGACCATGGGTGGATACGAGGGCTACGGCAAACAAGCCGCGAAATTACGCGAAATCGGGTTCGACAAATACGTCGACGGTTTCCTCGCCGCCAATGCGTACGGGACGCCTGATCAGATGTTAGACAAGTACCGGGAACGCTTCGATGTCATCGGCCCATTCGAAGAAGCAGCTTGCTTTCGCTATGGAGGCATTGCATACGAAGACGCTGAAGCGAGCATGCGCTTATACGCCGAAACAGTGCTCCCTGAACTTAAATCATGGAACTGATTTAACGCGCCCGAATAACTACCACGTGTCGATGTAAGGGTATTTTTTTTCGGTTCTCGGCTGCACCGGCGGCAACCGCATCAAACTGCTGGCAATCCACTCGCGCGTGTCGCTCGGATCGATCACGTCGTCCAAACCACCCCCTGTCCCAGCATTGACCGCCTTCGCTCCTTCGTATGCCCCTGCCACACGACGTTCAAATTCCGTGCGTCGCTCGTCCGCATCGTCAATAGCGGCAAGTTCTTTGCGATAACCCAACTTGACCGATCCCTCAATATTCATGCCCGCAAATTCAGCCGTTGGCCATGCCACCGTAAAAAATCCAACCAGTGAGCTGGCTCCGCACATGGCTTGCACACCTAAGCCATAGGCCTTCCGAACGACCACACCAAAGAGCGGCGTCGTCAGGTTTGCTCCCGCGTTGAACATGCGAACACAATGACGAACCAGCGCCGTGGCTTCCACATCCGGACCTACCATCATTCCCGGACAGTCCATCAACGAGAGCACTGGGATATCGAATGCATCACATAATTGGATAAATCGCGCGCCCTTATCGGCACCATCCGAATCAATCGCCCCAGCCAGATGGTGAGGATTATTTGCAATGACCCCCATGGGGTGGCCTTCCACGCGTATAAACGAAGTAATGACCCCGATCCCAAACTTTTCACGAATTTCGAGCACAGAATCTTTATCAGCAATGGTATGAATAATCTCCCGCATGTCATACAACCGGAGTCTGTTCTCAGGAATCGCATGGCGTAATGGACGTTGGTCATGGGCTTCCCATTCTTTGATTCGACCCTGAAAATACGAAAGGTACTTCTTGGCAATCTCGACCGCGTCTTCCTCATCCTTGGCGAGGATATCGACCACGCCGTTCGGGACCTGAAAAGACATTGGCCCGACTTCTTCCGGCGTATAGATACCGAGTCCGCCACCTTCAATCATCGCCGGGCCACCCATAGCCACCGTCGTTCGTTCAGTGGCAATGATCACGTCACAACAGGCAACCAACGCCGTGTTACCAGCGAACGTACGTCCGTTGATCACTGCAATCATCGGCACGAGCCCGGATAACTTCGAAAACTGCGTGAACGTATGGGTATCAAACGCGACGCCCGGTCCCGTTCCGTCGTCTCCCGGTCGACCACCACCACCCTCACCAAAGAGTACCAGCGGGATCCTGAATCGATTCGCTAATTCAAACATTCGATCCTGCTTGTAGTGGTTTCGACCGCCTTGCGTTCCAGCCAGCACGGTGTAGTCGTAATGCACGAGCATGGCCCTGGCGTCGACATCATCGAATAGATCCGCATTAATCGTACCAATGCCGGCGAGAAGGCCATCAGCCGGGGTGTTTTTGCGTAACGTTTCCATGTCAAAGCGTTTGTGCTGGCGCGCAACGATAAGGGGCCAGTACTCTTTGAACGAACCATCATCCATCAATTGAGCAATATTCTCGCGAGGCATTCGGTAACCCCGTCCGTAACGTTTCTCCACTGCGTCAGGTCGATTTTCATCCAAGGTAAATGCGTGACGTCGATAATTTTCTGCTAGGTCCGGCCGAATGTAATCGGGATCCAACTCCTCGTTTTCGGTAATGTAATCGACATCAACTTCAGCCTCTTCAATAAATACAATCGGGTATCCGTCACGCACAACGTCACCGGCTGACATGGTGACCTCGCGAACGATGCCATCAATCTCCGATCGAATCACATGCTCCATTTTCATAGCCTCGACGACGGCCACTTGTTGTCCAGACCTCACCTCCTCGTCTTGCTTTACGTCAATCGAAACGATGGTTCCTTGAATGGGCGAGCTCATCCCAACCGAGCCATCGGGTCCCGTAATCACCTCCTCTTCGTGCGTGATCGCCGCGCCCGCCTGTTCCGATTTAACTTTTGCATCGTGATCAAAAAGCGCGAGAGGATCACTCGTATCAACCCGTGCGCCTGCGAATCCGCCAGCCTCATTTCCATGATCCGAGGTATCCGACTCCACGAAACGAATCCGTGAATTCACCGGTTCTGCGGCAAGCTCTGCGACATTGTTATCAACCCAACGCGTATCGACCCGACTTTCCGCAAAGTCATCGTGGGCTATTACATTCAACAAAAAAGGAATGTTGGTCTCCACGCCGCTAACACGGAATTCGGACAAGGCCCGACGCATACGCGCAATCGCAGCCGAGAATTCCGTGCTACCCGAATGCACGATGACTTTCGCCAACAACGAATCAAATGCAGTACTCGTTTTGTAGCCGGCGTAGCCGAAGCCATCGGTGCGGACACCCGGCCCATTCGGCGCTTCGTAAACATTCAGCGTGCCCGTATTAGGTCTCACTGATCCGTCCGCGGTGATAGTTTCCATGTTGACCCGAGCCTGAATGGCATACCCCCGCGGGACAGCAATATGCGGCGAATCCAACCCCAGTTCGGCTAGCGTAGCGCCGTCGGCGAGCCGTATTTGTGATTGAACTAAGTCAACACCAGTGACCTCTTCGGTCACGGTATGTTCAACCTGTAATCGTGCATTGGCCTCGATGAAGACAAACGGTAAATCTCGATTCGATGTGTCGATCAAGAACTCAAACGTCCCCAAATTCGTGTATCCCTCTTTGGACGCAAACCGTACGGCAGCGTCAATCAATTGGGTACGCACCGAATCGGACAATCCGGCGGCTGGAGCCAGCTCCACGACTTTCTGGTTTCGTCGCTGCACACTACATTCGCGTTCACCAAGGTGGGCCACACCGCCGTGCAGATCACCTAGAATTTGCACTTCGATGTGGCGTGCCTGCTCCAGAAACTCTTCAACGTACACATCAGCCAGTCCAAAGGCTGCCAGCGCTTCCGATTGGCAGCGCGCATACGCCTCCTCAAGTTCGTCGAGCGAGCGAACCGTGCGCGTTCCCCTACCACCACCACCCGCAATTGCCTTGATAATCATCGATCCGTCAGAACCGAGCGCTTCAAGAAAATCGGAGGCTTCTTTCAAGGACACTGCTCGGTCGTAACCCCGTAAAACAGGGACATCGGCAGCGATGGCCGCCGCGCGAGCGCGTGCTTTATCACCAAATAGCGATAGGTGGTATTCGTTAGGCCCGACAAACGTTATGCCGCGTTCAACACAGGCCGCAGCAAACTCGGCCCGCTCCGAGAGAAACCCGTAACCCGGATGAATCGCGTCACAGCCATTCGTTTCAGCCGTCGCAACAATTGACTCAATATCCAGATAGGCACCGGCACCAGTCCCGTCGAGGGACAACGATTCGTCCGCGATTCGAGTATGCAGACTTTGCTCGTCATCCTCAGAAAACACAGCTACGGTGGCAATCCCGAGATCAGCGGACGCACGGGCAATCCGTATCGCAATTTCTCCACGATTCGCGATCAGGAGTCGTTGTGTTGGCATATCCGTTCTACGTCGCACAAAGAACTGCCGATTCTAACAAGGAAAAAGAATCCACAATCCGAGGTATTCAGCAATCATTATTACGCCCATCCGAGTTTTCTTAGTCCGTTGTGCACCCATTCCAGCGTGACATCGTTTAGGCTCATCTATCTCCACAGCGATAACGACTCAAGGCAGTCGACTCACCATGCAAATCGAAACCGTTGAAACGCGTCATTGCAATGCCGGTTGGCGAAACTACCACTTCGTTCGCATCGAAACCGTCGACGGGGCCGTCGGCTGGAGTGAATACGACGATGGTTTTCGGTCTGTCGGCGTCACCACCGCCATCGAACAACTGGGGCATCTCGTCATAGGCCACGATGCCAAAAACCACGAGGCCATCTACGCCCGACTAGCAGCCGCATCCCGACAATCCTTGGTCGGCGTCCTACCGCGAGCCATCGGAGCCATCGAGAACGCCATCCTCGATCTCAAGGCAAAAGAACTAGGGATTCCCTGTTACGAGTTGCTGGGGGGGAAAATACGAGATCGGGTGCGAGTGTATTGGTCTCATTGCGGAACCTGGCGTATCGCCAGACCGGAAATCTACCCTCCAGCCGTGGCAACCCTTGACGATGTTCGTGCGCTCGGATCGGAGGTCGCAGATCGCGGATTCACCGCGCTGAAGACCAATATTTTTCGAGAAACAGCGAACGGGTTGGCCGGTTGGTCTCCAGGTTTTGGCGGACCGTCCGAACCGGAAAGGACGCCAAGACGGAATGTTATTCAGGGGTTACAGGACTACCTACACGCCTTCAGAGAGGGCGCTGGCCAAGAGATGGACATCTTGCTGGATCTCAATTTTAACGCCCGAACTGAAGGCTACCTGACCCTACTTCGCGCCTTACGCGATCACGATCTATTTTGGATTGAGATCGATACACCCCACGCTGGTGCGTTGGCGACAATCCGTCAACATAGTCCGTTCACCATTAGTGGTTGTGAATCGCTCACCGGTTTAGTGGAATTTCTGCCGTATTTTCAACAAGAGGCGTTGGATGTCGCCATTATCGACGCCGTTTGGATTGGGATCTGGCAATCGCTCAAAATTGCAGCCGCCGCGGACGCCTATCAGGTCAACATCGCCCCACACAATTACTACGGGCACTTAGCAACAATGATGAACGTCCACTTCTGTGCCGCGGTCCCGAACCTAAAGATCATGGAAACTGATATCGATCGTTTCGCCGGTGACATCGAAATCTTCACACACGCACCGAGTATTAACGACGGCCACGTCGAGGTTCCTGATCGACCTGGCTGGGGCACCGAACCCAACGAAGCGTTATTGGAAAAGTACCCCCCACTATAACGGCGTTTGTTGTCGTACCGTTCGTCATCAACTCGTCACGCGTATCGGAAGTGACTCCAGCCCGAGGACAAATGTACCCCAACGCGTCCTTGGCAATTCGCTTCCGCGGTCGATTACCGTTGTTGCTTTTAGTAATTCTTCGAATAAGAGGCTTAACTCTAATCGCGCCAGATTCGCTCCAAGACAGTAGTGTCGACCGAAGCCGCCAAACGAGAGGTGATGGTTTGGAGACCGCTCAATATCAAAGAGGTCCGGATTAACGAAAACAGACTCATCACGGTTGCCGGACTCATAGAGAAGCAACAGCTTATCGCCGGTTCGAACAACGCAATCACCCAAAGTCACGTCACGCGTTGCCGTTCGCTTAATATTTTTTACGGGGCATACCCATCTCAACATTTCTTCGATCGTGGAGTCCAACAATCCGAGATCCCGGCGCAGTCGCAACATGCTGTCCGGATTCGTAAGCAAAGCATCAAGTCCGCCACTCGCGACGTGCCGAGTAGTTTCATCCCCACCCACCAACAGCAACAACGCTTCGTGTAGAAAATCTTTGTGTTCCATGAGCAGTCCGGACTGCCGCGCCACCACCAATGCCGATAGCAGATCGTTACCAGGCTCCGCCAGACGACGCCGGTACCATTCGCTGATGTAGTCATCAAACTGGTCGACCGCCTCGCGCACCTCGATCTCGAAACTCGCGGTTCGATTCGACATTCCAGTGGCAATCAAATCGGACCAATCGAGTAATTTTCCGTAGTCAGCTTCTGGGACGCCAAGCAACTGGCCGATGACCATCATCGGGAGCGGCTTAGCAATCGCTTCAACGAAATCAAATTCCGCCCCCGCACTCGATATCAATGTTCGAGCCGCTTCACGAACAAAAGGTTCGAGCGCACGCACGGATTGGGGAGTGAACCGTTTTCGAATGATGCCTCGACGTAACTGGTGTTCCGGTTCGTCACGGTTAATCATCGAGGGAACCGGCGGAGCGTCAATGCGTGAACCTTGCGTCGATGTATAAGTCAGCTGATCCAGCGACACCGTGCGGATATGGTCATAACTAGTAACTCCCCAGACCCCCTTCTCGTCAGACCAAGCCGGCGCCTCCGCATCCCAGTAAACCGGCGCGTGCTGTCGAAGCCACCGGTAGGCTGCAAAGGGGTTGGCCTGGAATTCAGGATCCAAAAATGAAACATGCATCGGTGGATGCCGCATGGGTGCTTGTGATGACCTAAATCGTTCAAGCGTTGAGCGAACCATGCCTCATCTACCTCTGGTAGTCTCGTGGAAAAAACCACCTCAGAGACAAACGTGACGGCCATTGGTATTTTTTATTTTGCGACGGAATACGGCCACAGCGTCGTTGACGTGGCTCAAGACATCGAACAACGCGGCTTCGAATCGCTCTGGCTGCCTGAACACACGCATATACCCGCAAGTCGAAAAACCCCGTATGCCAGCGGTGCCGAACTTCCTAAGGAATATGCACACACGCTCGATCCCTTTGTTGCATTAGCAGCAGCCGCGACCGTGACGGAACGCATTCGTCTTGCCACCGGCATATCCCTGTTGATCGAACGCGACACCATCACCACAGCAAAAACCGTTGCCACACTCGATGTGCTATCCCAGGGTCGAGCGATCCTCGGTGTCGGCGGAGGTTGGAATCGTGAAGAAGCCGAACATCACGGCGTTGAGTGGTCACGTCGCTTTCAAAAACTAGAAGAACAAATAGGCGCGTTAAAAGCCATCTGGACTCGCGAAGAAGCGTCTTTCAGCGGTGAACATATCCGCTTCGATCCTATCTGGTCGTGGCCCAAGCCCATTCAACGGCCCCACCCACCCATCGTTTTAGGCGGCGAAACAGATCACACCCTTCGGCGCGTCATCAAGCACTGTGACGGTTGGCTACCACGAGCTCGCGATCCTGAGAACGTTCTCAGTGGCATTGTTCGGTTGCACGAACTCGCTCGCGAGGCCGACAGGGATCCGGAGTCGATCAGCATCAACGTATTTGCGCCTCGGCCCGACGCGGTATTGATTAACCAATTCAAAGACATGGATGTCGAACGCATCATCCTGTGGCTACCGCCCGAAGAACGTGACGGCATATCAAGACGTTTGGACGGTTATACGCGCTTTCTTTGAACCCAAGCCACTCGGCAGAATCGACCTCAATACGAGATCGATTTACCTACCGTAACCCAGCGACCGTTTTGCACTTGCGATAGTAGAGAGGAACCCACGCCTTTGTGGTCATCGGGTCCGTATTGCAAACGGTAGCCGAACAAATCTTCGTATTCATCGATCGATTCAAGCGCAGCGATGAGACTGTCCCGATTTAATTCGCGGCCCGCAATTTCAAACGCGCGCACGGTGAGATCGGCACCTCGGTATCCAATCATTGCCGGAAGCCCCGGGTACACGTCGTAACGGTCTTTATACCGGTTGAACCAATCGCGTAAGGGCGGTGATAACTCTTCGTCGGCATAACGAAGCGCCATGGGTACAAATGCATAGTAGCCTTCGCCCGAACCGCTCTCTTGATCAGCGATGACCTGCCCGTAGGCTGCCTCATTGCCAACCCAAGCTACGTCCGACCAACCTGCTTTACGGGCAGCTTCCAAAACCAGAACGGTGTCCCGATGTACCGTCCCCATGAGAACCAAATCACAACTCGCCTCTCGCATACGAATAATGGCTGCTGTGAATTCACTCTCAGTCGGTTGATGCGCCGATTGTGCAGCAATCTCGATCCCCATCTGCGTGGCTTGATCCTCTACCCCGTCAAGGACTTCCTGACCATAATCGGTATCCTGATAAATGACGCACGGCGTTGTCGCCCCCTTCTCTTCTATAAAGTACCGAACAGCCGCACGCATTTCCTCGTAGTACACGCCCATCTGCGAAAACATCAGTTTCTGAAACGGCTCCACCATCGATCTCGCACCCGTCACCGGAAACAAGTTCGGCACCCCGTCTTTGAATTGTTGAACCATGACAGCATTGTTGGTCGGCGTACCAATCGCCATCACCATCGCAAGAATCTTGTCTTTGTTGATCAGCTTGTTGGCCGCCGAGACCGCACGAGGTACCTGATATTGAACATCTTCTAAGATGTATCGAATCTGGCGCCCATGTATGCCTCCCGCATCGTTCGCCTCGTCAAATCGCATCCGCGCACCGTTCGCGATCCCGGTGCCCCATATTGCGATAGGACCCGTCAGATCCGTATGCGCGCCAATCACAATCTCGGAATCCGTCACGCCGTTAACGCGTGGTGAATCCGATTGGCCCGACGAATCGCTGTCTCCACAGCCCGTCAACAACGCCAAACCTAGCCATGAAATCGGCAATAACAACCTACTCATCCTCAACCCCCTTGGTACATGCCATCAATAAGCTCCGCATATTTCTCATTGACCACTTTTCGCTTGAGCTTTTGCGTCGGCGTCAGCTCGTCATCCTCTGCATCTAATAACTGATCAATCAATCGAAACTTCTTGATCGTTTCGACCCGCGCAAATTTCGCGTTCACCTTTTCAATCTCATCATGCACCAGGTCCTGAACCTCTTGCGTATGACACAGGCTCGTATAGTTGGTGAACGGCACATCGTGATCTTGCGCGTACTTGGTCACATTTTCGTCATCAATCATGACCAAGCAGGTCAAGTATGGGCGTTTATCTCCTACTACGACGGCGTCGGTAACGTATGGCGAAAACTTGAGCTGGTTCTCGATCTCGCTAGGCGTGATGTTCTTGCCCCCGGCCGTAATAATAATGTCTTTCATGCGATCGATAATGTAGATGAAGCCATCCTCATCTATTCGGCCCACGTCACCCGTGTGAAGCCAACCTTGTCGAATCGTCTCAGCTGTTTTTTCTGCTTTGTTCCAATAACCCTTGATAACCCCGGGACTTCGAATGAGGATTTCATTGTCATCGGAAAGCACAACGTCGACATCGTCAACGGCCTTCCCAACACTCCCTATTCGGAAATCATCAACTAGATTGGCGGTCGCGATGCCTGTGCATTCGGTTTGGCCGTATACCTCGTACATCGGCTTACCAATCGACCAATACCAGTCGATTAAATCCGGAGCGATTGGAGCGGCCGCTGTGGAGAGCCAGCGGCATTTATCGATGCCAAGTGCTCGTCGGATATTCCGAAAAACTAGGTTATCGAAAAGGAAGAACGCGCATTTCAGATGAAGCGGTACACGGGTCAACGTTTTCAAGTACGCCGCTCGCTTTTGCCCTATCTTTAGTCCTATCTCGTAGGCTGCGCGACCGAGCCAGGTGGCCTCTTTTAACTTTATCGCCACGGTCGAAAACTGCTTTTCCCAAACCCTGGGGACCGCAAAATGGATCGTTGGTTCAACTTCCTGCAAATCCCGAACCACCGTCTCGGGACTCTCAACGAGGTTGATCACCGCGCGCGATTCGATCAGTGAAAATGTATAGAACATACGGCCCGCGACATGAGCTAGCGGCAAAAATCCGAGTTGTTCGTCGTCGGAATGGATGCCGTAACAACCTTGCAAACATTGCATCATGAACATCATGTTCTGCTGCGTGATCATGGCGCCTTTGGGCGGTCCGGTTGTCCCCGACGTGTAAGTTAGGACCATCAAATCGTCTGGATTTGCGGCCTCAATTTCAGCGCGCCATCGGTCCGGATTCGCTCGCGCATAGTCACGACCTAGCTCAAGCAGTTGCTCGAACGACAGACACATCGGATCGTCCAATTGCCGAAGACCTTCCATATCAAAAATGAACACCTTTTCAAGCGACGGCGTGCTCTCACGGATCTCAAGAACTTTGTCTAACTGTTCCTCGTCTTCCGCAAAATAGAACCGCGTCGCGCTATCGGTGATGAGATATTCGACTTGATTTGACGCGTCCGTCGGGTATACACCGTTGGTCACTCCTCCGGCACAAATGATGCCGAGATCCGCAAACATCCATTCTTTATTGACTTCCGAAGCGATTGAACACACGTCGCCCCGTCGCATACCCAGAGACAGCAATCCTAAACCCACTAGCCTTGCCACATCCCCATACTCGTGCCAGCTGTACTCATTCCATATGCCGAAGTCTTTTTCTCGGATCACCGTTTTCGTTGCGCTCTCGGTAACACGCTTCCAGAACAACTGCGGAACGGTCGTACAGTCGTCAATCGTGGTCTGTTGGTCAGTCATCGCCAAGTTTTTCGCTGCTTCCATCGCCGGCGCCCGCGCACCCCCTGGTCCTTCATACCCAGATAGAATTCTTGGATATCGGTCGCCGCGGATAGACGCTCGCAGGTATCCTCCATCACAATCCGTCCGACTTCCATGACATAGCCATAATCCGAAATTTCAAGCGCCACCCGCGCGTTTTGTTCGACTAGGAGCATGGTAACCCCCTGCTCTTTGTTCAACCGGACCACGATATCGGCAATTTCTTTAACCAACATTGGCGCCAATCCAAGCGACGGTTCATCCAGTAGCATAAGCCTTGGTCGCAACATCAGCGCGCGACCTATCGCAAGCATTTGCTGTTGACCGCCAGATAAGTAGCCAGCGGCCAAACTCTTATTGTCGCCTAGCGTAGGAAAATAATCGTAGACAAGGTCGAGATCGCGACGAATAGGGCTTTGTCCATCTCGTCTGGTAAAGGCCCCCATTCGCAAATTTTCTTCGACCGATAAAAATGGAAACACCTCACGTCCTTCCGGTACATGTCCTACGCCTAACCTCGCGACCCTGTCCGGGTCCCATGACGTTATGTTTTCGTCGGCAAAGACGACGCTTCCCTTCTGAGGGTCCATCGCGCCACTAATCGTTTTCAGTACCGTAGTTTTACCCGCGCCGTTGGCGCCGAGAATGGTCACGATGGTCCCCGATTCCACATCCAGGGACACCCCTCGGATCGCCATGATGGGTCCGTAATAGGTCTCGATATTCCGTAGTACGAGCAACGCCACTTTAATCCCCCAGGTATGCCCGCAAGACGTCGGGGTGGTTCTGAATCTCGACTGGCGTGCCCACCGCAATGACTGCGCCGTCGGTGAGCGCTAGAACACGGTCAGACACCTGGTTCACCAAATTCATATCGTGCTCAACCATCACAACGGTAATGCCCAATTCCTCATTAATGTCCTCTATCCAAAACGAGAGGTCCTCTGTTTCCTCTGGATTTAGGCCGGAAGAAGGTTCATCGAGCAAAATTAATCGTGGCCCAAGGCAGAGTGCTCGCGCGATTTCAACCATCTTCCTTACGCCGTACGGAAGNTTGCCGATGATTTGCTCTCGGTAGGATTGCAGATCCAATAAGTCGATCACATCTTCCACTTGCCGACGGAAATCGAGATCCTGGGTCCGCACTTTAGGTAGAAACAGCAACTCTTCCCACAACGCGGTCTTCCGATGGACGTGATGCCCAATGAGTAAATTCTTTAGAACGGTCTCGCGCTCAAAAAGCTCCGTGTTCTGAAAGGTACGCGCTATCCCGAGTTCAGCGATCTGGTGCGGCGCAAGATGCGTGATGGCATCTCCGTCAAAAGTGATCGCGCCAGCATCGACATCGTAGAGACGACTCACCAAATTAAATAGCGTGGTTTTTCCAGCGCCGTTGGGCCCAATGATGCTGTAAACCTCACCNGCAACTACCTCGAAAGACACGTCGCGAACGGCGTGAACACCACCGAAACTGACCGAAACGTTGTCCGCATTCAGTAAAGTCAATGGACTCGTTCCGTTCGTAAATAGGATTTTTGGCGTTTATAGGTCGATTTTCGATACAGCGGAAATTCGCTGAAAAAGAGTCGGATCTTGACCCAGCGACCAAAAATTCCGAGGGGTTCATAGACAAGAAACAGAACCAAGATCAGACCAAAAATGCCCGGTTCTAATCCGGGTATTTGTCCGATTCCGGCCGGTAGCGATTCGCGTAAAAAAGCAATCCCCTGCGGCAAGAGACCAATAAAAATTGCACCGTAAATAACCCCNTGCATCGATCCCAAGCCACCAACGACCACCATCAATAGCAGTTGGATCGAGATCAGTATCGTAAATGCGTCCGGCGCTAGATAACCGATTTTGTGCGCGAATAACGCTCCCGCAAGACCAGTAAATCCAGCCGATACGGCAAACGCCGTCGTCTTGACCCTCGCCAAATGAATGCCCATCGCCTGNGCCGATATTTCTGAATCACGAATCGCAATCATGGCGCGCCCTGTTGGNGATCGGAGCAGATTGAGGGCACTAAACAANGCAGCGATTAGCACCAACAAAACTAAGAAATAAAATACTGTGGGAGCAGCCAGCGACCAGGAAAATAGCTCGGGTTCAGGTACCGCCATGCCCCGATGGCCACCAGTTACGGACTCCCAGTGAGCCAACACTTTTTCGACGATCTGGGCAAATGCCAACGTGGCGACCGCTAAATAAATCCCCGTCATGCGTAAGGACGGAATGCCCACAATCGCGCCAACGATCACGCACACCGTCGTGGCGCCGATCAGAGACAATACAAAGGGGGCTCCTTGCGTCAAGAAGTACGCGTGCGCGTACGCTCCGATAGCTAAAAAGGCCGCATGACCTAGACTCACGAGCCCGGTGTAGCCGACCAGGATCATCAAACCGATGCCAGCGATCGCGTAAATGAACACCAACGCAAGTTCACCCGTATAGAAATCATCCAATAGAAACGGCGCAACGAAAACAAACAGCGTTAATAGGGCGTACCAAAAACGCTGACCGGCGTGTTTAAAGAATTGAACGTCTTGTGCGTAACGTGTCTTAAGAACAAATCGCATTAGACTTTCTTTCGCTGCATCGTTGCGAAAATGCCTTCGGGCCGGATGAAGAGCATGACCAACAAAATCACGTAGGCCGTCGTTTCAGAAAACCCTCCCAGTCCCGGAGGTAGGCTGTGTTTAGCAAACTGTTCGACAATACCGATCATAAGTCCTGCCAGAAAAGCACCAGGTAGGCTACCAAACCCACCCACAATCGCCGCTGCAAATGCCTTAATACCGATAAATCCCATGATCGGATTAATGAGCGACAACGGTGCGACAAGAATTCCGGCGGTAGCCGAAATCATTGCAGACATTGCCCAAACCATCGCAAAGATCCATTTCACCGGNATACCNACGTAGTACGCGGCCAATTGGTTTTGGGACGCTGCCTGCATCGCGATCCCAACCCTGGTCTTTCGAAAAAAAATAAACACGAGGACGCACAACGCCAAGGTACCCACTACCACCACAATGTTTTCGTAACCGACCGAGATCTCNCCCCAGCGGGCGACCCCNCCCCCATATGGNGTCGCTAANGTTTTATCNTCGTATCCCCANATAGCGCCTGCTACCGCACGTAAAATAAATCCTAGACCAATGGTCAGCATTAAGACTGCAAATGGGGGTTCCCCAATCATCGGTCGTAGCAGTAAACGTTCCAGCGTTACGCCAACCAAGCCCATCACCACGAGCGTCGCCAAGAAGCCCCAAAGGAACGGCCAACCCAGAACGTTGATGAAGCCAAACGCAACGAATGCACCCAACATCATGAGATCACCTTGCGCAAAATTGACCATCTCCGTGGCTTTGTAGATAAGAACAAAGCCGAGCGCGATGAGACCGTAGACGCAGCCCTGAGAAATTCCGCTAATGAGCAGTTGTATGAGGTCCATGGTTTTACGGGCGTGTAATGTGACTACGGTGCGATGAAGCGCAGCTCAATCTTCGGTCAAGAAACCATCGGCGTCCCGCGTTTCGGGACCGTTTACACGAACTCGGCCATCACCAAATTTACCGTCGCGCTCNCGTAGCGCATCGCGAAGGCCTAAGCGTTGGACTCGTTCGCCCCATCCGAGCGCTGCTGCCGTGTTGTGACCGCGCACATCGTTTTCCACCGCCATGCGTTGGAGCGTTCTAGCTCCCATCAATTCGAGTCCCTGGTTGATGATGCGTTTGTTNGCGGAGAGTAAATCACGATCAATCATGCACAACCGNTCGGCTAATTGTTCNACCTCGTTCTCGAGGTGTTCCTTCGGTACCGCCTTTAAGACCAACCCAATCTGTTGCGCCTCAGCACCACTAATCATGTCGCCCGTTAACATGAGTCGCTTCGCCCATTGCGGCCCTACGTTGTAAAGCCACATATTATTGGGGAGTGCTCCAAGATCTCGTGCGGGCGGAAAACCGAACAACGCGTCGTCCGCACAAATGATCATATCGGTGAGTAACGCAACATCCGTCCCACCTGCAAGACAATACCCATGCACCTGCGCGATAACCGGCTTATGCATGTCAAACATGGCCATCCGATAACGCTGGGCCCGTTCCATCTGCCACGCATCGTCATCGACGCTACGTCCACCGCGGTAGTTATTTTCTTTCGACTGCACACGTGACACAGGCACGTTGCCATCAGCCCCACTAAGGTCATAGCCAGCTGAAAATGCTCGGCCCGCACCGCGAATGATCGCGCAATGGACTGCGTTGTCATTATCTGCTTCCCACAGCGCTTCGTTGAGTTCCGATTGGAGTTTTAGTGACAGCGCGTTCAATTTTTCCGGTCGATTTAGCGTGATTCTCGCCCGCCCGTCGTCGACCTCGTAGATGATGCTTTCAAATTCGCTCATGAATCTCCTCCCCGTTCCTACCCCCAAGACGGTGCAAGCACCGCGTTCACGGCGCAAAAGGTTACATGAATTCGCCGGTCGACGCGGATAACATCCTGTGGCTGTTCGAGCAATCGCCTTAGGCAACGACAACGACTCCAAATCAACAATGGGAAACTCCAAATGGGTGACCGCCTCTCAGGAAAACGGGTACTGGTGACACAAGCAAACGACTTCATGGGACCCGTCACGGTCGAAGTGTTCGAACGNGAAGGCGCATCGGTTATTACAAGCACTGAACCATTAAGTGATAAACAATCGTGCGATGCCCTTGTCGACGACAGTGGGGAAATCGATATTCTCATCGCCAATCTAGCCTCACCCAATTACAGCGGTACCGTTGTCACGGCGCTCAGCGAGACCGAATGGAACACGCCGTTCGACATGATGGTTCATCCCTTGCATTGGCTTACGCAAGCGGTATTGCCCCAGATGACAGAGCGCGGNTCCGGAAAGATCGTTGTTTACGGTAGCGCAACAGCGCTCCGCGGCCTAAAAACGGTGGCCGCGTACAGTGCCGCCCGGGCCGCACAAGTAGGCTATGTCCAGTCCGTCGGTGTCGAGGTCGCACCATGCAATATTCAAATTAATTTGATTGCCCAAAACTACGTTGCCAATCCTGACTACTACCCGCCGGAGTTGATGGAAAAACCAGCATTTGTTGAATCGCTAAAACGACAAGTCCCTGCCGGTCGGTTGGGCACACCCGAGGAGGATGCGTTATTCGCATTATTTCTAGCGAGCGATGAAAGCGGCTTCTTCTGCGGACAGGCNTTCCCNTTTAGCGGTGGNTGGGTCCANCGCTAGGCANGCGCANNAANCATNANTCGTTCACGTTTCGTTTTCANGCNAAGCCNNGNGAGTTTCACTTGACACNNGNNACCGAGTCACTTCCACTGATACGTCNNAGANCGAGCAACTAGGACATNCCCATGGACGACATACGAACTTTTCAAATCCATGTCGACGACGCAGATCTGAACGATCTCAATGANCGGTTGGCNCGAACCCGNTGGCCGGAAACNGAACCGGTCGACGATTGGACCCAAGGCATTCCGCTTCAGTACGTCCANGAGCTTTGTNNCTATTGGCAAACAGAATACAACTGGAGATCTACCGAGGAAGCGCTCAACAATATTCCCCAATANATGACNGANATTGACGGNCTCGACATTCATTTTCTGCACCTGAAGTCCCCGGTTGAGAATGCAATGCCCCTCGTTCTAACGCATGGGTGGCCAGGTTCAATTATCGAATTTATGAAAGTACTAGGCCCTCTCTCAGACCCGGAGGCACACGGTGGCAGCGCTGAAGATGCGTTTCATTTGGTGGTACCCACGTTGCCAGGCTTTGGTTTTTCAGGAAAGCCGACATCTACCGGCTGGGGCGTCGATAAGGTCGCCGATGCCTGGAGTCAACTGATGCGACGCCTCGGATATCAAAACTATTTCGCACAAGGTGGTGACTGGGGTTCTGCGGTCACAGCCTCCATCGGGATCCAGGACTCTGAGCACTGTGCCGGCATACATACCAACATGCCTATGGCCGCTCCCAGCGCTGATCAGATGAAAGAAATGACAGCACTGGAAGAAAAAGCAATCCAAGCAAGACAGTTTTACCAGGATTGGGACTCCGGTTACTCCAAACAACAGAGCACACGGCCCCAGACGCTAGGTTATGGGCTGGTCGACTCACCCGCGGGCCAAGCAGCATGGATCGTCGAAAAGTTCTATCAATGGACAGATTGCAAGGGCCATCCAGAAAACGTTTTATCCCGAGACGAATTGCTCGACAACGTCATGTTTTATTGGATTACGGCGTCCGGAGCATCCTCGGCCCGAATCTACTGGGAGAGTTTCAATCGTGGCTCAGTCGCAGACATCACGGTTCCATCTGGCTGCAGTATTTTCCCGAAAGAGATCTTTAAGGCCTCACAACGATGGGTTGAAAATCGGTTCAAGGATCTACGGTACTTTAACGTCCTTGAAGAAGGCGGCCACTTCGCAGCCTTTGAGCAACCATCAATTTTTGTCGACGAACTCCGGAACTGCTTTCGCACCATGAGATAACGTGGAACCTTGGCTAGTTGAGCTTATTGATTCAGCTAACGTTGCACGATTCGCGACGACCGACGGATGCCAACCCCACCTCGTCCCCGTCGTCCTCGTTGCCGAGAATGATCACATTTACCTCCCAATTGACGGTAAACGCAAAAAGCCCGGGACGTTAAAGCGCGTGCGTAATCTAGAACTGCATCCTCAAGTCGCCCTTCTAGTTGACCACTACCAAGAAGATTGGTCGAAGCTTTGGTGGGTCCGCATCGATGCCGTTGCGACGATCGTTCCACTGCCATCGGCTGCACGAAGCAAGTTCGCTCAAAAGTACCGGGGTTATGGTCATACCGAGATTGGCGTCGAATCGATCAGGCTTGAGGTGGTTAACGTTCAGAAGTGGTCTAACGGCGCGGACTTACCTGGCGCAGACACCGCCTCATAAGCAATTAATTTCCAAATCGATATCGCAACTTGACGACAAAAATATCAATCACCGGATCCGAGAACGCGTCGGTCAACAGATTACCAAATTCATCGTCGACCCGATTGTCGAGGTTGCTACCCCGGGTATAAACAACGAATAGGTCCGATAGTGGCGCGATCTGCCAACGATAACGAAGCTGCGCCGTCAATCGACTGATCGTGAAATCACCTATCGGCTCGTCGGCATCTTTTTCGACTTCGATAAGCTCTCCCGGCTCAATTGGGATCTGGTAAAACGCCTGTTCGTCGGCAAGGATACCTGCCCACTGCATGGTCAAACGAATCTGCTGTCGGGCTGTCAGGAAAATATCCATGGCGAGACGCGGCTGCCAATTGCCTGCGTCGAACGTCGCCATCCGTCGATCACCTTGATGCAACAACCAACCCCGGTGGTTGCGGTAGTTGGCATCGATATCCAATGAGAAGCGATCAACCGGCTTAAAAGTAACACCCACGCCTGCAAACTGAGTCCACCCAGATAAGTATTCCTGCATACCTCCGGTCTGCACACTCCAGCTGAACTTTTGACTCGTGTCTGTGCCGAAAGCCAGCTCCCAATATACTCGATCGTGCGTCTGGAACGATCCATTTCCCCGGCTTTCAAGATCTTCCCATCGACTAGGAAAATAATAGAGGTGCATCCGAACTTCGTTGCGATTAGTGAACATCAAACTATTACGAGAAAATATCCCCGTCTTGATGTTGCGACCGTCACCATTCACCCAGTTGGTCAACGTCGACACGCTACGCCAGGATCGGAATCGCTTCATGCCAGACGATTTCACGTACATCAGCGAGTAGCGACCGCCAATGCTGTCCGATCGCTCCAGAAAACCGAGATCACTGATGTCGATTTTTTCATCGAGGTATTCGAGTCCTACCATATGCATCAGTCCGCGCCTCGGCGTGTAGTTAATATCTGCCCACCCACCAAACCCTTGTGAGTCTTCGACATCGCTCATCAGGAATTGGGTATCTACGTTCAATTTGCCACTAGCGTTCATAAAGTGAACGTCGAATCCATGCGTCGTGGCTTTACGTAATGGGTGATCGACCAACGTCCCCAGGTACCCGAAGGCGCGCCTCCCTTCGTCTACACTCTCGTACATCAACCGCGCCACGCTAAAGTTCCGGCCGTCTCCCTCAACGCCAGTCCGAACGCCGTCACGCAAACCGTAGACCACGGGATCATCTTCGATCGCACTCAGCAATCCATATCGCATCGCTCCCGTTTGACCCGTCAATTTCAACGCCCCTAGAAGCTGGGTCGGTTTCGATCGCTCATAGCCCGGCACGGTGACTTCCGCTGGAATATCAATAAGTGGTGCGCCGCCGATGCGACGTGTATTCAGCAGCGTTGTCGGCGTTCCTCTGAAGCTCGTCGCCGTCTCACGAGCGCCTCCCGACGAACCACCGCCTCCCCTCATCGTCTGCGACCGAGGCGATGTAATGAAGTTCTCGTTGCCCTCGAGGAAAAATAAGCGCTTCTCAGGGAAAAAGGTCTCCCGAGAGGTCAAGTTAACCACCACATCATCCGACTCCACCGCCCCGAAGTCGGGATAAAGTGCCGCGGTTAATTGAAGATCGCTAGTTGGTCGCCAGAAGATATCTAACCCCGTCCGGATATCGGCTTCGTCCACGCCTGGACCACGGTCATAGCTTGTCGATCCGTAGGGGAACACCACCAATTGTTTCTTCGGCGTCACGCCCGGAAGGGCCATGGGTTTGAGTGCCGACATAAAACGTGCCCCGGTAAACGGTAAAGCTGGCCATCCCCAGCGTTCGTCAATGTATGCAACCTTTCGATTCACCCAAAATCCCATCACGCGATCGCTAGCGACGCGTGGCAACGTCATCATCGACCAGGGTAAAAAAGCCTCGAGACTCCAGCCGTCAGAACGCGCGTGTGTCGCAGCTTCCCAAGGCCCGTCCCACTCCAACGCAAACGACCGTTCCGGCGCAACTTTTCCGTCAATAACGGAACCGCCAAGGGCGACGTTGAAGACATATCCGTACAGACCCTCCCCCGACGTATCGAGAGCAATACCCCACGCGTCCCGATTGATGTTGACATCACGACTCGACAGTCGAGCGATCAAAGTTTCCGCGGGTTGATAATTGACAACGCCGACGTATAACCCGCGGTCTGTGTAGAGAAAACGCATGTGAGTCGGATGCCTGGCTTGCTCAAGCGTGTCGGGTTCCAGGACAACCATGTTGTCGTATGACCTGACTTCACTCCAAATCGCCTCGTCTAAGACACCGTCGATTTCGATATCCACGGTCTCGTATCTGGCGACGGCTACCGCATCTTGTCCACGCCGCTCTCGCATAACAATCGATGAGCGCTGAGCGTCTTCTCGACTTCCGTCGACTGGCATCGAGGTTCCAGCGCTTCGTCTGAGCGATGCCACCCCGAAGTGATCCAACCTGTCGTGAGATCCGGCGGCCTCCGGTTGCGTTACCGGACTATTGTTTTGACTTGCCAATGACCCCGGTCTTGCACTCGACCATAGCCATGCGTCGGCATACCTTCCGGCCCTTGCCTCGAGCAAGAATTGTCGGGGCTCCGATGCAAAGATGACCACTCGGTAATAACGCTCGCCGTCAACGAGTACCTCGACGACCTCTGAATCAAGCCCTCGTTCTATCGCGGCACGCTCTTTCGTTGCCCGTTCGGGATCCGTATAACTCCCGACGACGATTCCGCCGGCGTTATTACCAACGGCGTGAAAAGTGACAACCACCAGGCAGCAGTAGCCGACGAAGCGGGACATACGAGAGAGCCATCGAGGGTATAACGGAGTCATTATACCAGCCACCTAAGTTGTCAGATCAGGCACTAAATCACTTGCGCGCTACGCACTTAAAACCAGGGTCTAATACGCGGGCTTGGGGGTTGGATTGAATCATCAACCTCTATTAATATTAATACGTTAAGATATTGATATATAACATATTATATTTCACATAAGGCGAGGGAGGGCTTATGAAGACCGAGGAAACGGGCATCGCGGTGGTCACTGGAACGAGTACTGGAATCGGTTTTGCCGCCGCCCTCGAACTCGCTCGCCAGGGTTACACAGTATTTGCTGGCATGCGTGACACAGGCAAAGCGCAAGCGCTAACAAAGGCCGCCGAGCAGGAAAGTCTCGGAGTTACCGTCATTCCCCTGGACGTTACTTCGGCAATGTCCAGCGACGCCGCATTCGAAACCATTCTTCGAACCGGCCCGATCGACGTGCTAGTGAACAACGCCGGCATCGGCGGCGCAACGCCATTGGAATTAACGCCGGAACACGAACATCGTGCAATTTTTGAAACCAACTACTTTGGTGCCGTTCGCTGCATACAAGCCGTGTTGCCACAAATGCGTGAGCGACGTCAGGGGACCATTGTGAATGTCACATCTATGGAGGGCCTGGTGGCGATGCCCAACCAAATTCCCTATTCGGCAACGAAGTGGGCCCTAGAGTGCCTCGGTGAAGCCCTGGCCCACGAGGTGTTTCGATTCAACGTACGCGTTGTGAACATCGAACCGGGTGTAATCATGACGCAGATTTTTGACAACTCGACCGAGGCAACTCGCTACGACAAACAGTCGCCCTACCAACCAATCATGCGCCGCAACGGTAAAATGTTTAAAGCAG
Organism: Gammaproteobacteria bacterium; assembly: GCA_002715785.1. Taxonomy (GTDB): domain Bacteria; phylum Pseudomonadota; class Gammaproteobacteria; order Pseudomonadales; family Azotimanducaceae; genus UBA11889. The sequence continues at coordinate 12,071 of PBAA01000001.1, read as the reverse complement.
GATTCGACGCCAACGTTCAACCCGAACGCGTGGCCGAAACGATAGTCACTGCAATCCACTCCTCCAAATACCAATTACGGTGGCCGGTGGGTGACGATGCCGAAGGCATGTTCAATGGACGCCGTGCAATCGATGACGAAGATTGGGTGGAGATGGGTGGAGATCTCACCGATGAAGACTATAACCGCCGCTACCAAGAGTATTTCGGCATTCGGCTCAGTTAATACCTGCTAATGGAACCCCTTCTACCGTGACACGGTGCATCAGGCGCCGCTGACCGGGGTAGTCGTTGAGAGCGTAATGCCACGTTGCCCGATTGTCCCAAATCACCAGCGTTCCCGGTTTCCAGCGATAGCGAATGGTGTGTTCGGGCCGCGACCCAAAACGATACAAGTAGGCAAGCAATGAGTCCGATTCAGCTTTCGACCAACCATCGAAACGCACTGTAAATGAAGGGTTCACGTAGAGCGATGGTCGACCAGATCCAGGGTGCTCAATCACAACTGGGTGCACGGCGTCTTGGACGGCTAACTCTGGGTTGTGCAAGCGCTTCCTTGGACGATCACCCGCATCGCGCTCGTATCCGAACACGTGTCGACTAGAATGAACGGCATGCATCGACGAAAGCGCCTGTCTAAATCCCTCAGACAGGTTCGAGTACGCCGCGTAGGTGCTGGCAAAAAGGGTGTCCCCTCCTGTCTCGGGGATTTCAAGTGCATACAACATCGATCCCATCGCCGGAATTTCATCGTAGGAATGGTCCGTATGCCAACCACCTCCAATGTTTAACTCTTGATCGGGATCCTTTAAAACCTCTGCCACCTGCGGATTTTCCGCCACCGGAGTAAAGAAACGATTGACGTTGATCGCACCCCATTTCTCGGCGAATGCGAGCTGCGAGTCCGGCGTCAAGTCCTGATCAGGAATCGACAACATCCCGCGATCCCAGAGTAGCGTTTGCAACACAGCGACATCGTCGTCAGAAACATCGCGACAATCGATGCCTTCGACTTCCGCCCCGAGGATTTCAGAGATGTGCGTAACGTTCACTCACCCTCCTCATTGTGCGGTCGCTTGATACACCAAACGCTTAAAATCGTGACTAAAAGGGTGCCAAAAGCCAGGTAAACGTTGCGTGAACACGATACCCGTAATCCCCGATGCCGGAGACATCCACGAGTGCGTTCCCGCCAAACCACCCCAGTGGTATTCGCCAACCGCTGCATTGCCCTCGCCAGGCCTCGGCGCGGTTTTAATTGCAAACCCCAATCCAAATACAGTGTCTGGCATAAACCAATTCGGCAGCTGGACGCCAACATCCTGCGGAAGTTGATTAGTCCGCATCATCTCGAGCGTTTCCGAATTAAGCAGGCGAACGTCGTCGAGCATGCCGCCACCCACGATCATCTGGATAAACCGCGTGTAATCCACAATCGTGGAAACCAACCCGCCACCACCACTTTCCATCGCCTTGGGTTCAAGGTAGCCCCCCAACAACAGGTCCGGAACCACATTGAGGCCCGGTTGCATCGGATCCAAAACATTTACCGGGGCATAATTCGCACAAAAACGATCGTGCTTTTCGGCAGGTACATGAAAACCAGTATCGGTCATGCCCAATGGTTCAAATATTCGTCGCGACAAGAATTCACTGAACCTTTGCCCTGATAACACTTCAATCAGTCTCGCAAGTACGTCGGCAGACACGCTGTATTGCCATCGCTGTCCAGGCTGGTATGCCAGAGGTATGTCAGCAAGCTTTCGAACCATGTCCTCGAGCGTCGACGTCGGTGCAGAGACACCGGCTTCGTTATAGAGAGGATCAACCACGCTTTCGGCAAATAATCCGTAGGAAAAGCCCGCGTTATGGCTCATCAGCTGGCGAATCGTCGGTTCAACGGCGACGGGCTCGACCAACGAGGCGTCACCAGCACCGTCCTTCAATACTTTGAGCGAGCCCAGTTCCGGCAGATACGTCTGTAATGGATCATCGAGCCTAAACGCGTCCTCCTCCCACAGCATCATCGCGGCACACGAAGTAATCAGTTTGGTACTTGAATAGATACGATAAATCGAATCCGCCTGAATGGCGCATTCAGCTTCACGATCTTGATGACCGACCATGTGAAAGTCCACAACGGCCTTTCCGTCAAGGACCACGGCAGCAGCCATCGCCAGCAAATCATCTTCGACGTACTTGTCCAGCGACGCGTGGACCTCCGAAAAATCATAGTCGGAATCGACCGCTTTCATTATGTCTCCCTCCACCGAACCATTGTCGGTGGGCCCAATTACAGGCTACTGACGACCGTAATTTTCGTCGTACTTTCGAATTTCGGCGCGGCCAACCACTAGGTGGTGAACTTCGTCAGGGCCATCTGCAATCCGCAACGTGCGCTGGCCAGTGTACATACCGGCCAACGGCGTCCATTGCGAAACACCGCTCGCACCATGAATTTGAATGGCTTGATCAATGATGTTGCAGACGCGCTCTGGGATCATCGCTTTAATCATATGGACCCACACCCGAGCCTCCCGATTTCCAAGCACGTCCATCGCTTTAGCAGACTTCAGGACCATCAAGCGCATCGCCTCAATATCGATTCGAGCACGCGAGACCAATTCCAAGTTTTTCCCAAGCTGAATAAGAGGTCGCCCGAAGGCTTCTCGCGACATGCCGCGACGAACCATCAAATCCAACGCGCGCTCAGCTTGACCAATGGACCGCATGCAGTGGTGTATGCGCCCGGGCCCAAGCCGACCTTGCGATATTTCAAATCCGCGCCCTTCACCAAGCAAACAGTTTTCCTTGGGCACCCGCACGTCTTCGAGCTTAATGTGCATGTGCCCGTGAGGTGCGTCGTCGTGGCCAAACACCGTCATCGGACCAAGGATGTTCACGCCAGCGGTATCGAGCGGTACAAGGATTTGTGATTGCTGACGATGCGGCGGCGCGTCAGGACTACTTTTCACCATGCAAATCATAATTTTGCATCGTTTGTCACCCGCACCGGAGATGTAGAACTTTTCCCCGTTGATCACCCACTCGTCGCCCTCAAGAACCGCCCGCGTGCCTATTTGCTTGGCATCAGACGAGGCCAGATTAGGTTCAGTCATTCCATACGCCGAACGGATTTCACCGTTAAGAAGGGGCTTCAGCCACCTCTCTTTCTGCTCTTCGTTGGCATAGCGCTCGAGAACCTCCATATTGCCTGTGTCTGGCGCGCTGCAATTGAGGCATTCCGACGCGATGGGATTCTTACCTAACTCCGTCGCAATATACGCGTAATCAAGATTCTTGAGTCCCTCACCAGTATCGGCATCCGGTAGGAAGAAGTTCCATAGTCCATTTGATTTGGCCTTAGTCTTCAGACTGTCCAAGATATCTTCCTGACGTGGCGACAGACTCCACCGGTCACCGTGTTCGCCAGCGGCCTCGAAATACTCTTCGGTCCGCGGCTCAATGTCCTCGCCGATGAATTTCTTGACGCCGGCCACCAGCGGCTCGACTTCTTCGCTCATCGTTAAGTTATTGAGATCCGCGTCTAAATCTGCGGTTGCAGCTTCCGCCATGTGATTCCCCTTGTCATGGAACTCTTACCAAGCGACTTATTCTACAAGTAAAGGAAGACTCCGCCAGTAACCATGTCACCCAGCGTGTTTCTTTATGTCGACCGCGAGTTTTTCAAGGAAAGGGGCCAGGTCGCCTTCGAACGCTGGTCGCCTGCATAGATCGTCGTAGTGCGCCATCGCAAGCTCAAATCCGCTCCAATCGATCGGTTCACACTCGATCGCTTCAATCGTTCGTTGCCACGCGCGTTCACGCGAGAACAAACTGACCTCGGCGACAAAACAGACATCGGCGAGCGTAAGTTCCTTGCCGACGATAAACGGGTCTCCTGCCGTCAACGATCTCTCGATCCCGTCGAGGTAATTCTTGAACGCGTCTCGGCCCTGCGTATGTATCTCGCGTGTCAGTCGATCACTCCCGAGACACAACAGATAACGTTGCGTATCCCTCGCAAAGACAAGACTGGCGTCAAGAAAACTATCAATCCGCGACGCTTGGTAGGGGTCTCTACCGTAGATACCCTTGTCATCGTCGGCCAACCGGGCGACCGCTCGCATAATGCTATTGGATTCAAATATTCCGACGGAGCCGGTGACATCGAATGCGGCTGGGACATTGCCAAACGGATGCGCCTTAAGAAACTGATCCGTCTTATATAACGAACCGCTAAAACCTGTTCGGCCCTTGCGCTCTAGTCCAGGATCGCTTCGATCGTTTTGTTCAAGCGGTCGCGCATCAAAATCCCAAAGCCACTGACCAAGCTCTCGAGGGGGAGCCCCGCGCACCTGAACCTCGACGTCCAAGTACCTTCCGGTAATGGTCGCTTTCCACACCCGTGGATTAGGCAAATACGAGAATATTCTGATCATTCACGGACATTCCTCTAGAGGGCGTCGGTCATTGTATAGTTCTTCTATCGAGGACGGCGTAGCAAAAACGATGGAACGAGACAGCGAATTAAGAGAGCGAGCGGCGCAAGTCATACCCGGAGGTATGTATGGTCACATGTCGGTCCTCCGGCGAATGCCGCCCGAATACCCACAGTATTTCGAGCGCGCTGAGGGATGCCACCTCTGGGACGTTGACGGTAACGAATACATCGATTACATGTGCTCGTACGGACCAATGATTGCGGGCTACGCCAACCCTCGCATCCGTGCAGCCGCCGACGCCCAGCGCGCCCAGTTGGATATAGCAAACGCGCCCGCCCCTGTCATTGTGGAGTTGGCCGAGCGACTCGTTAAACAGATTTCTCACGCGGATTGGGCGGTGTTTGCGAAAAATGGGAATGATGCAACGACGATTTGCGTTATGTGCGCCCGTGCGTGTGCCGATCAGCCCGTCATACTTGTCGCAAACGGTGCATATCACGGCGCTCAGCCTTGGGCCAACTACATGTCGAAGGGCACGCCCAAAGAAGACCACCAACATTTTCTTCCCTACCAGTTTAATAACATCGAGAGTCTTGACGAGGCGGCTTCGAAAGCTCATGGACGTTTAGCCGGAATCATCGTGTCCGCATTCCGCCACGACGCGGGCCATCATCAGGAACTCACCGACCTCCAGTTCGCCAAACGCGTTCGTGAGATTTGTGATCGGGAAGGTGCCGCCCTCATCCTTGATGATGTCCGGGCCGGGCTGCGCTTGTCGCTCGACGCGAGTTGGTCAGCCCTGGGGATTCACCCCGACCTCTCCGCATGGGGCAAGGGCATTGCCAACGGAGAACCGCTTGCGGCGGTTCTAGGTAACGATTTTTACCGAGAAGCCATGACCAAGATTTTTGTCACTGGCTCTTTCTGGTATCAAGCCGCCCCGATGGCCGCCGCAATAGAAACACTCAACGTCCTTAGCGAACAGAACGGGCCACAACTAATGGAGCGCCTAGGACAGCAACTCCGTAGCGGGCTATACGAACAGGCACAAAGGCACGGTCACGGCATTATTCAAAGTGGTCCTCCTCAGATGCCGACCCTCATGTTCGAAGACGATCCAAAAGCTGAAAAGGGAATCGCGTTTTGCGGACTCGCCGTCAAGGAAGGCGTCTATCTGCATCCGTGGCATAACATGTTCTTGTCTACCGCACATACAGAAAACGAAATCGAAAAAACATTAGAAGCCACGGATCGAGCCTTTCGCCAACTTAGCTAACCCTAAGGACGTGCGTCACGATTTCGACATGCACACAATTTGAGGTGATGATGCGACGATGCGTATCGAAGATTCTCGCGAAATTCGCGTAATTCAACGTCCGTTCGACATAGAGGTCTCGTTGCCGGGGAGCAAGTCCGTTGGCTTGAGACAATTGGCGATTAGTTCGCTGGCTCGAGAGCCCAGTGTCATTCAGAACCTCGATCGTTCGAGCGATATCGAGGCAATGACGAGAGCATTAGGAGAACTTGGAGTAGAAGTACAGCGTACTGGTAACAGCGTCCATGTCGATTCAACGAACTTCAACTTTGGGAGTGACGTCCACTTAGACCTTGACATGAGCGGTGTCTCGTTGCGCCTGTTATTAGCCATCAGCGCGCTGCGAAAAGGGTCGACAACGTTTGACGGCCATGCGTCGTTACGCGCCCGCCCCAACCGACACTTGCTAGACGCTCTCGAGCAACTCGGTTGTACTGTTCGATCGAATGACGGTCGCCTACCCATTTCCGTTAGCGGGCCGGCAGTGGGTGATTCAGTTCAGTTGCAGACCAGTGTTAGTAGCCAGTACTTAAGCGCATTATTGCTTGTCGCACCGGTCTTTAAGCAGGGACTTTGCATTGAGCTAATCGACGAGCTCACTAGCGCACCCTACGTTGAACTAACACTCAATGAAATGATGCAGCGAGGCGTATCTATCCAACAGGATGGCAACGTCCTAAACGTTAAACCCCAGATCTACAGTGGAAGCTCGATCAAGGTTGAGGGAGACGCCACCGCGGCAACCTATTTTGCCGCTCTCGCGACCCTTCACAACTCAACCGTCCGCCTCACAAACCTAACTTCAAATACGACTCAAGGCGACATCGAGTTTCTCAACGTCTGTGAGCGACTGGGCGCGTCCGTGAAACACGACCCCAGCGGTATCACCGTTTCGGGGCCAGCTCAACTCAATTCACTAGGTGAAATCTGCATGATCGACATGCCCGATGCAGCCGTGACCTTAATGGCGTTGGCACCCTATCTACCGGATAAAACCCATATCACGGGGCTAGCGACTCTGCGCCACAAAGAGTGCGATCGCATTAGTTGTCCCGCGCAAGAACTCCAAAAAGCAGGCATTACCACCGAGGAAGGTCCAGATCACATCACGATCATTCCCAGCGACATGCGACCCGCCAGGTTCGATACCTACGATGATCATCGGATGGCAATGTCCTTTGCAGTATTCGCTACGCGTACGCCAGGCTGTTCAATCCAAGCCCCTAACTGTGTTGAGAAAACGTATTCGAACTTTTGGACCGACCTCGACCGCGCGTATCAATGAATAAGTCGGGCGGCGCCCGGGCTGTCTATGCAACCGTACCCTGATCGCGAAGCTCTTGAATCTCGTCAGAATCAAATCCGTATTCGTCTAAGACATCATCGGTGTGTTCACCCAACTGCGGAGAACACCGAAAGATATCCGTCTCGGTATCGCTAAAGCGGCCCGGCGGACGCGGCTGTCGCATCGCTCCTCCGAAGGGATGCTCGAACTCGACCAGCGCACCCATTGCTTTCACCTGAGGGTCCTCAATCACAGCTTCACGGGAATTTATCTCAGCAAACGGCACCTCGTTCTCACTTAAACGTTCGACCAACTCAGCGGTCGTGAATCGCGCGTACGAGTCGGTAATCAGTTGCTGAAAGAGGACGCTGTTGGCTTGCCGAGCCCGCGGTGTTGCAAATCGTTCATCCGCGAGAAGAGCGTCCAACTCAAGTGCCGTAAAAAGTCCACTCCATTCGGCTGGTTGCACGGGCATGGTGGCGATGTAACCGTCCTTCGTTTGCCGAACAAAGTGCGCGTGCGACCCGTAGGGAGTCTTGGGAATATCGTCTCCCACGAAAGTGAAATTGCCCATGCTGTCCGGCCACAGAAAAAATAGACTGGAGTCGAGCATTGATATCTCGACTCGCTGCCCGCGCCCCGTTTTTTCCCGTGCGTATAAAGCAGAACAAATATTCTGGGCCGCTGTGATGGAGGTCAACTTGTCGCACATGAGCGTATTAATCATCTGTGGCCTTTCCACCTTCGGATCCGCCTGCAAAGAGGCCATCCCGGAAATCGCTTGGATTACCGCATCGTATACCCGACGATTGGCATATGGTCCGGTCGGGCCAACACCGTTGATGGACGCGTAAATTAATCGCGAATTGAGTGTTTGCAATCGATCCCATCCAAATCCAAGTCGTTCCATAACGCCTGGGCGAAAGTTTTCAACAACCACGTCGCCGCCGGCCAAAAGACGTTCGAGCACGCGTTTACCTGAGTCTTCCGAAAGATCGAGCACAAGAGAACGCTTATTTCGATTCATCATAGCGAACGGACCACTCACCCCATTCCGCTGGTGGCGAAATCCAGGTCGCATCGCTTCGCCGCCCGGTGCTTCAATCTTGACGACGTCAGCGCCGTGATCCCCGAGGATCGACGTCGCAATGGGACCCGAGTAAATCGTGGTCAAGTCTATAACCCGAACACCGTCTAGTGGACCAGACATCTTGAAACCCCCGTTATCTTGCGCACCCTTCTCAGCTACGCTATGCGAACTCAGTCTGCATGTTTTTCCGGATTCGTGGCGACACCACCGGCTTGTCGAAATCATCCTTCTTCGAATACACCATGTCGCCTCGCGCAACAAACGGCACCGCTTGCGCCCAGAGTTTGCCGCTTGATGACATGAGTGGCTCCGACGAATACTGTGCAAGATAGACACGTCGCTGCTGATGGGTTGTATTGGGTCCGCTTCGATGCAGACTCGTACTCGAGAAAACAGCAACGCTCCCTGCTTCCATGGTGATCAGTTCGCCCGACTCCAAGCCCGCATAGCCAATTAAATCGTTTGTTCCGTCCTCACGCTCATGGTCAAGGATGTGGTTCCGAGTCCCCAGTACGTCATGCGCCAACACTGAGATAGTCCCATTAGCATCGGTCATATCGTCTAACGCACACCAACAAGTTAGGTACGGCGTATGCCTGGTGGCCGGATCGAATGCCTTAACGTAACCGGAATCCTGGTGCCAAGAAAATTTCATACCTTGACCCGCTCCTTTGACGACCCACTGCTCGTTAAAAAGAAAAACGGTGTCGCCGAGAAACGCAGTCGTGATCTTGGCCATCAGCGAACCAAAGAGAAAGTCGGCAAGCCGCGCGCTGGACCGATACCGATTACTGATGAAGTAACGCTTCCCTCGGTGCGTAATGCCGTTGACTTCAACACCTTCGGCGTCCATCGCAGCATCCGTATATCCGACAAAGTACGCGCTTTCCTCTCGCAACATCGCCACGGTCGCTTCATCAATCACCGATGGCAGAATGGCGAACCCCTGTTCGCGATACGCATCAACGGATGACGTTGGCACCTCATATTCCATCGAATCAGTATAGGACAAGCTCTAACGTCTTTTTTGGTTAGTTCACAAACCGCGTCCATGTCCTGAGTGCTAAACTGATTCTATGCAGAAGGTTCTAGTCGTTGACGACGACGCCCATATTCGGGACGTGGTCTGCTTTGCATTGCGCCGCGAAGGTTTCGATGCGGTTGAAGCGTCAACAGGTCGAACCGCCATCCAAAAGTTCGAGACAGAACAACCCGATCTCGTCGTTCTAGACGTATTAATGCCGGAAGGAGACGGTATTGCTGTTTGTGAACAAATACGTCAGTCGTCCGCCGCCCCAATTATCTTTTTGTCATCGAAGGATGCCGAAGCCGACCGAATCAAAGGATTGGATATTGGCGGAGACGATTACGTGACAAAGCCCTTTAGCGTCAGAGAGCTCGTGGCCCGAGTGAAAGCGCATTTACGTCGGCCGCAAGAGCAGCCGAAGGAGCTCGATAGTTCCCTTTCGATCGGCCCGCTCAACATCAATGTTGAATCACGAGCAGCCCGAATTGATAACGAAACGCTCGACCTAACCCGTACTGAATTTGATCTTTTGACAGCCATGGCACGCGAGGACGGAAAGGTCCTGGCTCGAGAAAAACTCATGTCCGGCGCATACGCAGCGAATAGGATTGTCAGCGACAGGACGATCGATAGTCATATCCGGCGACTACGGAAAAAGCTACGCAATCTTGGAGTCGATCCCATCCACACCGTACACGGCGTCGGTTTTCGCCTCTCGTTCGAGTAGGCATCGCTCAAGATGATTCGGTTTCGATTACGCACAGTGCTTGTCGGTCTGAGCCTGATTGTCATGATCCTCCCCTTGGCGGGTATTCAGATACTTCGACTGTATGAAAGTGCGCTGATAAGGCAGACCGAATCCGAGCTTCGAGCTCAAGGAGCCTTCGTGATAGCCGTGTATCGTCAGACGTTACGGACCCTGACGAAAGATCAAATGGAACCCAAACATCAACGCCCAGGGGTTAAAGAATCCAGACTCGCGTCCAGTGAACTCGACCTCGCGACGACGCAGATTCATCCTCCGCTTCGCGTCGTCAACACGTCCGAATCTCCCGACCCAATCGCTCAAAAAATAGGTTTGATGCTTGCCCCCGTCATCGCAGAGGCCTCAACGACAACTTTCGCCGAGATATACGTATCTGATCGACACGGGCTCATCGTCACTGCTGACCAAAACGCACTCGGAAAATCGATTGCCGCCTCAGATCCAGTGAACACCGTCTTCTTAGGACCCGCAGTGAGCCAATTAAGGCGAGCCTCTGTGGAACAGCCTTCTTCAATCATCGGGTTCGAAAGCCGATCCAATTTAGTCGTTCTCATCGCTTTGCCGATCATAGACAACGGAGAGATCATGGGTGCCGTCGTGCTCTCGCGTCGTCCTCCGAGCATTTTCACAGCGCTCTATGCGAAACGGTATCTGTTGCTCGAGGCCGCTGGGGTCATTCTCGCAGTTGTCGTCCTTATTTCAATTTTTGCTTCGCGAACGGTTGTGAATCCGATTCAACGCTTGGCAAAAGAAGCCGACCTTGTGGCGCGCGGTGAGCAACAAACCTTCGATGATAACCACGTCTACCGCACACTCGAAGTCGATCAGCTCGCGAAACGTCTCAAGGAAATGGCGGATGCGTTACAGCTGCGCTCCCAATACATCCGAGATTTTGCGCGCCACGTGAGCCACGAATTTAAGACGCCGATTGCTGCAATCAAGGGTGCTGCCGAAGTACTTGAAGACCACTCCAACGACATGACGGCGGAGGAGCGTGACAAATTTATGGGGAACGTTAGATCAGATCTCGCTCGGCTAGAGCGTTTGACAAACGGCCTCATGGAGCTCGCGACCGCCGAAATGTCGCATGCGTCAGATGACTCCTGCGTTCTCGCCGACGTCACGGGGGAATACGAACGAGTATCAATGCGTGGAGCGACGCGCACCCCGATAGCAATACCTATTGCAAGCCTCACCGCGATCCTTACTCATCTCATCAAGAACGCAGAGCAGCACGGGGCTCACTCGATAAAAATTGACAGTACCGTTGTCAGCCGGCACCTCCAAATTGAGGTCACGGACGACGGAGAAGGCATCCCTGAATCAAATAAACACCTTGTCTTCGATCCGTTCTTTACCACCTACCGAGATCAAGGCGGTACTGGTCTTGGCCTTTCGATTGCCCGCGCACTGGCACGAAATGCCCATGGCGATCTTAACTATTGCGAGCAAACGTTGGATAACGGCACAACATTTCGTCTGACTATACCGTTGGCCTAAAGCCACGATCACGAAAATCAGTTCAGTCCATAAAGTCGCTCAACGTTTTCGCGCGTAATTCGTGCCCTTTCATGATCCGGAACATCGCAAAATATCTCATCCAACACGTCGAGAGAACACGGCCACGTTGAATCGACATGAGGGTAATCGGACCCCCACATCAGATTGTCGACCCCTATCAACTCCCGTGTGAGGACCGCGGGCCGATCGTCTTCGATGGTAGCGTAAAACTGCCGTGACCAAACGTCGTGTGGCAGCTCTCCGGTATATTCATCGGACCGGAATCTATATTCCCGCTGCAGGCCCTGATCAATGCGATCCAACCAGTGGCCGATCCAGCCACCATTAAATTCAGCGACCACGAACTTCAATTTCGGATGCTTTGTGGCGACTCCTCGACATATTAAATCGGTCAAAGTTCTCTGAATCGTACTCTGGGTGTTCGCGTAATCGGCTATCGGGTCACGCGTCGCCTTGTTCGGTCGAAATTCCGGCGGCAAATATGCGTTCGTACCAACATGCATCGACAGCGGGAAATTGGCTTCTTCTGCCAATGTCCAAATACGGTCGTAACAGGGATCGTGGTATGCCGCACTGGCGGGAGCCGTGCACGGTATACAGCCTCCACGAAATCCTTTATCGATA